>CAMVGH010000103.1 GCA_947166945.1 uncultured Clostridia bacterium
ACGATAATCACCACCCGTTGTTTACCGCCGACCCCGCGGCATTGCTGCCTGCCGCAAGATTCTTTGCCAAGCTGGCGGAGAAGGAATTAAATTATTTGACCTCAAAATGAAGTAACGGCGTTCGAAGAGTGCATAATAATCTATAGGGAACCTCTAAAAACCCATTTTAGAGGTTCCCTATAATATACTCAACTTTTCCACTTGGCAGAAACCCTTTTATTCATGGGCTTCCCGTTTGCGGGATCCCTGAGAAGCGTCTTTGCGTTTTATTTGATGAACTGCTTTATTCAAGCGGTTTGACGATTGAATTTGGTGTGGGAAGGTTGAGTAAATAATTTACATAATTTTTGCGTTTTCTATTGCAAATCAAACTATAATATAGTATAATAATAGGTGAAACAGTAAATTTCGGAGAGGAATATATTTTTCGCAGCGAAGGAGGAACAATATGCGAAAAAAGGCAAAGAAAGTTGATATTATCATAATAGCGGTCATACTGCTGATGATAATAGGCGGGATAGTGCTGGCAGTGCTGCCGCAGAAGAATCAGCACCAGCAGACCGGAAACACGACGGTCGCCGCCGACACGGACGGCGACGGAACTGTCACCTATAAGGACTATATAGGAAAGAGGATCGGCATAAAGACAGGTTCGAACTTTGAGGCGATAACCTTTGAGTATTTTCCTGACAGCGAATATGTATATATGGAAAGCACAAGCGATCTGTCTGTCGCTCTGGAGCAGAATAAGATAGACGCGTTCATGGAAGATGAACCTGTCATGCGTATGCTGAATGCCGAAAACAGCAATCTGGATCACATAAAACAGCCGATCGTGGACGATGATTATTCGTTTATGTTCCAGAAAGGAAATGAAAGAGCCGATAAGCTTCGTCAACAGTTCAATGAAATGGTGTCGGAGCTTAACGAAAGCGGTAAGCTTTCCGAAATGACGGGAAAATGGTTTTCCGACGATGATTCTGTCAAGACCTTTGACAGAACGCCTTCATCTGGTGAGAACGGTGAAATAGTCGCCGCGGGCTGGCCGGACAATGTTCCGTTCTCTTATTATCTGAACAATGAATATACCGGTTTTGCCGTGGAGCTTATAACGATATTCGGGCAGAAATACGGTTACAGTGTAAAATTTGAGCAGCCAAACCTTGCGGCGGTGGTCGCAGGCGTTACCTCCGGACTGTATGATATAGGTATCGGCAGTATTTCCGTTACCGAGGAGCGGAAGGAAAGCGCAAACTTCTCCGATACTGTGTATAAGGGCGGAGTAATGCTTGCGGTAAGGGCTTCTGATATCGCCGTACAGGGTGAGACCGCCGCGGCCGGTGTGAACGGCGGAGGCAGCACATATAAGGACTTCAACGGAAAAACACTCGGAATACTGTCCGGAAGTGCTTTCGAGCCGACTACCTTTGAGAAGTTCCCGGACAGCCAATATCTGTACTTCAATACATATTCCGATCTGAATATAGCGCTGCTCGAAAAACGCATAGACGGATATGTGGCGGACGGACCGACAGTGAGGGTAACACACAAGGAGAACAGTGATATCTCGTATCTTTCCGAGCCTCTTGCGGTTGACAGCTACTATTTTATGTACAGCAAAACGGAAGCAAAGTCACAGACGCTTCTTAAGCAGTTCAATGAGATGCTTTCGGAAATGTCATCGGACGGTACTCTCGCGGAGTTGCAGGATATATGGTTCGGCGGGGACGAGAGCCTTCAGACCATCGACCGTTCCGGCATCACAGGTGAGAACGGTATCATAACAGTCGGCACATACTCCGGAGCTCCGCCGTTCACGATGTTCGTCAGCGGGGAGCTTTCGGGAATGACTACCGACCTTATGTATCGGTTCGCGAGAAAATACGGTTATGAACCGAAATTCGAGGATACCGATGTCAACGGTTTGCTTGCGGGACTTGCCTCCGGAAAATATAATATGCTTGCCGCGCCATTATCTAAGACACCTGAAAGGGCAGAAGCAGCAGACTTCTCCGACCCGTTCTACTCCGCGGATATCTGCCTTGCGGTAAGAACGGAGAACGTCGGCACTCCGGCTTTGTCGTACAAGGATTATGTAGGCAAAAGAGTCGGCATACTGACCGGTTCGAGCTTCGAGCAGCCTACATTCGAATTTCTGCCGGACAGCGAATATTTTTACTTTGATTCATTCAGCGATCTTATTATGGCACTGGCAAAGAATAAGATCGACTGCTTCATAGAAGATGAACCTCTCCTGCGGGTGGCAGCAATAGATCATCCGGAACTCAGCTATCTCCCCGAAATACTTAAAGAGGATAAATACAGCTTCTGTTTCCAGAAGAACGGCGAGAAGGCGGAGCTTCTTCAGAAGCAGTTCAATGAGATGATAGCAGAGCTGGAAGCCGACGGAACAATGGAAAGCCTGCGTAAAAAATGGTATGACGGCGATGCGTCGGCAGCAACGATAGATCGTTCCGGTATCACGGGTGAAAACGGAACTCTGAATGTCTTCGTCAATCCGCTGAACGTGCCTACTGCTATGATAGTGGACGGTGAACTTAAAGGATACGCGGTCGAGCTTATGACGATGTTCTGTCGGAAATACGGCTATGACTGCAAATATGAACAGGCAAACATAAGCTCCGGTCTTGCGGGCATTGCGTCGGGTATATACGATGTGGGCGCAAACAATGTGACAGTGACTCCGGAAAGAGAAGAAAGCGTGCGTTTTTCCGATCCGATCTATTACGGCGGTATCTCTCTCGCGGTAAGAAAGTCCGACATTTATAAAAGCGCGAGCGCGGCTGCTGCCGAAAATACGGGAGCGGAAAATATACCGGGGTTTTTTGACAGCATCGCGCTCAGCTTCGAGAAGAACTTTATCCGCGAAAACCGTTGGGAGCTCATTGCTGAGGGCATCGGCACCACCTGCCTGATAACCGTGATGTCCGCAATTTTCGGCTCGGTGCTGGCATTCCTTGTGTGTATGTTCCGCCGCACGGGCAGCAGGCTTGCGAACGGCATCAGCAATGTCTATGTGAAGCTCCTGCAGGGGACTCCGATAGTCGTACTGCTGATGATACTCTACTATGTGGTACTCGGCAAATCCGGGCTTGAAGCGGTGTGGGTCGCAGTCATCGGCTTTACGTTGAACTTCGGCGCGTACGCGTCCGAGATAATGCGCTCCGGTATCGAGGGCATTGACGTCGGTCAGCGTGAAGCGGCGCTGGCTCTCGGATATACCGAAAATCAGGCATTTTTCAAGTTCATATTCCCTCAGGCGGCTGTAAGGTTCCTGCCGGTATATAGGGGCGAGATAGTCTCGCTGCTGAAAAGCACCTCGATAGTCGGCTACATCGCAATTCAGGACCTCACGAAAATGAGCGACATTATCCGGAGCCGCACCTATGAAGCGTTCTTCCCGCTGATAGCAACGGCGATAATCTACTTCGTGCTTGCTTGGATAATCTCGTTGATGCTGAAATTCGTTCTGAAAGCCGTTGACAAGAGAAGCAGGAAAAGAGGTACATCAAAATGAGCATGATAAAGATTGAGCATTTAAGAAAAGAATACCCGAATGTAACTCCGCTTAAAGACGTCTGCGCAGAGATAAACAAGGGCGATGTCATCTCTGTGATAGGTCCGTCCGGAACGGGCAAATCCACGCTGCTGCGCTGCCTCAACCAGCTTGAGGAGCCCACATCGGGAACAGTATCCATAGACGGCGAGGTGATAACCGACCCGAAATGCAATATATCGCTCGTTCGTCGCAAAATGGGAATGGTTTTCCAGTCCTTCAATCTTTTCGCAAATCTGAATATCGTTGAGAATGTCATGTCCGCGCCGGTGAACCTGCTTAAAGTACCGAAGGAACAGGCACGCAAAGAAGCCATGGAGCTTCTGAAACGTGTCGGACTTGCGGAAAAGGCGGAAAACTATCCCGATGAGCTGTCCGGAGGTCAGAAGCAGCGTGTGGCTATTGCCCGCGCTATCGCAATGAAGCCGGAGATAATCCTGTTTGATGAGCCGACTTCCGCGCTCGACCCGACAATGGTTGGTGAAGTATTGTCCGTTATTCGCAGCCTCGCCAAAGAGGGTATGACGATGATGATAGTCACCCACGAAATGAAGTTTGCACGAGATGTGTCAAACCGCGTTTTCTATATGGACGAGGGCGGCATATATGAGGACGGGACTCCGCAGCAGATCTTTGAAAACCCGACAAAGGAAAAAACGAGAATATTCATCAAGCGGCTTAAGCAGCTTGCGCTGGAGATAAACTCTCCGGATTTCGACTTTATCGGCTTTATCTCAAGGATCGAGCAGTTCGGCAGGGATAATATCATCGACGCCCGCATTGTCCGGAATATGCAGCTTGCGTTCGAGGAACTTGTGATACAGAACATCATCGGAAAGCTCGGACGCGATAACAGCGGATTCCCGATAAATATAACGGTCGAGTATTCCGAAACGGACGCTGCCGCCGAAATGACAATAGCCTATGGCGGCGGGAAATATGACCCGTTCACAGACGGTGACGAGCTTTCTGTTATGATCGTGAAGAAGCTTGCGGCTTCCGTCACATACGGCTATGAAACGGAAAACCGCGTAACGGTAAGATTTACCGCATAAAACAAGTCAAAACCACCGGCTCGTCCGGTGGTTTTATATTAAATGACATATATTTTTTGCACTTTCCTTACCTCCGGCGAAGGAGACAAAAACAAAAATACATCTTAAGTTGCAGACATTGCTTCGCTTATTACCGTCTTTTCGTAACAATGTGAAATAATGCGGTGTTTCATGAAACTATTTCAAACTTGCTTGCGACAATTTGCGACAAATATCGAAAATGGAGTCAAAATTATGATTTCATAAGAAATGATAAAACCGCTCAACCTTATTGGTTAAGCGGTTTTCAATTGGTTGCGGAGATAGGACTTGAATTTCATTTGACTCTTTTCGCAACTTTTGGTAAAATCCCGCAAACCGCGGTATAATGCGGTATTTTGGCGTTTAACGTTTAGCAACTTTTGGTGTCTTTTAGTCTGTTTTTGCAGGATTAAGCACCAAATAAAGACCAAAATCAAGGCATTTCCTGTTGAATAACAAACTAATCAAAATCTACTACATTTTACAGGAGAATACCGCAATGAAAAGTGTTATAAGTAAACTCTACTACGGCGAGATTTGCCCTTGTGAGAAACCCGCCCCTCAGACCGAGCAATGCATCGGAAACAGAAAGATCATTTGTGACACCGAGGAACAGCTTCTCGTACAGTTTCCGGACTGCAAGGAGCTTCTTGAACGCTATACTGATGCACTCCACGTTGAAACACAGCTTGAATGCGAAGCGGACTTTGGAACGTGGCTTCCGGCTCGGAGCAGCCCTGATGCTCGATATTCTTGAAATACAGAATCAATAATAACAGAACCGGCTTCCGGCAAGGGAGCCGGTTTTCTTATTCTGCCGAGTATTTAACATCTGCAATCTCTATACTCTCATTTATATTCTATCATAATTTGCTGAAATTTGCAATATTAAATTATGTTGATAAATGTATTACAATGTGCTATAATTGTAGTACAGATAAATTGGATACAGGTGCGTGGCTCTATGCTGCGCACTTTTTGTTTGTGGGAGAAATTTGCTATGAAAAGCGAAGTAATATGCGCCGTTGTGTCGGTTCCTGTCGAAAAACTACGATATAAGTATAATGAAGCCGAAGATATTGTTGTGCGGCTGAAATTGAAGCTCTCGTCGATATTTCAGCAGTCTGCCGCCGATACCGTGTTTACCGTGATCTCAAACGGAGAGTTCGGCGTTCCGCTCTGGAGCTTGGAAACGGCTCTCGCAGTCAGAGGACTTGGGCAGTCCGTGAAAGCCGAGATTTTCGTTCCCTGTGACGAACAGGACGAGTGCTGGGCGGAGGATTGGCGTGACAGATACTACAAAGTGATAGAGACCGCCGATGCCGCACCCGCGCTTCCGCTTGAATACACCGACCTGTGCAGCAAGACCGAGAATTTCTACGATGCCGCAGACAGATATATGATGACCATCTGCGATATGGTCATTGCCGTGACCGCCGGTGAAGATGAGCCGGACGCTCTTGTCTATGCCCGTGACAAGGGCAAGCCGATCATGTACATAGACGCGAACACACTTGAAGTTGGTCAATAAATGCCATACCGCACTATTACGAAAATAGTAATAGTGCGGATTTCTAATTTCCAAAGCATATAGGCTCTATTGTCCGGCAAGTTTTGCCTTCGGCTCCGGCAGTCATATTGTTTTATCAGCCGCAAGTGGTGTTTTCATTGCATTACTTCCTTTGATCTTTCTGATTTCTGCTTTTTCTTCTGTATTCCGCGGGAGACAATCCTTCTGTCCTTTTAAAGACTGTGCTGAAATACCCCGCATCATGAAACCCGCATTTTCCGGCGATTTCCGATATCTGAGAGTTAGTTTCGAGAAGCAGGTGCTTGGCTTCCCAGAGCCGCCTTTTGCGTATATGGTTTTCTATTGAACAGCCCATAGCCTGACGGAATATCCTGCCGATATACTGATGAGAAACTCCGCTGATCTTTACAAGCTCCCCTATCGGGAGATCACGTCTGAAGTTATCCTCTATATGATCGAGCACAGGCAGAAGCAGCTCATTTCTGCTGTCACCGCCGGGCATCGATTCATCGAGCATAAGTCTGTGGAGCTCCAGTATCATATCGTAGCACAGACCGGAGCAGCGGTAGATACCGTTTATTCTGTCTGTTCGCAGGGTCATGAGTATTCTGTCGGATATCCTGTTGAGTTCCTTCAAAGAGCAGCCCTTTATCACGACAGGCTTATCAAGCCCCAGTTCTGACAGCGTTTTCTCAAGCCCGCAGCCGTCAAATACTGCCCAGCGCACCTCCCATTTTTTCTGTACGGGAAAATATTCGTGCGGATAGCCCTTCGGAGCAAAAAACACGTCTCCCTGCGCAAGCTCGCAGTTCACACTGTCATAATTCAGTCTTCCGCAGCCACCGACACAGTACAGTATTTTGTACCAGCAGCTTTCAGTTGTCTCTCTGACATAGCCCTGCCAGCCGGTACCGCCTATTCCCCGCAGACATACCGGTAGTCCCTGCGTCTTTTCGGCGTATGGGTAGATATTGGTTTCAACAGTTCCTGCCACTTCACTCACCTCTATGCAATTATACATTGATAATTTCAGATTGTCAACAGTGTCTTTTGCGTTATGAAATAACGATTTATCACAAAATGGCTTTAATATGCCATTCGGAGGAATTATATTGAATATTTGAAACTATTCGTTTCACAATTTTAAATTGACATATACAAAGTGAGATGTTATAATATATATCAGATAATAATATCTGAAAGGGGCCGGAATATGTCATTAAGAAAAACAGCGGCTGCTGCCGCGGCATTATTCGCTTTTTTATGCTGCGCAGCACCTGTGAATGCAGAGGGAAATATGAGGACAGTAAATATAACCGTTGACACATCAAAAGACCGCAAGCAGATCTCGCCCTATATTTACGGCACAAATGCAGGGCTGATGAATTCGGACACTTTAATGAGATCTGTCCGTGCAGGCGGAAACCGCTACACTGCCTATAACTGGGAGAACAATGCTTCAAATGCCGGTTCCGACTGGAAGAACAGCTCCGACGGGTATTTCCCGCAAAGAGTATCGGAGGAAGTAAGGGATAAACCGGGCTGTGTCGCTCTGGAGCTTGCCGATGTCTGCGCCCGTAAAGACGCTTATTCACTTATGACCCTTCAGCTTGCGGGATATGCAGCCGCGGATATGAAAGGTTCTGTAAAAGAGAACGAGGCCGCACCTTCCGGAAGGTGGAACAAGATCGAACTTGTCAAAGGCTCGGATTTTACTCTGACACCCGATCTGAATGACGGCACCGTTTATATGGACGAATTTGTCAACTATCTCGTTCAGACTCTCGGAGATTCGCAGAACGGCGGCATCAGAGGCTATTCCCTCGACAATGAACCGGCCCTGTGGAGCGGCACACATTCCCTTGTGCATCCCGAAAAGGTCACCTGCGCCGAGATAATCGAAAAGTCGGTCACAATGTCAAAGGCAGTAAAAGCGATCGACCCCGGTGCGGAGATCTTCGGACCCGCGCTGTTCGGGTATTACGCCTTCCTCAACTTCTCCGACGCGCCCGACTGGAGGGACATAAGAAAAGGAAACAAGCAGTACAAGTGGTTCATCGACTACTATCTCGACGAGATGAAAAAGGCAGAGGACGAATGCGGAACACGATTGCTCGATGTCCTTGATGTACATTTCTACACCGAAGCAAAGGGGGCGTGCGGAGAGCGGTACTGCGCCCACTATGACGACCCCGCCTGCGTTTACAATAAGCTCAATGCCACCCGCTCACTGTGGGACGACACATACAAGGAAGACAGCTGGATAACGGATACGGGAGCGAAATTCCTGCCAATACTGCCCGCGCTGAAAAAGTCCGTTGATAACTTCTATCCCGGCACAAAGATCGCTGTCACCGAGTACGATTTCCAGGGTTCCGGCGATGTTACGGGCGCGATAATGGAAGCCGACGCGCTCGGCATTTTCGCACAGAATGAGGTGTACTGCGCGAACCTGTTCGCAGGAGAAGCACAGTATCAGCTTGCGGCGATCGACCTCTACACCAATTTTGACGGCAGCGGGAACGGTTTCGGCGATACACTTGTTTCCTGCGTAAGCGATGACATTGAAACATCAACAGCGTATGCGTCAATATACGGCAGTGACACAGACACCATTACTCTTGTGGTAACAAATAAAGCGTTCGGCGAAAAAACGACTGCGGACATCAGACTCGACAGTGAATACAGCAGCGTCCGCCTTTACGGCATAAACAGCACAGAAGCAAAGGTTCTCGATCTTGCGGACGGAGGGTCTGCCGTAAAGCTGAACGGTGACAGTATCACCCTTGAAATGGAGCCGAGAACGGTGTCTCTGTTGGTGATCTCAAAGGAAGACCCGGTTTCCGTACAGAATGAGATAGAAGAAACTCCTGACATACCCGAGGAAAAGACAACAGAAGGGAACAGCATCGCTCTCACGCTTACGATCGGTATTGCGGCTGCTGCGATAATCTGCGCCGGTGTGTTATTTGTGGTTTTAAGAAACAGAAAGAATAAGTAGCTTTTAATCACCCAAATGTACTTTCGGCATTGAACTGACCGGCATGTCGCAAAACGAGACATCTCGGAACAGCCCCGCACTCCCGGAGCACCGATGCCTGAAAAATAACCAAAATGTGATTATAAATATGCTAAATGCACATATAAATGCGTAAAACGGTTACATAATTGTGCATAGTGCAGAGTTTTTGTTCTGCCCGGAATTTGTCCTGTAAATTCTTGCAAAATCCTGTAAAATATATTATAAAATAGGGTGGAGAATAAGAGGCTTCATGCCTATGAGGACGAAAGGACGGATAATATGTACAAAAAACGAGCAAAACAATTCCTGTGTTTCCTGCTGAGTTTATGTCTCGCGGGAACGATAGCGTTCGGTGAGATCGGCAGTCTGCCGGGGCTGAACACTATTGCTTACGCTGACGGCGAGGAGGGCGACAGCTCCGAACCGGACACTGCCGGTGATCCTCAGGATCCGGATTATAGTGTTGACTCCTCTTTATGTGACCATGATTGGGTATTAAAAGATTCGGGAGAGTGCTATTATTGCTCGCACTGTACCATGACTGTGGGGAAAGGTAACCCCCAATTCTGCGAAATAATGGGAACCCACGTTTTCGAAAGTAACGGAGTCTGCAAAAATTGTGATACATACGATGTAAACTCTGACATAACTCATTTAACCGTCACATTCATGAACGGCGACGTTCAATTTGCAGCTTCTGCAATCCAAAACGGCGGGACAGTGAGCGCACCAGCGACCGACCCCACAAAGGACGGCTGCACGTTCGCTTACTGGACGCTGAATCCTGACAACCCCTCTGCGTTTGATTTCAGCACTTCAATAACTCAGAACATCACGCTTTATGCGTATTTCGGGGAGCCGGGCAATTTCTCCGATCTCCGGACAGAGATCGGTAATACCGAGAACGGCGGCCCCCTCACTCTTACCCGTGACTACACAGCGGAAGCCGGGGAAGGCGGTCTCACTATCCCCTCAGACAAGACGATAACCATAAGCAACGGAAAGGATACCGACTTCTTTTTCATAGAACGTGATGAACCGGAAGCTGCCGCCGAGGAAATAGTCGGACTTGTATGCCGGAGACTTCCTAAGCACTACGGCTTGGATAGCAGAGATATACAAGTCCTTACCCCTATGCACAGGGGCGTTGTCGGTGCAGCCAAGCTGAACGAGATGCTGCAAAAGGCAGTGAATCCGAATACCGAAAGCATCACCCGTAACGGCTGCTGTTACCGGCTTCAGGACAAGGTCATGCAGATACGGAACAACTATGACAAAGACATATTCAACGGCGATATAGGGACTATCGTCAACATCAATATGGAAGACCGGGAGCTGATTGTAAACTTCGACGGCAGACAGGTAGCCTATGATGCAACTGACCTTGACGAGCTTGTGCTTGCGTATGCGACTTCAATTCACAAAAGTCAGGGCTCGGAATACCCGATTGTGATAATCCCGATATCGGTGAGGACATCATTAACAGCAACAACGACGACAGCGATGATGATTTCGGCAGCAGCTATGATTATTCCGACTCTTACAGCGACTTCGGCGGCGATGATTTCTGATCACAAGGGAGGTTATGGATATGTGCGCGAGTTTTGGATTTGACTTCGATATTTCCGGTGTAGGTGATCTTTTCGGAGATGAACTCGGAGAATCCAATAATATTACGATGGACAGAGTACATGATACAATAGGCCTGATCTCATATTCTGTTCAGCAGATACTTCGCAAGGACAGCCCGATAAAGAACGTTGTTCTCGATCTCTCTTTAAATGGCGGCG
>CAMVGH010000104.1 GCA_947166945.1 uncultured Clostridia bacterium
GTAGCTGCACCTAACCTTGCTATGATGAACGATATGCTGAATATGACGCAGTCCGGGTTCGAGACCATGTTCAAGGGTGAGGAAAAACCGGAAGGCTTCGACAGTGCAATGAAATACATAGACGAGACCCAAGTCAATGAGGACGAGTTCCTGCGTTATCGTATATCCGAGAGGTTCAACAGAATAATCCGGAATATCTACGATGATCATGCCAGCACCGTTAATCAGAAATTCGTTGACAGAATGGCTGAATCCAAGATGCTCTCCTCGTGTATGCTGAAAGCAATAGAGAAAATCAAGTCCGGGGAGCTGGTGGTAAACGATTTTGAAGATGCACTTGACGCAGTTTTCAGAGAAGCCGGGATCGAATGCCCCGAACTGACCGAAGCTGAAATGGAGGAATGGTATGAAAAAGAGCACATAATTGAAGATATTTTCCTGAAGCTGCCGAGATCCGACCTTGAGATCATGTCAACGGGTACCGACGGTTTAGTCGAATCGGTCGCGGAAATGAAAAAGATGATGGCATTAGCTAACACAAATTCGTTCCGTCCGCCTGTACAGCATCACGGGCAAAAGAGGAGAAGGAAGAAATAACGGTTTCAGTGATTCTCTTTATTTGAGAATCGCTGAAATTTTGTATAAACGCATTGACTTTGTGTTACAAATGTGATACAATATAGAAAAGCCTTGTCGGAGTTAAAAATGAAATATTCAAAAAGATATATTAAAGGCCTTCCAAATCCCAAAGAAATTGTAGTAAAAAGTTTATCTCGTTATATAGAGTTGTTATCATCAGACCAGTTTACAAATTATATCTTTAGAGGCGAGCCAACCAATTACCACAACACTATTTCTTCTGCATTAAGAGGGAGCAAAGAAAAACCCTTTATAGATATGAAGAATGAATATAAAAGAGAAATATACCACAGGCTATCAGAAGATGAGCGTAAAGACTTCCTTGCATTTTCACAGCATCATGGAATACCTACAAATTTAATTGATTTTACAACTTCTCCTTTGGTTGCTTTATTTTTTGCGTGTCAACCGTTTCACGGCGATGAAAAGAATTTTGATTCCAAAAGAGGATTTGTATATCTGCTAAAAAATGACTTAATTGACACAACTACTCTTATTACCGGGCATGAAGATGACAATTTTTTAAATCGTTTCATAAAAAATGAAAAAGATGTTGTTGTATCCCTATATGAAAAATTCGTAGCATTTAAGTACGAACACCCATTAGATTTCTATAAATACTTTAAGTGCCTCGTTGATGACTATTATTACTATTTTGTTGATATGCATCCGTATAAAGCAAAACGTTCAAGATTTCCTTCATATAAAGATGGCGATTATGAAACTTTGATAAAATATAAATATGCATTTAGTCACTCGCCGGCTAATAATCTTATCAAAGATAATTGTTGTGAGGTTTCAAGCCTGGTGATAGAATATACACTAATGCTACAAGATTTTCTTACAAAAATCATAGATTATCAAGCGGATGTATGGTGGCTTAATTGTATTCCGAATTTTCTGTATAAGCCATATCTTGCATTTGATAGGGGGAGAAATCAGCAGGGATTATTCATTTATCAGGCATATCTTTCTTTTACTGAGAGAATGTTCAATTTTAGAATTATTTCCCAACAGCGTGTATGGCCAGAATATACTATTGTCATCGAGAATAAAGATCGAATACTCCATGATTTGGATTTTATAGGAATAAATGAAAAATTTATATTTGGCGATTATGATAATATAGCAAAATACATAACCCAAAAGTATGATAGTAGAAAGGACTGATATTATGGCTAAGACCGAAACTCTCCATATCCGTGTGAACGAACAGGTGAAAGCGAATGCCGAAGAAACGCTGGATATGCTTGGAATATCAATATCCGAAGCTGTAAACATGTTCCTGTGTCAGGTCAATCTGACCGGGGGTCTGCCGTTTGCAGTGAAACTTCCTGCTCCCGAACGAATTATAGTCCGTTCAAAGAGTGATCTGGAAAGCAAGCTCGATGAAGCCGAAGACGATCTCCGCGCAGGACGGATATCAAGTGCCGAAGACGTTTTCGGGAGGCTAAGGAGCAAACATAATGTATAAGGCTATAATCTCCGAAGCATTTGAAAGCGACTTGGACAGCACTCTGACTTACATCCGAACCGTTCTGTTCAACGACACCGCCGCTGACAACCTGCTTGATGCCACAGAAGATAAGGTAGCAAAGATCGCAGAAAATCCGACCTTGTACCCGATTTATCACGATGATGATATTGCCCGCAGAGGTTATCATTATGCTATTGTCGGCAATTTTCTGATATTCTTTACGGTCAATGATGAGGAAAAGTCCGTGTTTATTGCAAGATTTTTGTACGGCGGACAGAATATAAGCGACAAAATATAGCAACAGCCCGCTGGGAACTCTCCCTGCGGGCTGTTTTCACATCATCATTAAAATCTCTGAAATATCCAGAATAATAACAGGCGCGACCTCGCCGACATTAGCTTCGGCATAGCGTCGGGAATATCCGTCTCCGCGTCGATCATCGAAGCGAACGCGAGCCGCCGTTCAAGCGCAAGAGCCTCGTGGAAGGTCTTGCCTTTCCAGTATGGCGATATTTCGCGGATTATATATTCCGCGTCCTCGGAAGTTATGTCAAAAGGGGAGCTGTCGCGCTCGGGGAGACTCTTTATGGCTTCATCGAGAAAATCCCATCAAGCTCCGGGTAGAGTATTCCGTAGCGTCCGCTCCTGCCGGCACGCCCGGCGATAAGCTGATCGTCATCAACATACACCGTCGCGTGCTCCGCATAGTTGTACAAAGCCTTTGCCCAGCGCATCACAAGTGGCTGTCCCTCCGTCTTACGGAAACTCTCGGTAAAATATTTTCCGCGCTCAATATCAATTACGGGGCGGCTGCCCTGAAAGCCCGCGAGAATCCTGCCCGCCCTCTTGTTTTCGAAGCTCGTGCCATTTTGAAGACGTATTTCCTGCGGGGAATAGGTTTTCTTTTCGCTGAGTCTGATGTCTGACATTTTGCCAACCTCCAATATTCTCTAAAATATATCTGATAAGTATGCTTTATGATTAATAATATAGGACGGAACCGATATCCGTCCTCATTGAATTATATAATATGCAGTGAAAAAAGTCAAATCGGGACGTGCCGAATTTTTTTATATTTTTTCGACACTCACATCTTATTGCATCTCTCTTATGCTCCTGCCCGCCGTTATATCGTTCGGGATCCTGCCGATTATCTGTTCCGCAGGGAAATACTGTCAGTTCGGCGGGTTCCGGTCTTATCACCACTCTGCGAATATACTTTTCGACGCTTTCAGAAAATCGTATGGTATCTCGATCTCCGCATCCGTAACCGTCCTGTTCTCATCGGTTATGGGATAGGGGTTGCAGCCTCCGCGGCGTGTCTGCGTTCCCACTTCATCGGCGGTGAAGCGGAACCCACAGTTCCCGCAGACTATCTCCGTGCCGTCGGCGGCGGAGCGCCCGTTGCCGGAATCGTAGCAGGATTCACAGGTGTTGAACGCTGTGCGGACATTTCCATTGCTGTCAAGGACAACGAGTACTTCCATTTTTGTGCCGTCAACAGTCACAGGATAGAAACTCGCTGTCTCCGAAATTTTTCCGAGCGGGATAATAAGGCTCTGTGACTCGCTTACCGTGGGTGCCGTCGAGCAGCCGGACAGAAGCATCGCAGACACAAACACTACGGAAATAATAACTCGTTTTTTCATTACACGACCTCCGTATCAATGACCTCGTAGCCCTTGTCGGCTATGGCGGTCTTTATTTCTTCAAGGTGAGAAAGCTCACTGTTTAGGTGCAGTATCGCAATGCCTTTTGCGTGGCTCGGCTCGGCACTTGTGATCTCCGGAAACTGTTCAAGCGTTTTCTTCACTGTTGCCTCGCAGTGCGGACACATCATTCCCGTGATGTGCAGGGTGTATGTGCGCTCGGACTGCACGGAAATGCTGATTTTATCATCTGCGGAAAGTGAGTTCCTGCGGGGCTTGTCGCGCTTTGTTTCATGCAGCCTGAACAGATTCAGCCTCAGCGCATTCATCACCACGCAGAAGCTTGAAAGGCTCATTGCCGCCGCGCCGAACATCGGGTCAAGCTCCCAGCCGAACGCCGCAATGTACGCCCCCGCCGCCAGCGGTATCCCTATGATGTTGTAAATGAACGCCCAGAACAGGTTCTGTTTGATGTTCCGCAGTACCGACCTGCTCAGCCGTACCGCTGCAGCAGCGTCGGAGAGCGTGCTTTTCATCAGTACTACGTCCGCCGCGTCGATAGCAATGTCAGTTCCGGCGCCTATTGCCATGCCGATATCGGCACGGGTAAGGGCGGGAGCGTCGTTGATGCCGTCGCCCACCATTGCCACCTTGCCATGCTTCTGCAATTCGCGTATGACCGCTTCTTTCCCGTCCGGCAGAACACCGGCTATCACCTTGTCAACTCCCGCCTGTGCGCCTATTGCGGCGGCGGTGCGCTCGTTGTCACCCGTGAGCATGACCACACGAAGCCCCATATTCTGCAGCTGTTTCACGGCTTCGCGGGAATCAGCGCGTATCATGTCGGCAACAGCAATGATCCCGAGAAGCTCGCCGGATCCCGCAAAGAACAGCGGGGTTTTGCCTTCGTTCGCAAGTTCGTCAGCTTTTGCGCGGATTTCGGCGGATATCACAGCCTTACTTTCAATAAACCGCATATTCCCGCCGAACAGCTCCGCGCCGTCAAGTTTTGCGGTAAGCCCGCTCCCCGACAATGCCGCAAAATCTGCAACTTCACAGGCGGTAATACCACGCTCGTCGGCATAGCGCAGAACAGCTTTTGCAAGCGGGTGTTCGCTGCGCTTTTCAAGCGATACCGCCGCTGTGAGCAGCTCGTTTTCATCCGCACAGAACGGGATAACATCGGTAACGGCGGGCTCGCCGCTCGTTATCGTTCCCGTCTTGTCAAGGACGGCTATCTGCACTTTGCCGGTCTCTTCAAGCGAAACCGCAGTCTTGAACAGTATTCCGTTCTTTGCGCCAACGCCGCTTCCGACCATGATAGCCACGGGCGTTGCAAGCCCGAGAGCGCAGGGACAGCTTATCACAAGCACCGATATCGCCCGCGCCAGCGCATAGCCCACATTCTGCCCCACTGCAAGCCATATCACAAGCGTTACCAACGCAATTCCGATCACCACGGGAACGAAAACTCCCGACACCCGATCGGCTATCTTTGCTATGGGCGCTTTAGTTGCGGACGCGTCGCTGACCATAGCGATCATCTTCGAAATGGCGGTGTCCTCGCCCACGCGGACTGCTTCACAGCGCAGAAAACCGGAGGTGTTCACCGTAGCCGCTGAGACCATACTGCCGACGGTCTTGTCAACGGGAATGCTCTCTCCGGGGCGGACAGTGAAGATATCGCCGATATGCACCTGTACTACCGGAACTGTCACCTCCGCGCCGTCCCGCTCGACAGTCGCAGTGGCAGGTGCAAGTTTCATCAAACCTTTCAGCGCATCGGTTGTTCGCCCTTTTGAGTGGGCTTCGAGCGTCTTTCCGACAGTTATCAGCGTGAGTATCGTTGCCGCCGACTCGAACCACAGGTTCATCATATCCGCCATGACCCGCTCTTCGTCCATGTGAACCACCGCGTCCGTCATATCGAACAGCACGAACACGCTCCACAGATACGACACTCCCGCGCCCATAGCGACCAGCGTATCCATATTCGGAGAACGGTGGATAACTCCCTTTAAGCCGCTGATAAAGAACTTCCGGTTAATGACAATAATGACTGTGGTGAGCAGGAGCTGCACCAGTCCCATTGCAACGTGATTCCCGTCGAACCATAACGGCAGCGGAAAACCAAGCATCAAGTGACCCATTGTCAGATACAGCAGCGGCACAAGGAAAACAACTGAAGCGATAAGTCGCCGTTTCAGCTGCGGAGTTTCCTTGTCCGCAAGTTCATCGGCATCGTGCTTCACAGTCTTTTCCGTGCCTTTGAGCGATGCTCCGTAGCCAGCATTCTCAACTGCCTTTATGATATCCGCAGTGCCGGCGCTGCAACGGATATGAGCAGCTTTATGAGCTTTGCTCCGGACGGCTTTTCGCTTGCCTTGTAGCCGATGTCCTCTATGGCGGCAATGACTTCAGGAAGCTGTATTTTCGAGTTGTCGAGATCGAACACCGCATCCGATGTTTTCAGGCTCACCGTAACATTTTCCACGCCGTCAAGCTTCCGCAGTACTTTTGTGATTCGTTTCGGACATTGCGGACAGGACATTCCGGTGATATAAAGATGTTGTTTCGTTATCATATCTTACATATAGATTTTATAGGCTAATGTTGTAAAAAAGAACGGCTTATATATCGCCGCTGTATTTTCTTCCGAACTCCCGCGCAGCTTCGAGTCTGCCGTTTATGTTCAGCATCTGAGCGTAGAAATGCTCGTCCGCGACTGCTATTCCTTTGGCTTGCAATATTTTTTGGAGCCCCTTGACAGTGCGGTGCGACCAGTTTGACGTTGTGAACAGCACGACCTTCCCGACCTTTTCGGGCGGGAGATTTTCTGCATAACGACGCAGCTCCGGAGCCATTACATTGGCATACGGCGCACCGCCAAGAAGCAGTATGTCCGCATATCCGGAAAGCGTAGGTTCATCGGTTATCGACACGGCGCTTGTTTCCGCGCCCCCGGCTATAGCTTCGGCAATTCTTTTTGTGTTGCCGGACTTTGAAAAATATCGTACTGCAACTTTCACAGGAGTCACCTCGAAATAATATTTAGCTCTATTAAATTACGCTAAATCGATTATATCATTGATATTTCTCCGTGTCAACCCATTTCAATAAATATCACAAAAATTTTACAGTAGGCACATTCAGTCGTGTCCGGCAGCAGCATATGCCCTGCGCGGAGCGACGGCACGGTAGTGTTGGCAAAAGTATCGTCATATTCATATCGGAAATAAGCATTTTTGCAAGCTGCGAGATTGACAAATAACAGATCTTGTGATATAATACCTATTATTACAATATATTTAGTATGCATAGCCATGCTCTGTACGAGGAGCGACTATGGCAAAATCGCACTTTTTCAGATGAAGAACGAGGGCAGCATTACCGGCAATCTGCAAAAGCCTTGCCGTTATCAGACCGCGGAGAACATTTCCGCCCCGATACTGTTTCAAAAAGTGCTTAAAAAAGCCGGACATCGCCTGCGGCGCATACAGTTTTATTTGTGAGGCTAATAATGTTGAATCAGTTTTCAAGAACTCAGCTTTTGCTGGGTAAAGAAGGGATAGAACGGCTTTCCGAGTCAAGGGTCGCAGTATTCGGTATCGGCGGTGTCGGAGGTTACGTCTGCGAGGCTCTGGTAAGAAGCGGAGTCGGGAAATTTGATCTGATAGATGATGACAGAGTGTGTCTGACCAATCTCAACCGTCAGATATTCGCAACACGAAAAACCGTCGGGAAATACAAGGCTGAGGTCATGAAAGACCGTATGCTTGAGATTAATCCCGAAGCGGAAATAGAACTGCACAAATGTTTTTTCCTGCCCGAAAACGCAGATGATTTTGACTTTACGGTTTACGATTATGTCGTGGATGCCGTCGATACGGTCTCCGCAAAAATCGAGATCATAATGCGCGCACAGAAAGAAAAAATTCCGGTTATAAGCGCCATGGGAGCCGGAAACAAACTCGACGCAGGCAGGCTCACGATCGCCGACATTTACGAAACAAAGATGTGTCCGCTTGCCCGTGTGATGAGGTATGAGCTGCGCAAGCGCGGCGTGAAGTCGCTGAAAGTGGTGTATTCGGACGAGAAACCGACCCGTCCGACAGAAGATATGTCGATAAGCTGCCGTACGCATTGTATCTGCCCGCCGGATACAATGCACAAATGCACCGAACGTCGGGATATACCCGGCAGCACAGCGTTCGTTCCCGCTGTTGCGGGACTGCTTATTGCAGGAGAAATAGTCAGAGATTTGACGAAATGATATAGGATAAGAACGAATATGGAAACAACAAACAGATATGAGCTTTCCGTCATAACGGAATTTAAAGAACCGGTATGGGAAAAGTTTTTGGAAGGAATAGAAAAGTATCGGCTGATACAGCCCGGCGACAAGATCGCGGTGTGCATTTCCGGCGGCAAGGATTCAATGCTTACGGGGCTTTGTATGAAGCATTTGCAGCAATCCGGAGAGATACCGTTTGAGGTGGTTTTCCTCGTTATGGACCCCGGCTACAACGAGATAAACAGACAGAAGATCATCGAGAACGCGGCGCTGCTTGAAATACCGATACAGATGTTTGAAACCGGTATTTTCGACGCTGTGGCGAAAGTCGATAACAACCCCTGCTATCTCTGTGCGAGAATGAGGCGAGGATATCTCTATAAGAACGCGCAGGCTCTCGGCTGCAATAAAATAGCCCTCGGACACCACTTCGACGATGTTATAGAAACGATAGTAATGGGTATGCTGTACGGTTCGCAGGTACAGACGATGATGCCGAAACTGCACAGCGAGAACTACGGAGGTATGCAGCTCATACGCCCGATGTACCTTGTCCGCGAGCGCGATATAATACAGTGGCGGCTCAAAAACGACTTGCAGTTTATCCAGTGCGCGTGCCGTTTCACCGAGAACTGTACAATGTGCGACAACGGCGGCGGCGGCTCGAAGCGTCAGGAGGTCAAGCACCTGCTCAAAGGGTTGAGACGCATTGACCCCAATATCGACATGAGCATTTTTCACAGCGTCGAGAATGTCGATATCGGCTCGATGCTGTCGTATCATCTCGGCAGCGACTATCACCGCTTTATCGAGGAATACAATACCCGAATGCCCACTGACGCGGCGGAGGTGGAGCTGTGATATACCTCGACTATACTGCGGACACGCCGCCGGATGAGCGTGTTCTGCGAACCTACACAGATATTTCGGCGCGGCATTTTGCGAATCCGAACTCCGCGCACTCGGAAGGTCGAGCCGCGAAAGCTGTCATCGACAATACGATATCCGATATTGCAGGAATGCTCGGTGTGCAGCCGGACGAGCTTATCTTCACAAGCGGCGCGAGCGAAGCAAATAATCTTGCTATAAAGGGACTTACCTTTGCGAACCGCCGCCGAGGAAAGCACATCATCTCCACATTCCTCGAACATTCGTCGATCAGCGGAGCACTCACATTTTTACAGGAACAGGGCTATGAGATCGACCTTGTGAATATACTTCCGAACGGCAAAGCTGACCTTGATAACTTGCGCAGCCTGCTGCGTGCGGACACGGTTTTGTGTGCAGTCTGCGCCGTTGACAGCGAACTCGGCACGGTGCAGCCGATAGCCGAAATAGCGGAAATTCTTAAAGGATATCCGAACTGCAGACTGCACATCGACGCGACACAGGCGATAGGAAAGATCGCGTTCTCATTCGCGGGAGCCGACACCGTCAGCTTCGCGCCGCACAAGTTCAACGGCTTGAAGGGCTGCGGGGTACTGTACAAGCGGGAAGGCATCGTTCTCGAACCGCTCATTCACGGCGGTGCAAGCACCACCATTTACCGCAGCGGAACTCCCGATACAGCTGCAATTGCGGCTTGCGGGACTGCGCTTGAGATCGCGCTGAATGAACTTGAACGACGCAGGAACTATGTGGAAAAGCTGAACAGCGGGCTGCGCGCCGAGCTTGCGAAAATGCCGCAAGTCCGAATAAACAGCCCGGCTGACGCTGTGCCGCATATTCTCAATATTTCGGTGAACGGTATCAAGGGCGAGGAAATGCGAAAACTGCTTGACGAGCGTGGTATATGCGTATCGGTGAAGTCAGCCTGCTCAGTGCCGAATACACCGTCACGAGCTGTATTTGCTGTTTCCCGCGACAGGAAAAACGCGCTGAGTTCGTTCCGTGTGAGCCTGAGCCATCTTACAACAGAGGAAGAGGTCGGTGAATTTCTCAAAGCTCTTCGTGAGATCATCGAAACAAATGCAAAATATAAGACTGGTATTCAGTCGTAAATAAAAAAATCTTGGAGGAAACTACAATGCAAAAGATCCACACAAACACCGCACCCGCAGCGGTAGGTCCCTACTCACAGGCTATAGTAAGCGGAGGTCTTGTATTCACATCGGGACAGATCGCCATTGACCCCGCAACGAACGCAGTCGAAGCCGCAGATATCGCCGGACAGACCGAACAGGTGATGAAGAACCTCGGTGCGGTGCTTGAAGCCGCGGGTTCATCATTTGACAAGGCGGTGAAGACCACCTGCTTTCTCGCGGATATGGGGGATTTCGGAACTTTCAACGAGATCTACGGCAGATACTTCACATCTCTTCCCGCAAGAAGCTGTGTGGCAGTAAAAACGCTGCCGAAAAATGTTCTTGTCGAGGTGGAAGTAATTGCTGAGGTATGACAAAATACTGAGAAATTACAGCGAGTAACGTCCGCTTACACGGGAAGAAGCTGTCACGATATTGCAGACCCCGAAGGATCGGCTCGGAGAGCTCACTCAAAAAGCGGGAGAACTTCGCCGGAAGTATAAGGGCAATAAGCGTCAATATCAATGGATCAAGGTAGACAGTGATAAATGCGTCAAATGTCAGAAATGTGTGAACTGCTGTCCGAGAGATGTATTGCGTCCCGACGAAACAGGTTTGCCGTATATGAAGTTAGTTCAGAGATGACTGCTGGTACTGCGATGCATTCACATATATGTGCCCGACCGGAGCGCTGCAGCTCGAAGAAGTTCCTTACCTTATAAAGTAAAAAACAAATAAATTAACGAAAAGGCTCTGCGCCGCATTGAAAGCGGTTCAGAGCCTTTGGTTATTATGAATACGGCTGTACGTTGTGAGTGTGTCTATATGGGGTGTTTAAAAGTCTTGTCATTGTCATGTTTCGGGCATTTACAAAACAGTACATCTATGATAATCAGATCATCATT
>CAMVGH010000105.1 GCA_947166945.1 uncultured Clostridia bacterium
GAGCGCCGGAAAATACCGATATAAGACCCTCACCGAGTCCGTCAAAGATTTTTTCGGAGGTATCAGCCCAGTCAACGGAAGAAAGTCCGGTGATTATCGCGTCTATGATCTGCGGGATTGCTTCGAGTATTGCCGGAATTGCGACCGGCAGGGATTCCGCAAACGCGACTATCAGGTCAATTCCCGCCTGTATCAGCAACGGAAGATTGTCGGTGATTGCTTTTATCATCACCGGAATCAGCTCCGTTGCCTTTTCAATCAGTGCCGGCACTGATGTTGCAATGCCTTCGACGAGATTTGCAAGGAGTGTTATACCCGTTTCAAGTATCAGCGGCGCATTATCAATTATTGTATCTCCGATGTTCCGTACAATGCCCGGGAGCATCGGTATAAGTTTATCGAGCGTCTTGTTCAGACCGCCGATCAGACCGGTGAAGAGGTCGGCGCCGCCCTGCACGATCGTCGGCAGGAGTACCGGCACCTGATCGACCAGCTCAAGAGCGAGGTTTGTGAGACCGTCAATAAAAGTAGGCAGCAGAGTTGTTATTGCTGCCGGAACGTTCTCCGCGATCGACACGATGAGCGTGTTCAGCCCGCCGAGCAGGTCGGGCAGCATCTCGTTTATTTGTCCGACGAGGTCGGTTGAGAGCGCCTTGATCTGCTGCCGGAAGTCACGCCCCGCGGATATATCACCCGAGAACATTTTTCCGAAGCTGTCCGCGATGCTCGGCAGACTTTTCCCGACCGAGTCCGTGAGCGTTTTCAGCCGCGGCGCAAACGATGTCGCGATTATCTTCCCGGAAACTTCCGCGTTCGCTTTGAGCGTGTCAAGGCTGTCGTTGTACGCGTTCAGGCTGTCGAGCGCGTCCTGCGACATTATAAGACCGGCTGCTTCCGCCTCGTCTCCGAGCTTTTTCAGAGCATCGGCTCCCCCGAGTATAAGCGGGTTCAACTCCTGCGCCGATTTCCCGAACAGCTGCATTGCGAGATTGTCGCGTTCGGTCTCGTTCTCGACCTCTCCGAGCGCATTGATGATTTCGTTGAAAACTTCCTGATTGTTCCGCAGGTCGCCGTTCTGATCTCTCACCGAAACGCCGAGCGCGTCAAAGGCTCCTTTGACCTGGTCGCTCGTGCTGGTCATGTTCTTTGTGAGTTTCGCCATGCTCTTTGTGATCGTGTCGGTATCGACGTCGATCAGCTTTCCGGCGTACTCCATTTTTTGCAGTTCGGTCGTTGTAAGGCCGGTCTGCTTTGATAAAGTGTTGAGATCGTCAGCCCATGCGGCAGCGTCGCCGGTAATCTTAACGATTGCCGTCCCTGCGGCCGTCGCGGCGCTCGTGTATGCGGTCAGTGCCTTCGTTCCGGCTTGCAGTGACTTCGTTATCGCCTGCCCGCCGATCTTTGCGGCGGCTCCTGCCGCTTTTCCTGCCTGTGTCGCGACCTCTTTGAACTTTTTTGCGACCTTTTCGACCTCTTTGGCGACTTTTTCGGGCATTAAGTCCTTTAATTTGAGGTTTTTCAGGTCTTTTGCGGCTTTTGAGGTGTTTTCAAACTCTCTTTCGGTCTTTATAAGCGAGGCCTGCGCGTTGTTCAGCTGTACGGTGTAGCTGTCATACGCTTTTTCCGCCTTGTTTACGGCCTTTGCGGAGCTGTCAAGCTCTGCCTGCGCTCTCCTTGCTTCCTCGGAGTTCGCGCCGAAAGCCTTTGTCGCTTCTTCGAGAGCTTTTTCGGCTGCTCCGTACTTCGCTTTTGCGTTGTCGTATGCCTTGCCGCTGTCTCCGACCGCTCCTTCGAGGGCTTTGACCTTTTCTTTCTGCGCTTCGACCTTTTTGCCGAGCACGTCCGCAGTCGCTTGCAGACCTTTCATGCCCTGCCCGGTCTTGCCAAACTGCGCCTCGACGAGCTTCAGTTCGCTGTCAAAGACTTTCAGCTCCGAATTGACGGAGCCGAGCGCGGCCTTGAACTGCTTTTCACCGCCAAGCTCGATCGTTGTTTTGATTACTCTTTCAGCCATGCCGCGCCTCCGTGTTGTTTTTTATCTGCTGTCCGCGATCCTGTAGAGCCATATCTGCATTACCATTCCCGGCGACATATAAATCCATATCTCCGGGAAGGAAAGCCCCGCGTACAGCCCTTTAGCAACGATGCGGAGAGTGGTATTTACTCCCCGCTTTCCCCGTTTTTTGCTCTTTTTTCGCGGATTTCGTTCAATGTCTCGTCAACGTCGGCGTTGTCGATCACCGCGCCTTCCGGTACATCGTAGTCGGTATCATCCTTCAGCGCTCTGATCATTCCTTCGAGCAGCGGTGCGGTGTCCTTGATGCCGACGATCATTGCGAGATCACCCGCAGAAAACAGCTTTTTTTCTTCTCCATCGGTAAATCCGTTTTTTATCGCGTAATTGTCGCGCAATATAGCCGCGTTTATCATTTTTTCGATGATTGCGACTACACGCTTGACCTGCTCGACCTGGTCGTTCGGCTCCTGCTCTGTGCCGTAGATATACTCGGCAATGTGGTTGATTCCTCCGCACATCTCGGATATCTCCGAGACTGCCTGCGTTGACGCGAACAGCTCATAATCGCGTCCTAAAATTTTTACAGTGTTTTTCATTTTCTCGTTGTCCTTTCATTTCTTTGCGGTTTCCCGTTTCTAAACTCCCGACTCTCGGAAATTTAGAAACGGGAGCGACTGTGCCGCTCCCGCTATTTACGGAGCAGGTTCTTCCTGCGCTTCGAGTATCGCGGCGATAACTGCTTCACGTATCGCGTCGGTCGAGATATCCTCCGCGGATTCGATCGTTACGGTTTCCGAGTCAACGGTCACGCTTGTGATCTCGTACTTTGTGCAGAGAGTAAACAGCTCGTTATTGTTCGCGAGGTTGAGCTGCGCCTCTGTGCTCGGAATATTCGCCATGATGTTAAGCCATACAATGGCCTCGCCCTCAGTAGCAAACGTGATCTTGCGGCGAATGTTGCTGTCACCTGCAACGCCCGGAACGGGGTTGATCGTGCCCTCAACCGTCGGAGTGCTCCATGTAATATTCTGCTGCTTGGTCTGCGCGGTCTCGTTCGGAGCACCGCCGAAAGTAACGGAATAATACCACACTGCGTCGTAATAATTGCCGGTATCGTCGCGGAGTCTTCCGGGTCTGATCCAGCCGCATCCGATCTTGTTCATCGCGGGAGTTTCGCCATAATCGAGGTATGTGCTGTCGCCGTCTGTCACGAGCTTCGCGCCGGTAAGCATTGCCTCGATTCTCGCTTTGTCCGCCATTGTGCCGTCACCGAAATCGTCGATGTTGAGCGAAACGGTGCCGTCCGAAAAGCTCTTATCTTCGTTTACGCGGCGGTTATCAGCCCACAGTGGGTTGTCGTTGTTTGTGGAGCTGAATCCGATCTCGATTGCTGCGCCGATCATAAAGCCGGCATCGTATGTCGGGAGTGAACCGTAGCTCTGCGCGTTGATCTTAGCGCCTACAACGTTTTTTACGCCTATTGTTGCCATGTTTTATATCCTTTCCCGGCTTTTATAAGCCGTGCTTTTTCAGCGCGTCGTCCATGACGTTCCCCATTGCCGCGTAGATGTCCGGAGAGGCTTTCTCTTCGAGGTCCTCGACGAAACGGGAGCCTTGATATGAGGACGTGCCGTAATTCAAAATAAAGGCCTTCTCGGCGTTTCTGACGCCTTTCCGGTCTTTGCCCTGCGGATATATTTCCGCGGTGTTTTTCTTTCTCGTGTTCGATGCTCTGCCGACCGACTGAAGCATATCGCCGGTATCGACATAACCGCGCTTGTTCACAAAACCCTTGCCGTCAGATGCCCGGATTTTGTGTTCTTCCTGCTGTATGCCGTCCCGCCATGCTTCGACCGCAACGTCAGCGCCTGCGTCGAGCATTCCCTCCACGATGTTTTCCGTATCATCTGCGAGGCCTTGCAGGTCTTTGAGCAGGTCGGAAAATCCGGAAGTCGTTATAACTGCCACTGGATCACTCCCATTCTGCGGTCAGAGCGTAATGCATATATCCGGTCGATTCCTCGAAGTCGTAAACGATCTGATCGTCCACGGCGAAACCCTGCACTTCGAGCGCCGCCTGTATTGTCCTTGCGGTGCCGTCGTATTCGGTTTTGGTGTAATAATCGACCGCGATGCGCTGCGTATGCCTTACGATCCTGTCAGACCCGTACTGCCCGGAGGTCGTCGCCTCGCTCCATACGATATACGCGCCGTCCTGTTTGAGCGCCTTGTTGTGATATAATGGCACGTTCAACGGCAGGAGTGCCGCTTTTACTGCCTCGTAGTAGGTCATAGCTCAAACGCCTCCTCGATGTCCGAAAGCGTGAGAAGCATCGAGGCGGGACGTGTGTCCCGCCTTTCCTGCTTCTGCGTGATCCTGTACTGTCTGCCGTTGATAACTGCCACATCCTGCGGGTTCACATCTTCGCGGAGCGGGACTTCGACCGCGTTTGTGATGCGCACCTGCGCCTGTAACGCTTCGTAAAAGCGCGACATTCCGACCGTATGCCAGCGGAAACGGAGCGTGTACTTCAGGATAAGCCCTTCGACGGGCATGTCTCCCTTTTCGGCGGTGTTTGAAACCGTATAAATGTCGCAGGTTCCGTCGTTAAAAGACAAAAAGTCCTTACTTGTCACACTCATTTTCAGCCCTCGCTTTCAGGCGGCAGTGCCGCGATGAGGCGGAGCGAACGTGCGCCGTTAATCTCGGTCAGGAAGTTGCGCGCAAAATCCTCGAACGCGTCGTTAAAAATATACCTGCATGCGTCTAAAACGAGCTGGTTCTCGACCTCCGTGAGCGTATCGTTCGCGCCGGCGGCGACAACATTGCGAATATAAACATCGGCGCGGGACAGTATGCCCGTCAGCTTCGTGTCGATATCTTCGTCGTCGTAGGTGACATTGAGATAATTTTTAACGTCGTCGAGTGTCAGTGCCATTGCTGCGCTCCTTATTCGCTTGTAACTGCGATGTCCGCGGTCGTGCTTTCGTAGTTATCCGATGCGGCAGACGTTACGGTGATTGTTGCGGTGCCTGCTCCTGCTCTGGTGATCGTGATAGTGCCGCCGCTCTCTGTTGCTGTTGCAACTTCCGCGTCGTCGGTCTCAACGGAGATAGCGCCGGTCGCTGTGACCGTAATCTCTGCCGTTGTCGTCTCTGCGGAAAGTTCTGCACTGTCTGCCGACAGTGTTATGCTTCCGGCTGCCTTGCCGATCTCCCAGGTCGCGTTCTTGGCTTCGAATGTTTCATCGTACCACTCGTGACCGGAAACTTCGCCCTGTATAGGCGTGAACGTTGCGGTATATGTTCCCGCATCGGTTCCGGACGTTGCGCCGGAAATTGCCAGCTGCTTGTCGTCATAATCGTCCCATGCGGGCGACTGTGCTTCTCCGGTAAAGGTCAGAGTGCCGTTCTGTGTCGGCACAGACTCGATCGTCTGCGCGTCAAGTATTGCGGCGATGATCTCCGCCTTTGTGTTGCTCCTGCTCACACTTAACTGCATGTCCTCCGCGATTACGAGGAGCTGCGCTTTCGTCATCTCCTCGAGTGCGGATTCATCGTAGATAGTGCCGGGCTGGGCAGGAGGCTCTATTCCCCCAATGGTATATTCTGGATAGTCGCGTATGTGGGAACGAGGTTAGTGATGTCGAGATAAAGGAACGCGTTGTCGTCCTTGGGTCTGCCGTTTCCGAATCCCTTGATCTTATATACGCGTTCATCTTCGAGCCAGTGATACTGGTCGGAGGTCTCGATCCTGCCGTCTCTTGTAAGACCGATACCCATGAGGTAACGTCTCGCAATTCCGAAAACGGCGTGCTTTGAGGGAACTGCTGTGCTCTGCACGATGTCAACCGGGATCGGGAGAACGTTGTTCGCGTAGCCGCCCTCGACGGTTCTGATCGTGGTTGCCGGGAAAACTATCTGGTAGTAGTCAACGGGGTTGACAACGAGGATAGGTCTGCCGACTGTTCTCGGCTTGCCGCTCGGAGATGTCGCCAGTGTCGAGAGGAGACCGCCGACTGTTGCGGGGTCAAGTGTTGTGACCTCGATCGCGGTCTTTCTCGGATATTCGCCGGCAACAATAACAACATCGTCGGAAACGTCGCGGGTCATGCCGATAGGCATGTTCTTGCCGGTGCCGTCAACAACGCCGTATTCAAGACCGACAGCGTATGCTTCGATCAGAGTCGAACGAATGTAAATATCTACCCACTCCGGACCGAGGTCGAGGATGTCGTTCGGGATCGAGAAGAATGCGGACAGCTTGCACTGCGTCATATCGAGCTTTGCGATTGAACCGTCAAGCTCTGTCACGATCGCAGATGTGAGCTCGCCCCACACTGCCGCCTGCTCGCCTTCGGTGTTATAAAGCCACTTGGTAACGGCCGTAGTATTCACGAAGTCGATGAAATCGAGGAGCGGGTGTGCGGTGCGGATATCTTCGAGCACGCTGTTGATCGTGGTTGTCGGGAATGCAAGGCTGACGTTCGCGATTGCCGCCTTCGGGTCTGTGGACTTCATCGCCTTGATAATCTCGTTATAGTACGCCTTTTCGTTGCTGGTCAGCTGTCTGATGCCGCGTGCGGCAAGAATGTTGCTGTCAACAACGTCCTTGGTTGTCTCGTACTTCGCGAGAATTTCCTCGGTGATCATTGCCTGATAGTCCTTGAGCGCAGTCTCGAACTCCGCCGAGCCGCTCTCCTTTGTGTCGTCTGACATCATAGCCATAACGCCCGCGCTCATGTGTGCGCGAATGTCAGTCAGACGCTGCTGCTTTACATCGGGGTTTGTCATGATGCTTTTTTCCTCCTGTTAATTGAAAAATTTTAAAATCAGGGCTTCGGCACGCTCGGCGGCTTTCTGCTCGGATTTTTCGGTTGTTTCGGGGCTCTTTTCGGGCTCCGGCTTTGTTTCGTCGGTCTGCTCCGGCTTTGTTTCCGGCGGTTCCTGCGGTTCCGGCTTGGCTTCTCCGCGGACCATTGCGCATATCTTGCCGAGGTCGATCTTCATCTTTGCAGCCGCCTGCCGGTCATCGCCGGAGGGCTCCTGCATCACTGCGTCGAACGTCTCGATTTCGTCGCAAAGTCCGTACTCATATGCCTGCTCCGCGGTGAGATAGGTCTCGGCGTCGAGCATCTTTATAAGCTGCTTTTCGTCGAGCTTGTCACCCGCTTTGTCAAGATAGATCGTCCGGAACGCTTCGCCCAGCACATCGAGATCGTCGGCGACTTTGCGGAGTTCGCCCGCATTTCCCACGGCCTCCATCCACGGGTTGTGGATCATGAGGACGGTGTTTCTCGGCATTATGACCTGCTTGCACGCGCATGCAATTGCGGACGCCGCCGAGCATGCAAACGCGTCGATATACGCGACAGTTTCAGCATCGAGCCTGCGCAGCATATTCGCGATCGCGTTTGCTTCGCGCACGCTTCCGCCCAGGCTGTTGATATGAATTTCCACGCGGCGAAGGTCGCCGTATGCCTGGAGCTGTTTCCTTATGTGCTCCGCGCTTGTTTCGCTCTCGATGACCTCCCCTGTATGCCAGTCGTACCAATCGCCTTCGATTGTGCCGTAGATGTACAGCTCGACGGTTCCGGGGTTCTTAGCCTGCTGCCGGATTATATAATAATTTCTCATTCTGTTTCACCTCCCGTCCTCATGATCTCGTCTATCGTAGAGTAGTTTTTCGATAAATAATATTGCTGATGTTCCGGTCGCCCTGTCGGGTTCAGTCCTGCAAATGGACGGAGCTCGTCGATGTTCATAAATCCGGAAGATATCAGCTTTTCGACGCTCGCCGCAATGTCGAAAATGTCAACGTGCTTGATGTTCGATGTATCAACAACGCATTTCGACCCGCGGACGATCTCATCGACTCCATAGAAACCCGTTGAGAGCACTTCACTTGATGCGTTCGCGAGCGGGTCAAGTGCTGACGTCAGCGTGAAATCCACCGCGTCTTTAAGCCCCGCAACGTCTCCGGTCAGCAGTGCCGGCGCGATCTTGTATGCCTGTGCGGCTTTGACGAGGCTGTCTTTGGACAACTCCAGAATGTCTTTGACTGTCGCCGTTCCCGAGGTCGAGGAGTTCGCGAACGCTGCGGAATATCCGTTGAACAACGGCATTACCGCGTTTCTGCTCTTGAAAAAAGACTTAAACCTGTTAGTCATCAGGTCTTTGTATCTCTCTTCAAATTTGACGTCGGCCTGCGCGACCTGGTTGATGTTCAGGAATACCTTGTTTCCTGTTCCGTTCTCGTATGATTCCGTGGCCGCGAGGATCAGCTTGTCGTACTTCGACAGCAAGCCGGTTTTCAGCGCCTCGGCATTCTCGTTCGGGTATGATATGTAGAGCACTTCGGACATCGGGAACGATACGCGGCTCTGGAATGTTCCGCGGTAAACGTCAGAGAAATACTTCTCGCGGATAACATAATCGGAAAGCGTGAAGCCGTCCGCGATGATCCACTGTTCCGCATCGAACGTCTCAAAAGACATGACCTGCCCCTCGTAAAGGAGCTTGCTATAAAACTCACGCCAGAACGCGGTCGCCGTCTGGTTGACGTTTGGCCGATAATTCAGTTTTTGCCATAACCGGTTGTGTTCTTCTCTGCCTTCGTTAAACACCTTTATCTCGCAGTCCGCGAGAAGGTTCGCGAGCATCTCGACCGCCGTGAAAAGTGCATAAGTGTCCATACGCAGCGTCTGAAACTCGCCGGAAATGATCAGCTCGTTCAGCGGTATGACTTCTTTCTTGTTCTCGGACTTGATGCCGAAAACCTGATCGAGAAAATTTTTAAAAACTCCCGTCTTGTTCACCTTCTTTCGCGGTTAATATATGAAGACTTGGTCGAGATCGGCCGAAACCGGAGCCGCATTTTCGAGGACTTCGGAAACGCACTCGGCAGCAGCGAACGCCTTGAAACCGTCGGTCTTTCTGCTTTTCGGCTCGATCTTCTGATATGTCATGTTCCCGTATTTTGTCATGTCGATCTTGCTGTTATTCGCGTACCACCGCATATCGGGTCGGTCTCCCCACACTATGCGCTGCCCTGCGAATTTCGCTGTAATGCCCGGTATTGTGGTCATTTCGTCCTGTCCGCGTATCAGCTTTATATTGCCGACCTCTTTTTCTGCGGACATTCCGAGATAATCGCGGAGAGCCTTCGCGAGGAGCGTATATCTGTACCGGTCAATTCCGAGTTTCAGGATATTACAGCCGAGCTCTGCCCGCTTCATTGCGAGCCAGCAAGCCGGAAGTTCCGGCGGTATCTCCGCCGCGTTCACAAACGTCAGCAGGCCGAGCGCTTCCCACTCACGGAGCGGTGCCTTTATCCTCGGGAGATCGGGCGATTGCGCACAGACCCAGGTGTGCGGGTACCAGTAGTCGATCTCGTCTTTGCGGAACAGCAGCCCCGCGGAAACAAAGTCGATTGTGCTCGCATAGTCGATACCGGCGACGCACGGCTGACCCTGGAGAATGTCCCGGTCGTATTCTCTCGACGCTGCGAGAAGGTTCTCCCAGCTCGTGACCTCGTTCTCCATAATTGTGGGCGGGCGGTTCATGCGCTTCGTCATGAAGCTGCTGTTCGCCGTAGGATTTACGAGATAGTCCTGATACTCGATCTCTAATTCTGCTTGCAGGTGCGGAAAATAACGGAGCGACGGGTTCGCTTTATGCCACATTATCTTGTCGTGAACTTCTTTGTCTTCGTTCAATCGACATATAAACGGCAGCATTCCGTTGTCCGGGACTTCCCGGCTGAGTATCTGCAAAGACTTGTCAAGTTTATCGTCAAACACTCCGCCGCGGACGTTTCCGTTCGTGGTCGTGAATGTTCTCCTGGGCATTGCCTTTTTACCGAGACCCGTGACCGCAACGTCGATCAGCTTGTAATCCTGGTACTCGTGGACTTCGTCAAAGTCCACCTTGCCGGGGCGATATCCGTCTTTTGTTTTCGGAGCGCTTGTGCAGTATTTCCACTTTGACCGCGTCTGCCTCGATACGATCTCCTCTTTGTTCCACACGAAAAACTTCTTGAACTTTGCGGGGTTATCTTCGAGTATGTTATAAACATCTTCCCAGGACATTTTCGCCTGATCTTCCGCGTTCGCAAATGTAAAAATATCGTACTGCTTGACGCCGTTCGGCGGGAGCAGCAAGCAGAAATTCTCATACGCGGAATATCCGTTTTTCCCTCCACCTCGCCCCATGCAAGCGAACAGCTCCGAGAACCGGAGAAGCCCGTCGGCGCGGTACAGCGTGTTATGCAGAGCAAATATAAACTTTTCCCACGGAAACAGGTTATAAGGGAAATGTTTCTGATAACTCAGATATTTTTCCAGCTGAGGCTCGTTGAAATGTACATCTTCCTCGGCCAGTATCGAGCGGATCAGAACTGCAAGCTGTTTCTGCTCGTCACAGACGGGAAGCTCTTCGCGGTCGATGATATCGAGATACTCCGATACTGCCGCCGGTATCTCTTTCATTACCGCTCACTCCTTCCTCCTTTTCCGCAGAATGGAAAAGCCGCCGGCACGGAGTTTTTCCCGTGCTTGCGGCTGTTTTTTATATCAATTTTCTGCATTCGCCTGCAAAATCCCGTCGGCACGGGAAATTTCCCGTACTCACGGCATTTTTCACAGCTCCGCGTCGGCATCGTCAGAAATGATATTGTCGGTCGTGATCTTCATTTCTTTCAACATCGTCAGTATTGTTTTTTCGGTGTCGCGTATTTCGCGCAGAGCGTCGTTGATGCTGACCCGGAGATTCCCGCGGCGATCTTCCCCGACCTTGACGATCCCACCGGCGGCAACGAGCTTTTTCAGTTCGCGGAGCTGCTGCCTCATGTAGATAACTTCGTTCACCGTTTCCAGGAAGAAC
>CAMVGH010000106.1 GCA_947166945.1 uncultured Clostridia bacterium
TTCTTCCTTACATTCAGTGTGATCGGCGCATGGCTCCAGGAGCTTCTCGAAAGCGGAATTTCCGCGCTTATAGCTCTTGCGGACGAAGCTTTCGTGAGAGCCGAGGTGAATGCGACTATACGCGGGCTTATCGTGGACGGTATATTTGAGGGTGTGGGAAGTGTACTGAGCTTCCTGCCGATCATCGTGACCCTGTTCTTTTTCCTGTCCATGCTGGAGGACAGCGGGTACATTGCGCGTGTTGCGTTCTTCATGGACAAGATACTGCGTAAATTCGGTCTCTCCGGGCGCAGCATTGTGCCGCTTCTGATAGGTTTCGGCTGCACGGTGCCTGCGGTCATGTCCACAAGGACCCTACCCAGTGACCGCGACAGGAAAATGACTATACTGTTAACTCCGTTCATGAGCTGTACAGCTAAAGTACCGATATACGGCTTCTTTGCGGACGCGTTCTTCCCGGAATACAGCTGGCTGGTGACGACGGCGCTGTACATACTCGGCATCATAGTCGGGATCCTTGCCGCGATACTGTATAAAGGTACCCTTTTCCGCGGCGAACCTGTTCCGTTTGTAATGGAGCTTCCGAATTATCGTCTTCCGGGCGCACGCAATGTGGGACAGCTGCTCTGGGAAAAGGCGAAGGATTTTATACAGCGCGCATTCTCGATAATTCTTGTGGCGACGGTGGTAGTCTGGTTCCTGAAGAACTTTGATCTTCACATGAATCCTGTTTCCGACCCTGCGGACAGTATTCTTGCTCTCGCAGCGGGAGTGATCTCGCCCATATTTGCGCCTATCGGCATGAATGACTGGCGCATCAGTGTATCCCTTGTATGCGGTGCGCTGGCGAAGGAGAGTGTTGTATCCACGCTCGGAGTGCTGTTCACTGACGATATAACACAGGTATTCAGCGTTCTCACCGCAGTAAGCATACTTGTTTTCTCGCTGCTTTACACGCCGTGTGTCGCGGCTGTTGCGTCCGTGAAGCGTGAACTCGGTGTAAAATGGGCGGCAGGTCTTGTCTTGTGGCAGTGTGTTGTCGCATGGATCATAACTCTGGCAGTACGGGCAGTATTCCTGCTTATGGGGGTAGTCTGATGAACACTGTTGATATAATACTGATAATACTGATCGTGGCAGTACTTGCCGGAGCGATATCCGGCATAATACTGCGAAAAAAGAAAGGCAGCTGCTGCGGAGGCGGCTGCGGCTGCTGTGACAAGTGCCGCGAAAAGCGGCACTGAGAGGGCGCCTGCGGCGCGAGAACGGGGGAGGAACCTTTTTTGAAAAAAAGGTTCCTCCCCCGTACCCCCTCTTCCAAAAAACTTTTAAATGCGTTGCAGTTAAGCAAGAGGGTTATCTGCTTCTTTTAAAAAGCAAAACAAGCAATGAATGAAGACTGTCAGAAAAGTATAATTTACGTATGGTTTACAGACTGTTCAGGTTCCGTGTTACGGTATTCGTTTAGGGATCAAACCCTTTTTTTAACGGGTGATCTACCCGTCGGGGAGGTGGTGACGAAGGAGCCGGAGGGGCTGACCGATATACGATACGCCGCCGGAGGCAACTCTGACCGCCGGAGGCACTCAGGCGCAAGCGGCTCCTTTGACAGCCTTTTTGTTTTTACACGTTCATGTATTTGGCAAGGAACTTGACGGAAAGCTCTATCCATGTCTTGCAGTTGTCACGGTAGAAGTAGTCGTTCCAGCCGGTCACCTTGTCACAGGTGGATAAACCGTGAGGACCATCATCAAACATGTGGAGTTCAACAGGAACTTTGTTGGAGACACAGGCTTTAGCCATTACAAGACTGTTGTGCGCGGGAACGCTGTCGTCGTTCGCCGTACACCAAAGGAATATCGGCGGAGTCTTCGGAGTAACACGGTTTTCAAGCGAAAGACGCGACAGCTCACTGTGAGTGGCATCTTTGCCGAGAAGTACATCGAATGAACCCTTGTGAGGATTGGTGATACCGCTGATTACAGGGTAAGAGAGTACCGCCGCGTTCGGACGCACATCTTCGGGCTTTGCTCCGATAGCCTTCAGCATCTGCTCATCGCCCCACATTGTCGCAAGACAGCCCGCAAGATGCCCGCCGGCGCTCGCCCCCCATACCGCGAGCTTATCAGGGTCTATGCCGAATTCGTCGGCTCTCATTCTTATTTTGTAGACAGCGTATGCGGCATTATGGAAAGCAGCGGGGAAGCGTGCGTTGCAGGTGTAATAAAGAACGAATGTGTTGTAACCCTCCGCCGCGTAGCGCATTGCTACCGGCTCTGCCTCGCGCTCGGAGAGATATTCATATCCCCCGCCCGGAAGTATCAGCATCGCGGGACGCTTTCTGCACCATTCGATGCTTTCCACCGGGTCAAGCAGATATGCTTTCATAATGACGGTTTTCTCGTTGTTCAGATAAAACTTTTTAATGTTCATTTTCCGGCTTTCCTTTCGTTTGCTTTATTGAAGAATTTCTCGCAGTCAACTATGAACCGTTCGTGGATACCGCTCCCGATCTCGCCCGCTTCGTCGTATGCCCTCACAGTGAAGGTGAGACGGCGTCGGTCTATACCGGTAAGTTCGCTTTCACAGGTTATGACGCTCCCCACAACGGAAGGCGCGGTGTGCTGTATATTCAGCATCGTGCCGACAGTGGTGCTCCCCTCATCCAGATACGAAGCTACGGATTCCAGCGCGGTGTGCTCCATAAGCGCGATCATGGCAGGGGTGGCAAATACGCGCAGAGTCCCGCTTCCGTAGGCAGCAGCGGTATTTTCCTCGGTGACATTCACGGTGAGTTTTCCCTTTATTCCGGTCTCAAGCATTGCTAAAATTCCTTTCTTGCGAAAATATCAAATACATTATACTATATTTTGAAAAAGATTTCAATAAATTTTTTAAAATATGAAAAAAATTTGCAAAACCCCTTTTCTTTTTCGGAAATATAGTGTATAATGTAGTATGTATAACAGTAAATACACGCTGAATGCGTTCAACGAAAGGGCTGTGAAAGTCATGGAAAAGATCAAGGTACAGGTAAACGGAAGAGGCTACTTCCTGAAAACGGATCATCCGCAGGAGGTGCAGAGCTTTGCAAGGGAGTTCAGTGAGCAGATCGCGTATGTGTCTCAGAAACTGAATGTTATGAGCGAAGCCGAGGCTACCGCTTATTCGGCGCTGATGATAATGGGAGATTCCCTCACCAAGACCCGCAGCGACGCGGATCAGGCGCTCATAGATGAACTGAACGGCAATATAGAACTGCTGGAGGAACGTATCGAGAACCTCGGCAACCGCATAACCGAGTGCGGTGACAGGGAAGCTTCCGCCGTAGAAGAGATAAATCAGCTTCGTGACCGTGAGGCTGATCTTATGAACAAGATCGCCGCTATCGGTGAGAAATACAGAGAGCTTGCGGGAGATAAGGACGAAGCGGACAATTCTCTCAACGATACAAAGAATGCTCTCGCGTCGGCAAACAAGATAATTGCGCAGCTCAATTCCGAGAAATTCACGGAAGTTGCGGCAAATGAGGCTCTGCGGCAGGAAATAGATACCCTGCGCGAGAAGCTTGAGACATCGAACAAGCAGATAGCCGAGCTGAACGGTAAGCTTACCAATATGGAGATCACTTCCGCGTCCGCCTCCTCCGAAGGCTCCGCGGCAGTCAGTGATGAAGAGATCAAAAAGCTCCGCGCACAGAAGGAAGATCTTGAGATAGATCTTGCTATAGCAAACGAGGAGATCGCTAAATTACGTGACGGTGAGGGAAGTGAGACCGCAAAGAAGCTCGCCGAATACGAGAAGGTAGTAAAGCAGTACGAGAGCCGCACCGGTGAGATAGACAAGCTCCGCAGCCTGCTTGCCGAGACGGAAGCTTCTGTCCGCGCAAAGCTTGAAGAGAAAGAGGAGGAGAACAACAAGCTCCGCAATATCCTCTCGAAGTACGAAAGCTCATACGCACTCAGCATTGCCAAGAAGGAAGAGGAGATACTTGAACTCCAGCAGCGCGTAGAGCGGCTCAAAACGATACTTAATATGCGTTCGGAAGAGAAACTGGGCGGAAAGTATGTTCAGACGACTTTCGATACTGCCGATGAAACAGCGGAGAATAAGCAATGATAGAGATACTTGCTCCATGCGGCGGGGAGGAGCATCTCCCCGCTGCGCTGAATACGGGTGCTGATGCGGTTTACCTTGGGGTGACCGCATTTTCTGCGCGCCGGAATGCACAGAATTTTACCTTTGAACAGCTTGCAGACGCTGTACGTGAGTGCAGGATTTCCGGAGTGAAAGTGTATGTGACACTGAATACGCTTGTGTTTGACGATGAGATGTCAGAGCTTGCAAAGACGGCAGAGCGTATCGCTGAAGCAGGTGCGGACGGCGTGATAGTACAGGATATGGGCGCGGCACGGGTCATACATGAAGCGGCACCGTCACTGCGGCTCCATGCATCGACACAGATGACCGTGACTTCTCCTTCCGGTGCGGAATTTGCCCGCAAACACGGTTTTTCCCGGGTAGTGCTTGCACGGGAGCTGTCAGGGAAAGAGATAGCGGATATTATAGCAAAAGTGGATATAGAAACGGAAGTGTTCGTTCACGGAGCGCTTTGCGTGTGCGTGAGCGGGCAATGTCTCATGAGTGCTGTGTACGGCGGCAGAAGCGGCAACCGCGGTCTGTGCGCACAGCCCTGCCGTCTGGATATGACGCACGCGGACAGGCACAATGTTATTTCCCTGAAAGATCTGTCGCTGGTTGAAATGCTGCCGGAGCTTGACAGTATGGGCGTGACATCGGCAAAGATAGAGGGCAGGATGAAGCGCCCGGAGTACGTGGCGGCGGCAGTTTCCGCCTGTCGGGCAAGACTGGAGGGCAGGGAGCCGGATCTTGACACGCTGCGCGCGGTGTTCTCCCGCAGCGGATTCACGAGTTCGTACTATGACGGGTCAATGCGTGATATGAGCGGGATACGTACAAAAGAAGACGTTGAAGCCTCTTCACAGGCTCTTGCATCGCTGCGGAAGCTGTACGAAAAACCGTACAAGCGCCGTACATTTGATGTTTCGATGTGTGTGCGCTCAGGAATGCCGGTAACAGCTGAAGCTGAGTGCGCAGGTGTAAATTTCCGGTATGAGAGCGGCATCGTTCCGGAAACTGCCCGTAGCCGCAGCATCACTGCGGACGAGATAGCCGGACGGCTCGCCAAGACCGGAGGCACGGTGTTCGCGCTCGGAAAAGCGGATATTGCTCTTGATGACGGTCTGATGCTTTCCGCGTCACAGATAAATACCGTACGCCGGGAGATAATTGACGGTATTTCGGAACGGTTGGTCAAAATGCACTGATATTTCTGCCCCGGTTCCGGACTGTTGGCAAAAGCGCCGAAAATAGCAAATACACTTGAAAAATGTCGGGGAAAAGGTTATAATTGTAGTTGTAGAAGTATAGAAGAATAATGTGCAAACGGAGTAAGCTATGGACATTTTTGACGTTTTTTCATTGCTTGGCGGTGTTGCACTTCTCCTGTACGGTGTAAAGCTCATGGGTCAGGGCCTTGAGAAAAAGGCGGGCGGTAAGCTCAAAACCCTCCTCGCGGCCTGTACTTCCACAAAATTCAAGGGCTTTCTCCTCGGAGTGGGAATAACCGCACTTATCCAGTCCTCGGCTACCACAACGGTAATGGTAGTCGGCTTTGTCAATTCCGGAATTTTAACCCTCGGACAAGCTATCGGCATCATCATGGGTGCCAACCTCGGAACCTCGGTCACATCATGGATCATGTCCCTTATCGGTGTGGACAGTGATGTGATGTGGGTGCAGTTCCTCAAACCCCAGAGTTTCACGCCGCTGATAGCGTTTGCGGCGATAATCCTGCTGCTGGTGTTCAAGAAGGACGCGAAAAAGGCTGATACCGCGTCGATACTCTTCGGTCTCGCGTTCCTTATGTACGGTATGCAGAACATCACCGCGGCAGTGTCCGGGCTCAAAGATGTTCCCGAATTTGCGGAACTTATGGGAATGTTCTCCAACCCGATACTGGGCGTTCTCGCAGGCGCGGTCATTACCGCGATAATCCAGTCGTCGGCGGCTTCCGTAGGTATCTTACAGGCGATATCCCTGAACGGACAGCTCACTTATGCAAGCGCGATCCCGATAATCATGGGTCAGAACATCGGTACCTGCGTTACCGCTATGCTCTCGTCCCTCGGTGCCAACAAGAACGCAAAACGCGCCGCGTTCATTCATCTGAGCTTCAATACCATAGGTACTGTTGTATGGCTCACGATATACTGTATTCTCAACGCAGCACTGAAACCCGCTATCTCAGATGAGGCAGTAAGCCCACTCGGTATAGCGATATGCCACTCCGCGTTCAACATACTCACGATAGTTACCCTCGCACCGTTCAACAGGCTGCTTGAAAAGCTGGCGTGCGCGGTTATCAGGGACGGCTCGGACAAGGGAGAGTTCGCACTGCTGGACGAGCGTCTGCTCTCCACCCCCTCCGTTGCTATCGAACGCAGCCGCACAGTTGCCGTGAATATGGCGCATGAAGCTGTCAGATCGCTGGAACTTTCATTCGATATACTGTTTGACTACAATGAGAAGAAAGCCAAAAAGGTGCGGGAGCTTGAAGAGTCCGTCGATATGTATGAAGACAGCCTCGGCACCTATCTCGTAAAGATAACCGACCAGAACATTACCGAGCAGGGAAGCCATGAGGTTACAAAGCTGCTCCACATGATCGGTGATTTCGAGCGTCTGTCCGACCATGCGGTAAATATAGTCGAGTCGGCGGAGGAGATAAACGACAAGGAGCTTAAATTCTCAGAGAAGGCACAGAAAGAGATCAGGGTCATGATAGAGGCGGTAAAGGAGATACTGGATATGTCCGTATCCGCGTTTGAGACAAACGATCTCAAGAAAGCCGTGTCTGTCGAGCCGCTGGAGTCTGTCGTTGACTATCTGAAAGTTCAGATCAAGTCCAAGCACATCGAGCGTCTGCGTAAACAGGAATGTACAATGGAAATGGGATTCGTGCTTTCGGATCTGCTCACCAATCTTGAGCGTATTTCAGACCATTGTTCCAATATAGCGGTCTGCATGATCGAGGTATCCCATGACAGCTTCGATATGCATGAATATATCAATAACCTCAAGCGTGAGAGTTCGCTTGAATATGATAAGCTTTACGAGTTCTACAAGGACAAGTATTCTGTCGAAAATCTTTAATAGAAACTCATTGCTGCCGAGTAATGAAAATGCAAAAAGCATTCGGAATGTGCCGTCAGGTTGGAATGTTGCAAGAGCAACATTTTGCAGGTCACATTCACGAATGCTTTATTTTTTGGAGGAGATCATGGCAGATAAACTCTGGCGCAGTCTGAGCGCCTTTGAACGGGGGCTGTGGACAGTCTCGGTGATAGTGGTCAGCGTATCGTTCGCGGTATCGTGGCTGCTTACCGGGCAGTTCGATATCCTTACACTGATAGATTCGCTGATAGGCGTGACCGCGTTGATCTTTGTCGCGAAAGGACAGGTGATCGGGCAGGTGCTTACCGTAGTTTTCGCAGTATTTTACGGCATAATTTCCTATTATTTTGCATACTATGGTGAGATGATAACTTATCTCTGCATGACCGCTCCGATAGCGGCAGCATCGGTCGTGTCATGGATAAAGCACCCATACGATGACGGCAGCGAGGTAGCTGTCGGGAAGCTCTCGGCGCTGAACAAGATGATACTTACCGTATCGGCTGCCGCAGTTACGGTGCTGTTCTATTTTATTCTGGGCGCTCTCGGGAACGCGAATCTGCTTATCTCCACTGTTTCGATCACCACGAGCTATGTCGCTTCATATCTTACATTGTTCCGAAGCCCGTTCTATGCCGTGGCTTATTCCCTGAACGACATAGTTCTGATAGTGCTGTGGACACTTGCTTCAATGACGAATATTGCGTACGTACCGATGATATTCTGCTTTATCGCATTTCTTGCCAATGACCTGTACGGGTTTGTGAACTGGCGGAGAATGAAAAAGCGTCAGATCAGCTGATCCGGTGCTTTTTCAGTTCTGATTTGTGTTCGTCGGTTACACGGAAGCTTTCGACAGCTTTCTGAATAGCCTTGTTGTGCGTCCATTCATCGAGCCTGTGTTCCGTGATATACGGCAGTGTGCTGTCGTACTGCTTTGCGAGGGCTGTTGCGAAATACCATGCCGTCATCATATTCACATAGTATTCCTCCGAGCGCACCGCTGCCGCCATATCAAGGAAACGCGGCTCGAAATCATCGTCCAGGAACCACCGCATAAGGCAGCCTGTTCCGAATCGGATCGTGTATGTATGTCCGCTTGCGTGCCATACCGGAACCTTTTTGAGCAGTTCCGGCTTGTGCTTTGCGAAAACCTTCGGGGCAAGTCCGTCGCATACCGCCCAGTTATCTATATGCGGCAGGAATGCTTCGACCCGCTCCATACATTCCCCGTGATCCTTTATCCCGTTCAGAAAGCACGCGTGCAGATAATTCTCGTCGTGGTATCTGTGCGGGAGATCGTCAAGAAACGGGCTTACGTCCGTTTCTTTATATTTAGCGGCTATTTTCCGTATATCCGGCACCCGTACTCCAAGAATACTGTCTGCGAGGATATTCGGGATTATCCGTGTCTGCATCTCACGGTATTTTTCATCAGAGACCTCAGCTTTCAGCTCGTTTTGCAGTTTCTTCGCCAGTTCGTTCATTTGTGATGCTTTCCCTTTCTTCCGCTGCTGCCGCCGCCTGTCGGAGCACGGTGCGGAGGCTTTCTGCCTGTTTTTCCGCGGGTATCCTGCTGCGCAGCGGCAGGAATAAGGCAGTCCGGACCGCTGCCGATAAGATTGCGGCGGTTGGTCATGATGAGTGCTTTTTCCACAAGCTCGCGGTTCTCTTTCTTGTAGTATTGCAGGAGCGCACGCTGTAGCTTTTTCTCCTCGTACTTTCTCGGCACATACACTGGCTCCATGGTATAAGGGTCAAGTCCGGTATAGAACATGGCTGTGGATATGGTCCCCGGTGTGGGATAGAAGTCCTGCACCTGTTCGGGGCGGATATTGTGTTTTTTGAGGAATACCGCCAGATCCACCGCCTCGTTCAGGGTACAGCCCGGGTGTGAGGACATAAGATACGGCACAAGATACTGCTCCTTGCCCATACCCTTTGTTATATCGTAGAATTTCTTCTCAAATTTCTCATAAAGCTCTATATGGGGCTTTCCCATATAGTCCAGCACCTTGTTGGAGGCGTGCTCCGGCGCGACTTTGAGCTGTCCGCTCACATGGTTTGCGATAAGCTCCCGCATAAATGTATCGTCCGGGTCTTCGATAAGGTAATCATAGCGTATTCCCGAGCGTACAAATACTTTTTTTACCCCTTTTATCTCCCGCATTTTGCGGAGAATGCCGAGATATTCGGTATGATCGACTTTCATATTCGGGCATGGGGTCGGGGCAAGGCATTTCTTTCCCTTGCAAAGTCCGCTTTTCAGCTGTTTTTCGCAGGACGGGTGACGGAAATCCGCAGTCGGACCTCCGACATCGTGTATGTACCCCTTGAAGCCCGGTGAAGCGGCAAGCTCTCTTGCCTCGTTAAGAACGGACTCCACGCTTCTTGTCTGTATTCTCCGCCCCTGATGCAGAGCGATGGAACAGAAATTGCAGAACCCGAAGCAGCCTCGGTTGTGGGTTATCGAGAACTCAACTTCCTTAATGGACGGCACTCCGCCCTCCTTCTCATAGCAGGGGTGGTAGGTACGCATATATGGCAGCTCATAGGCGCGGTCAAATTCCGACTGCGTGAGGCTCCTCTGCGGAGGGTTCTGCACCAGCATCAAATCTCCGTGTCGCTGCACTATGGTACGGCCATAGACCTCGTCCTGCTCGTCATACTGCTTGCGGCAGGCTTTGGCGTATGCTTTCTTGTTGTCCCGGACTATCTCGAAGGAATCGCACTGCACCGCTCCGATAGGGGTATCCTTCGGCTCGCAGAGGTAGCAGGTGCCTCGGATATCCCGCATATCCCGGAGTTTGTCTCCCGCCTTGAAATGATTCCATATCTCGGTGACAGTCACCTCGCCCATACCGTACATCAGCAGGTCGGCTCCGCTGTCAACAAGTATGGACTGCATAACCATATCGTCCCAGTAGTCGTAGTGAGCGAACCGCCGCAGCGAAGCTTCCAGTCCTCCTATTGCTATCTCTGTATCGGGAAACAGCCGTTTTAAGTTACGGCAGTAGGTTATCACGGCTCTGTCGGGGCGCCTCCCGCCTTTGCCGCCCGCGCTGTAGGCGTCGTCATTGCGTTTTTTGAGGGCTACGGTATAATTCGAGACCATGGAATCTATATTCCCGCCCGTGACCATAAAGGCATACCGTGGTTTTCCGAGACGGGTGTAGTCCTTGTCTGAAACCGGCTGTGCCAGCATCCCCACACTGCACCCGAAGCTCTCCAGAAGCCGGGAGATTATGGCAATACCGAAGCTCGGGTGATCGACATACGCGTCACCCGTTACGCAGATAAAATCAAAGGTCTCGTTTCCTGTTCGTGTTATCGGTAAAAATGGCATTTTGTTCGCTTCGCTCAAGCGGTCGCTTACGCTTGAGACCGGGGGAAACTTTTTTTTAAAAAAATTTTTCCCCGGCCCCCTTTCCAAAAATTTTTGTATTTGTTTCACAATATTCTTATTTTAAATATTTTTCA
>CAMVGH010000107.1 GCA_947166945.1 uncultured Clostridia bacterium
TGACTTTGCATCAGAAATACCATGGCTTAAAACTTCTATATCAGCGCCGCCCTTAAAGCGGACGGGCGGTTTTCTGTATTCTGGTGCGCCTGACGGGATTCGAACCCACCGCACGCAGCGTCGGAGGCTGCTGCTCTATCCAAATGAGCTACAGACGCAAATACAGTGGAATCGCTGATGCAATTCCGCTGTATATTATTATATCACATTTTTTCTTAAATTGCAAGTAGTTTTTCTGCTGTTGCAAGTTTTACACTGTTGCAGAAAATGTCCATTGCTTTCTGAAGTTCTTCTTCTGTCGGGAATGTAGGAGCTATACGGATATTATTATCATAGGGATCATTGCCGTAAGGATATGTAGCACCCGCGCCGGTAAGAACAACGCCTGCTTCCTTACACAGTTCGACAATTCTTTTTGCCGTGCCGTCCAGTCCGGTGAAAGAAATGAAGTATCCCCCTTTGGGCTTATGCCAGCCTCCTATTGCGTGAGGACCGATCTCACGGTCGAGTGTATCAAGAACGATTTTGAATTTCGGTTCGATTATTGCGCGGTGAAGCTTCATGTGTTCGGTCATACCGTTAAAGTCTTTGAGAAAACGTACATGACGAAGCTGATTGAGCTTATCAAAGCCTATTGTCTGATAAGTCATCTTGCTCTTGATATAATCTATATTTTCTTTGCTTGCGCCGATGCACGCAATACCGGCTCCCGGGAAAGTAACTTTTGAAGTTGAGGCAAACATAAGCACCATGTTCTCTTTACCGGTCTTTTTACATTCATCAAGAAGATTGAGAATGACATCGGGTTCATCGGAAAGATGATGGATGCAGTAGGCGTTGTCCCAATAGATACGGAAATCATCGGCTTTCGGCTTTAACGAAGCGAAACGCTTGACTACAGTATCGGAATAAGAAATACCGGTAGGGTTTGAGTACATCGGTACACACCATATACCTTTTATTTCCTCGTCTTCGGAAACAAGCTTTTCTACCATATCCATATCCGGACCGTCCTCTTTGTAAGGAACGGTGATCATTTCGATCCCGATACTCTGGCATATAGCAAAATGTCTGTCATATCCGGGTGCGGGACAAAGGAATTTGATTTTATCAAACTTTCCCCATGGCTTCTTTCCGCCGGGAACGCCGAACACCACAGACATCATGATTGTATCATACATAAGCTGAAGACTTGAGTTTCCGCCTACAATGATCTCGTCCATTCCGACGCCTAGCATAGGCCGGAGAAGTTCCTTAGCCTCCGGTATTCCGTCAAGAACACCATAGTTTCTGCAATCTGTGCCGTCTGAGGATCTATAATATTCGCTCATATCATCATTAAGCATGGCTTCCGAAAGTCTGAGCTGATCAGGCGCGGGCTTTCCGCGTGCCATATTCAGGCTTAATCCCTGAGCTTTGTAATCTTCGTGGATTTTTGTCAGTTCTTTTCTGAGTTCCAAAAGCTGGTCCATAGTTAATTCCTTATACATTGTCTGCCTCCGAAATAAGTATATATTACATTATATATTATACACCTATATCCGGAAATTGCAAGTTGTTTTTTAAATTCCTGCAAAAAATCAGAAATATTTGTTGATTTTGACTACCTGAGTTAAGAAATATGTATTATTCCTGTTCAATATATTCATCTACAGTAGATGAGGGATCAAGCTGATATGTTATCTCGGTCTCCCCTTCTGAATTTGTAATTATATTTACCTTGATATTTACAAGATTTCCGGTAAGTACAGTTGACGGCAATAATGAATTTGATCTGATATCAAAAGTATATTGCAGTGTAACGGTTCCCGTGACGCCTTCGAGCTTCAGCTTTACACTGCCGTAATCATTGAGTTCGACCATCATACCTGTCCCGGTATCATTTTTGAGTATGGCTTCATTGATCGTTCGGTTCAGGCTGTCTGTCCCGACAGCTTCTGCTTCTACGATAGATACTCCGGTAGTTACTGCTTCAAGTCTGAGGTTGGTCATACTGTAGTTTACGTCTTTCTGTCCCGGCGCAAGCTCCTGAACAGCATTAAGATCCATATACACAGTGTTCTCCTCGTTGCGGGGCATATATGTATGAACATGGAAAGCCGGATAAAACTGAGGAGTCCCCGCTTCAAGCGCCGCAGCTTCTATGTCTTCGTCTGAAAATTCAAGAAGAAGAAGATTTTCAACCTTATTATTGAAAGCTTCCACATCTATATCAGAACTGTATAGCCGTTTTACCGAATATATGCCCTCTTTATCATCATTTTCAACACTCGATACATAAGTTATTTCTTTGACTGTGATCTCAGTATATACAAAGTATCCTACGATACCGAGTACGATCAGGATAAGGAAAATAATAACCGCTTTTTTCATTCAATAGTCCTTATATGCAGTAAATGTTCGTATCCCACGCGGGTATGTACGGGTGATGACGCAGATAGAATTTATAATCCGGGTTCATTTCGTGTATCATCAGAGGCAGTTCTATCAGATCACCGACTCTGTGATATACAGATACGATCAGACGAGGTTTATACTTTCTGATAGTTTGTTCAGAGCCTATCAAAGCCTCTTTTTCCGCACCTTCAACATCATATTTTATCAATGTGGCAGGTTTTCCGTCAAGAAGACTGTCAACCGTTACTGCTTCTGTCTCATACCCTTTCCCCTTTGTCTGTTCGGATATATTTGCAGTAAACGACGAACTTTTTCCCGCTTTATTATAGAACATGAGCTGTGTATCACTGCTCCATACCGCGGCGTTTTTTGCTGTCAGTAATGCAGAGCTTATGTAGTACAGTCTCCTGCGAAGCTTTGCATAGCTTCGTCTGTCAGGTTCAAGCGCGTATATTTTATTGAAGCGTTTATTTGTAAGCCTGAGAAATTCCTCAATTGTATCGCCGTCATAGGCTCCGAGATCGACATAAGTTTCTCCGTAACCTATTTTAAGCATATCAAGCATCTCTTCTTTTGGGGTTTCTGCCTGCCGGAGCGTGCCTATATCTCCCGATATACGGTATTTCATAAGCAGATCCAGACATTTTCCGGATTGTTCATCGGAAAGAATATTCTTCAGCTTCATTATCTCAAATTCATGATCTGAGATATAATCACCGTCAAATAAGCCTTCACCTATAACGGGAACATCGGGTGCGACCGTTTCATATTTTGCGGATATCTGTTCTATATGCTCCATAACCTCCGGTAAGGCGCTTCCGAAACAGATGACTACTATGAAATCTTTGTACAGTTCTTCGATCTCGGACAGTTTTTTTACCCGGAATCCCTTAAAACTATGTCCGCGTACAAATTCGTCGCTTGCCATAAAATCTGTGGGCTTTATGGAATAGCGCTCCATTACAGCGAGAATTTTTTCGGCTCCGTCTCCCATACCGTACATTATTATAGGTTTTTTCGTTTCAGACAGTCTCGTCCATACATCCAGGGTGGGCTGCAGATTATCAGGAACGATGAATTCTTCATCCATTGGCTGAACCTCTTTATGTTAAATAAGTATGTTTACATAACAATACATCTTAATTATAGCACAATAAGCCGGATTTTGCAACCTTTTTTTCATAAAAAACAAAAACTTCTTCAAAGATACCCTTGAAGAAGTTTTTGCTTATATTATGATACTCTCTGAATTATAGCCTGTATAAGGTTTGCTATCTGCGGTTTTGAGAACTGATCGTCCGCACCGACACTTACTCCCTTTCGTTTCATTGTCTCATCTATCAGTGATGAGAACAGGAAAACGGGAATTTGTTTCAGTTTATCATCTGATTTTATCAGTTTGGTAAGTCTGTGTCCGTCCATCTGAGGCATTTCAATATCACTTACCACAAGACCGATATAATCTCTGATATTATCTTTATTATTGAAACTGGATATGTAATTCCACGCTTCCAGTCCGTTGGAGAATGATGCGATATTATGGAATCCTGCATCTGTTATCGCGTTGACTACCAGCTTGTTCAGGAACGGCGAATCTTCCGCAATGACTATCTTTGTGTCAAAGCGTGTATCACGGGTGGCTTCAATATTATCCATACCGGACATATCCAGTGAAGCAGAGCAGTTAAGGTCGGAAATGATCTTTTCAAAATCAAGGATAACTATGATCCTTCCCTCGATCTTCGCTATACCTGTTGCAATACCGGTCTGACTGTTGTTTGCGACTGTCGGGGGCTTTTCGATATTGCTCCAGCTAATTCTCTGTATTCCCTTTACGCTTGTAACGTGGAATGCGATATCAAGTCTGTTGAACTCACAGAGTATAAGAAGACCTTCGCTTCCGGCAGGGAGTTCATTGCCAAGTACACGGTGCAGATCCACTACAGTGATGATCTTGTCGCGCGGCATAAAAAGACCCTCGATCTCGGCAGGAGCAGCCGGCAATGGTGTAACTTCTCTATAGGTCATTATTTCGTTGACCTTTGCGATATTTATACCGTAATCTTTTTCTCCGACGAAGAATTCGAGCAGTTCAAGCTCGTTGGTTCCGCTCTCAAGCAATATATTAGTTTCCATAGTTCTGCCTTTCCGTACCTTCCGAGAATATGTCCATAGTACTGATGATATTATACATCATTATCAAAATAAAATCAAGAGTATAATGTAAAATTCAGTAAAATTCTATATTTTAACGCCGGATTTTGTAAGTTTTGCACAATCGAAGGACTCTGTCGGTTTATCAGTATTCGTAATGGCTTCCGCCGATAAATTCTCTGACAAGTGAATCGAGCGGAACAAGGTCAATTTTCATTTCGTCTATTTCGGTGAGGAACTCTTCGAGATCGCGGAACTTATCGTAATCAGGATATGTATTTTTTATACTGAGCAGTTCATCGAGAATGATCGGTTTATATACAGCCGGTTCATAAGCAATAAAAGTGTCTATGTCAAACATAGCTTTGCTCTTGTACGGCATTATAAACCTTTCTTCACCCCGCGAGACCCATTTGAAAAAGTCAAGCGTATCAGCCACCCCTCTGCCCCTGAACAGCTTGTCGCGGACTATACGACGCATAAGTCTTACCTTTGAAGGATGAAGAAGATTGCTTTCATCATTTTTCAGACGTGTACGCACGCTCACATAAACCGTTGTGGCATGATTGCCGATAGCTCCGGTGATCTCGGGATTGAGTGCATGTATCCCTTCGAGAATTACGAATTCTCCGTGTTCCCGCTTCAGTTTCTTTCCCTTATGGCGCGTCTGAGTGGCAAAATCAAAAGCGGGCATTTCAACCTCTTTGCATTCCCACATCAATTCAAGCTGTTCATTCAGCAGATCCATATCAAGACGTTTCGGACTTTCCAGATCTACCCTTCCGTCCTCATCGACCTCATTGCCGGGATCTCCGATAGGTCTGAAATAATTGTCCATAGAAACAGGGTGGACAACTCTGCCCGCGTTCTCAAGAAGCGTTCCGAGCCGTAGGGCGGTCGTAGTCTTGGCGGATCCGGAAGGACCTGAAATGAGTATTATAGGCAGATGATGTTCGCGGTTGAGGATATTGTCGGCAACATTTTTGATTTCGTTACGGTAATTGTTTTCCGCTAATTCTATGAAGCTTTCCGGATTATCTTTTACCGAAGTATTCAAAGTGTGTAAATCAAGGAATTTCATTTTATAAAACCTCTTTCCTGTTAAATTTCAGAAGGTCCTTTATTTCGGCAAGATCATTGCAAACAGCGGAAATATAAGGCATTAACGTACTGTCCGGAGGAGTCAGATCCGGTACCATTACCGTGAAGCAGCCGGCTGTTCCTGCCGATCTGACGCCGTTCGGGGAATCTTCCACAGCAATGCACTCACGCGTTTCAAGTCCGAGTTCCTTTGCGGTGTATAGGTATATATCGGGTTCCGGCTTTCCACATTCTACCATAGATGCGCAGATGATACGGTCAAAACATCCGGATAGACCGACTTTTTCAAGCATATTTCCGGCTCGTTCCGTATCGGTCGCGGTGGCAACGGCACGCAGATAACCATGCTCTCCGAGCCATTCAAGAAGCTCTGCGGCACCTTTCTTGACTTCCACCCCATATTTATCTATGTGTTCCTGCATCAGTTTCATTCTGCAAGCACGCAGCTGTCTGTAATCACATTCACTCCCGAACCATTCAGTGAACAGCGGCTGTACGCGCTTGTGGGTAAGGCTTCTTAGAGTGAGTGCCTGTTCTCCGGACATATTATATCCGAAATGTGCGGCAGCTTCCCGCCAATACCTGAACAGCAGTTTCTCTGTATCAAGAAGTGTACCGTCAAGATCGAAAACTACAGCTTTGATGTTATCGGGACAAATTTTATCAATATTCATAGGAATTACCGATTCTTGTGATGTTCTTTATAGAATGCAGAACTGCACTGTTCTTGCTTTTCGAGAGTGTGTACACCATTGTTTTGGTGGCAGAGACTTCAAAATCAATACCCTCTACTGCAAGGGCTGAAGGCGGTATATACTCTACTGTAACTGTATAAAGCTCACCAATATTTGTGAGATCCGTTATTCTTGGAGAATATGCCGTATAATGCGGATTGATCGGAACAAGATACGAGTTCATATCTTCGATATATGTGAACATGATGTCCATGGTCCCTACAGTCTGATGAACTATATCCACAGATGAACCGAAGATAGACCTTACCGCAAATTCAACATCGATCGCCGGAACATACATATATGTGTTGTACAGCTTTTCATAATTGGTGTTGTCTCCGGTAAGAATTATCTTCCATGTTGCTGATTCAACTATTATTGTGGACGGTACATCTTCAACCGTATCACAATCCGGGGGATCTACCGAAACTATCGGGTACAGGAATAGTGTCAGTTCATTTTTCAGATCTGTACGATTGGCAATATCGGATATTATTTTTGTACAGAAATTAACGGACGAAACAACTCCTATTACCGACATTATAATGACAAATATTGCGAAAACAAGATAGAATTTGTTCGGGTGCTCCGGTTCGCTGACTGTCTCCGACTCGCCTTCCGACTGTACTTCCTCCACTGAGTTTTCGCCGGTGATATCTTCTGGTTCTCCGACAAAAGCTTCATTTATGGTGGGATCTTCATTTTCGGGGCGCCTGGTGTGCGGAACAAACTGTTTAACATCGTTTTCGATGTTTTTTTCGGAAGATGTTGGTTTATTGTCTTCAGCAGCAACTGCTTCCGGCTCATTTTCCGTTATTTCCGGCAGAACCATCGTCTGTTCCACTGCGGCAGCCTTCTCTTCCCTTTCTGCTTTTATTTCTTCTTCTTTCGCCTTACGCAGTCTTTCAGCTTTTCTTGCTTCCGCTTTTCTCGCACTGCGTTCGAGTTGTTCAAGAATATCGTCTTTGCCGGTGTCTTCTTCGTCTTCCGAATTAAGCTGTTCGGTCAGCTTCTGGGTCGTAAGATCTGCTGAAACGGAGGGTTGATTTTTCTTATTCTTATTTTTGTTCTTGTTTTTTGAGGACATTTTATCTCCTTTATCTGATCTGTCCGTTACCGCTGATCAGATATTTATATGTAGTAAGCTCTTTCAGCCCCATAGGACCTCTTGCGTGAAGTTTTTGGGTAGAAATCCCGATCTCGGCCCCCAATCCGAATTCAAATCCGTCGGTGAAACGGGTACTTGCATTTACATAAACGGCGGCAGCATCGACACATCTGCGGAATTTTTCAGCATTATCGAGGTTTATGGTGACTATACATTCACTGTGTTTGGTGCCGTACCTGTTTATATGCTCTATCGCTTCATCTATGCCGGAAACGGTCTTTGCGGAAATAATATAATCATTGAATTCCGTTGCGTAATCTTCTTCGGTGGCAGGTCGGTCAACATTCATATATTTTGCGCAGATCTCATCTCCATAGATCTTTACTTTGCCGCCCCATTTCGCATTAAGTGCTGTATAGAACTGTTCAGCTACATCTTTGTGAACAAGAACTGTCTCAATAGCATTGCATACGCTCGGGCGCTGCGTTTTTGCATTGTCTGTGATATTTACCGCCATATCGATATCCGCAAATCTGTCCACATAGACATGGCAGTTGCCTTCGCCGGTCTGTATTACGGGAATTGTGGCGTTCTGCCGTACAGAGCGGATAAGTCCGCCGCCGCCGCGGGGAATAAGGACATCTATGTACTTGTCCGCTTTCATCAGATCGCCGGCGACCGCACGTGAAGTATCCGCGACAAGCTGAACGGCATCTTCGGGAAGACCGGTCCGCTTTAACGCGTCACGCATGATACCGACTAAGCATTTGTTTGAGTAAATAGCATCGCTGCCTCCGCGGAGAATGCAGACATTGCCGGATTTAAGGCAAAGGGACGCAGCATCTACCGTGACATTGGGGCGGGACTCAAAAATGATCCCTATAACTCCGAGCGGCACCCTGATCTTTTCAACTTTCAGACCGTTAGGAAGCTCTTCACCGCCTATTATTTCGTTGATCGGATCCTTCAGCGCCATTACCTGACGCACCCCTTCGCTCATACCGTCAATACGGGCTTCGGTCAGGGTAAGTCTGTCTATCATGGCGTCCGACATACCGTTTACTTTTGCGTTTTCTATATCCCTTTTATTCTCTTTGATTATATCGGATTTGTTTGCTGCAAGGCTTTCAGCTATTGCTTCAAGAGCTGCATTCTTCTGTTTTGTACCGACTGTTGTCATATCGGAAGCTGCTTTTTTTGCTGCTGTTCCGAGTTCGTCTATATAGCTCATATAAATACTCCTTGTTATTTCAGTTTAAGTCAAATATCGTACATTTAGCGGTGCCGTCGAATATCCTGTAGAGGTTTTCGGGGTCATCTCCGTTGATTATCACAGTGGGAATACCGGTTTCTCCCGCGATCATAGCCGCTTCAAGCTTTGTTATCATACCGCCGCTTGCAAGTTCACTTCCCTTTTGTTTTGTAGAATTTATAAGATCATCGGTGATTTTTGTGACAAGCGGTATGTGCTTTGCGTTCGGATCCGAAGGGTTCATATCGTATAATCCGTCAACATCCGTAAGTATCACCAGAAGATCAGCTTCGCAGAGCTGAGCCATTACAGCGGACAACGTATCGTTTTCGTCGAAATCAAGCTGATCTATAGATACGGTATCGTTCGCATTTATGATAGGGACTATGTTCATTTCAAGAAGTCTGTGCAGGGTATTGAAAGCATTTTCATGACGTGTTTTGTTGCTTACCACATCTCTGGTGACAAGAAGCTGCGCAACGGTATGATTGAATTTAGAGAATTCGCGGTCATATATGTTCATAAGCTCGCACTGGCCGATAGCTGCACAAGCCTGTTTTGTTGGTATATCGGTCGGTCTTTTTGATAGTCCGGCACGTCCTACGCCTATACCTATAGCGCCTGATGTGACAAAAATAATGTCGTGACCTTCGTTTTTAAGATCGGACATAACTTCTATCAGCTTCCGCACACGTCTGAGATTAAGGTTTCCTGTCTTATAACAAAGGGTCGATGTACCTACTTTTATGACAACACGCCTTGCATTCTGTACTTTATTCATGATTATCCCCTTATTTTCACATATTTATTTTATTATATCAAAAAAAGCTCTCAAATGCAATACTAAAAGAGCGAAAAATTTTATTTTCTTTAAAATATACCCTGAAATAAGCATGAATAAATATATTTTTATCAATTTGACGATTTTTGTTGACAAATTTATTTTTATATAGTATAATATTATTGTGTGAATTGATCTGAACTTGTTATACAGATCAGAAAGGAAATTGATATGGCAGTAGTAAATACAATGGAAAACGTGGTAGATACCGCGCTCGATGAATTGCTGAAAGAAGACCCTGAATGCTGCAGATGTGAACACTGCATGAATGATATGAAGTGCCTTGCGCTTAATGCACTTCCGCCTAAATATGTAAGCTCTGAAAGAGGGGCGCTGTTTTCAAAGATAAATAATACAATGGGTCAGCAGCGTTCTATAGATGTACGCGTTGCCTGCATCAATGCGATAGAGTTTGTCAAAGGACACCCTCATCACATAGATATCTCATAAATAATACGGCATTGCTCGTTTTATGGGCAGTGCCGCCTGAAAATCTGCGGGTATGGCGGAATTGGCAGACGCGCCGGATTTAGGTTCCGGTGGGATCCCCCGTGCAGGTTCAACTCCTGTTACCCGCACCAGCGGGGAAAAAACGCCGCGAATCCGCCTATAGTTTCATCTGCGGGCGGATTCTTGTGTCGTATCACGCAAGTCTTGTAAAAATCTAAAGCATTCGGCATAGACAGTGATAATATTATGTCCGGGGTATTAGCGCAGCTGGGAGCGCACCACACTGGCAGTGTGGGGGTCAGGGGTTCGAATCCCCTACGCTCCACCATCTTAGGAAGTGCATATGCACTTCCTTTTTTCATTGTAAGCCCTTGATTTTCAAGGGGTTTCGCATTTTCGACAAGTCTGATTTTTTAAGTGTAATTGGAAATAAAACAGCGTATTTTTTGATTACACCTTGATTACACTTTTGTAATCAGGCGAGTGCAAGCTCCATTTTCTTGTATCTCTCTTCATCAGAGCTTCTGTCATAGCAGTAGTTATTAAGTGTGGTCTTTTCATCCTTATGCCCTACAAACTGTCTTACAGAGTTTATGTTGATAT
>CAMVGH010000108.1 GCA_947166945.1 uncultured Clostridia bacterium
GCTGGCTGCCCTGATCGTTCTGATTGCCGGGCATTGCGGGGAATTGTCCCTGCTGACCTCCCATTCCGCCGGGCTGTCCGCCCATGCCGCCTGTGGAGCCGTTTCCCGACGACGCGGTCACGGAGCTTACACTGCTGCCGTTTACATAAAGCGTGTATATGCCGCCCGCGGTAAGATCGGAGGAGGCATAGACTATGCTGTTGGCGCTCTTTGCCGCGACAGCGGACCATACCGTATTGCCCTGCTGATCTCTGATCTCCACGGTCGAGCCTGCACTCACGGAAACATTTCCGGCGCCGTTCTGCTGTCCGAAACCGCCCATTCCTGCCGAACCGAATGTCAGATATGTACCGCCGGACGGATATATCGACATTCCGCTCATACCGATACCCGCTATCGAGCCGCCGGTCACGCTGAACTGATTGTTGTTGTCTCCCACATCGAGAGCCGCGTTGCCGTTGTCCGCCGAGCCGAAGACGATAGTATCACCGCCGCTCACATTCAGGTCGCCGTTGGAGTCTATACCGTCGCCGCCCGCGTTGACGTACCACGTACCGCCGCTGATGTTTATTTCAAAATCATAATTGTCAAGATCGCTGTTTGCCGCGTTTATGCCGTCGTCGGAAGCGGTGATGTTCCCTTCGCCGGAGTTCAGGTTGATGACCGCACCTTCAAGACCTTCGTTAGACTGTTCCACATTGACAGACGGTCCCTCGCCGCTGCCTTCCGTGCCGACATTGAGGGTATAATCGGAATGGATACCGTCGTCGCCGGATCGTATGGTAATGGTACCGCTTGTGATGTCAACAGACTCGCTGCCGGTGGTGCCGTTGAGGTGGATACCGTCGTCCGCGGAGTCGATGGTGATATCTCCGCCGGCGATAATGATATAGCTGTCGGATTTTATGCCCTTGGCGCTGGTGTCCTCGTCAAGGTTTGCTGCGTTGGAAGCTCCGCCGCCCGCAGTGACCGTGAGGGTACCGTCGTTCATAGTGAAGCCGCCGTCCGCCTGTACGCCGTCTTCGGCGCTTGTTATACTTACAGTGCCGTTATTGATCGTGACCGTTCCTTCGGAAGTCTCATCGCCCTCATCGGGGGAGGATTTAAGACCGTCGCCGGAGGAAGTGATATTCACCGTGCCGCCGTTGACTGTTACGCTGCCGTCACTCGCTATACCGTTATTTGCGGCGCTTACAGTAAGTGTGAAGCCGTCTTCCGCATCCTCACCGATGATGAGGGAAGCGCTCTCGGCGCCCTTGATGCCGTTCTTTCCTTCGGAGGCATCGGCTGTAAGCTCGCCGTCGCCGGTTATTGTCACCGAAGCGCCGCTCTTGATCTTGATGACAGCGCCGTCCTCATTGGAATTGGAAATGGTGTTTTCACCTTCTATCACGATATCCACGGCTGAATTCTTGCCGACGGTCACGGTATCGGTATTCTCGGTGTCGCCCGCATACGACAGGGTAAGATCCTCAAATACCAGAGTCACACCGTCGGTGTTCTTCTTTATCGAGATGCTTCCGCTGTCGCTGCTTCCGGTCACGACGTAAGTGCCGAGACCCGCGATAGTGACCGTTGTGCCGTCGATGCTGTATTCCGCGGTATCTGCCGCGCCGTTCCCGTCGGTGGAAGCTGTGACGGTGTCCCCGTTGAATGTGAGCAGGTAGTCGTAATCCCCGCTATAGGCGAATACCGTCGTTCCGGTGAGCGACCCCGCCAGCAGTGCCGCTATCGCCGCGCTTATTGCTTTCTTGCTGATGTACTGTTTCATAACAGGTCCTCCTTGAATGTCTGTGATGTCTGACACGTGTCCGGGGTTCCCCCGTAGTTCCGTTTCATTTCTGTAGTTTTATTATATCTTTGAAACTTAAACTGAACTTAAAGCTGTAATTAAAATTTACTTAAAGATTTTTTTGAAAAAATTTTGATTAGCCTATTGACAAACTCGGAGTTTTGTGGTAATATTACGTTAAACCGTTGATGCGGAGATAAAGTCGGAACATGACTCGACAGAGAGCCCGGGCAGGTGAGAGCCGGGCGTGAAACAGTCCGGCAAATGGCCCGCGGAGGGCGCAGTCGGTATAAAGGCGAAAGCCGCCGGTAAAACTGCGACGAGATGATATGCGTAAGTTATCGGGGATATGCTTGTATCCCGCAAAGTGCATGACATTTCTGTCATGAATCAAGGTGGCACCGCGAGTATTATTATGCTCGTCCTTGACTTTGTAAAGTTGAGGACGGGCTTTTTGTTTTTCAGCCTTTCCCGCACAAGCAATTCATACCGGCACAGAAAGGAAGGAAAAAAATGTACACATTTTCACCCGACATCGAGACAGTCCGGAAGTACGCCGACGAGGGAAAATACGATATTCTCCCCGTAAGCTGCGAGATACTGTCGGATATGTTCACCCCGCTGAGGGTACTGAGCATACTGAAAAATGTCTCCACACACTGCTATATGCTCGAATCCGCGTCGGAGAGCGCAACATGGGGGCGCTACACATTTCTCGGATATGACCCGAAGACAGATATCACCTGTGTTGACGGGGAAATGAGAGTGGGAGACATAAAGCTGAACGGAGCGGACCCGACAGCAGTGCTCCGGGAGCTTCTCGGAAAGTACAGAAGCCCGAAAACAGAGGGCTTGCCCGCATTCACCGGCGGGCTTGTGGGATATTTCTCCTACGATTTTCTCAATTACAGCGAGCCGTCGGTAAAGACAGACACCGACGACAGCGAGCATTTCAAGGACGTTGACCTGATGCTGTTCGACAAGGTGATAGCTTTTGACAATTACCTGCACAAAATAATCCTGATAGCCAATATAAGGCTGTCGGAGGATATCGAAACGGAATACAACCGCGCAAAGCGGGAGATCATGAATATGATCGGACTGCTGGAGCACGGTGAGCGCAAACGTGAACCGGCGGGCAGGATAACCGGCGAGATCACGCCGCTGTTCGGCAAGGAAGCCTACTGCGGTATGGTAGAAAAGGCAAAGCACTATATAAAGGAGGGGGACATCTTCCAGATAGTGCTGTCCAACAGGCTTTCGGCGCCGTTTGAGGGCAGTCTCCTCGGCACATACCGTATGCTGCGCACCATAAATCCGTCACCGTATATGTTCTACTTTTCGGGGACTGATGTGGAGGTCGCGGGAGCTTCGCCGGAAACGCTGGTGAAGCTCGAAAACGGGGTGCTGCACACTTTCCCGCTTGCGGGGACACGTCCGCGGGGACGGACACCGGAGGAAGACGCGGCTCTCGAAGCAGATCTGCTGTCTGATGAGAAGGAGCTTGCCGAGCATAATATGCTGGTGGATCTCGGCCGCAACGATCTCGGCAAGATCAGCAGATTCGGCACGGTGGAGGTGGAGAAGCTCCATTCGACAGAACGGTTCTCCCATGTGATGCATATAGGCTCAACGGTGCGCGGAACGATACGCGAAGACAAGGACGCCCTTGACGCGGTGAACGCGGTACTTCCGGCGGGAACGCTCTCCGGAGCGCCGAAGATACGCGCCTGCCGCCTGATAAACGAGCTTGAAAACAACAAGCGCGGCATATACGGCGGGGCGATAGGCTACATTGCCTTCAACGGCGATCTCGACACCTGCATAGCGATAAGGATAGCATACAAGAAGAACGGTAAGGTCTTTGTCCGCAGCGGGGCAGGCATAGTGGCGGATTCCGTACCGGAGAAGGAATATCAGGAGTGCATCAACAAGGCGAAAGCCGTGATAAGCGCACTCGAAAAGGCGGGTGAACTTGAAGAATGATACTGCTCATAGACAATTACGACAGCTTTTCATATAACTTATATCAGTTTGTGGGCGAGATCGCCCCGGATATAAAGGTGATACGCAACGACGATATGACAGCGGACGAGATAACGGCGCTTGCCCCGTCGCATATCATCATATCCCCCGGGCCCGGCAGACCGGAGAACGCGGGGAACATCATAGAGGTCATACAGAAAGCCGGCAGGACTGTCCCGACATTCGGTGTATGTCTCGGACATCAGGCGATCTGCGCCGCGTTCGGCGCTTCGATCACCTACGCGAAGCAGCTCATGCACGGCAAGCAGTCCGAGGTCGTGTTCGACCGCTCCTGCCCGATATTCGGCGGACTGCCCGAACGGGCGCCTGTTGCCCGCTATCATTCCCTTGCGGCGGACGAAAGCACCCTCCCGGAGTGCCTGCGGGTGACGGCGCGTACAGCCGACGGCGAGATAATGGCGGTCGCCCACAGCACTTTCCCGATCTACGGCGTCCAGTTCCACCCCGAGTCCATCATGACCCCCGACGGCAAGCAGATATTGCAGAATTTCCTCATGAGCGGTCGCTGCGCTTGAGTGCCTCCGGCGGCCAGCGTGACGCTGGACCCAAACGCTTCGCCTTGCAGCGGGCGGAGGTAGTACGAACTTTGAAAATCACTGATAAATCTGGAGGATATAAAAATGATAAAAGAAGCTATAGTCAAGATAGTACAGAAACAGGATCTCACATACGATGAAGCATACACGGTAATGAACGAGATAATGAGCGGCGAGACTACCCCGACACAGAATGCCGCATTCCTCGCGGCACTCTCCACAAAAAGCGCGAAAGCGGAGACGATAGACGAAATATCGGGCTGCGCGGCGGCTATGAGAGATCACGCGACAAAGATGGAGCATGATTTCGATGTGCTCGAGATCGTGGGAACAGGCGGCGATAACGCGTCAAGTTTCAATATCTCCACCACGTCGGCTATGGTAATTGCGGCGGCAGGCGTGAAAGTCGCAAAGCACGGAAACAGAGCTGCTTCCTCAAAGTCCGGCGCCGCGGACTGCCTCGAAGCGCTCGGCGTGAATATCGACCTTTCGCCGGATAAGTGCAGGGAATTGCTGGATAAGGCGGGGATATGCTTCTTCTTTGCGCAGAAGTACCACACATCAATGAAGTATGTGGGCGCGATAAGAAAAGAGCTTGGGTTCAGGACGGTGTTCAATATACTGGGGCCGCTCACAAATCCCGCAAGCCCGCAGTATATCGTACTCGGAGTATATGACGATTATCTGGTCGAGCCGATAGCGCAGGTATTGACGACACTCGGAATGAAGCGCGGAATGGTGGTCTATGGTACGGATAAGCTCGACGAGATATCGGTAAGCTCCCCCACGAAGGTCTGCGAATTCCGGGACGGCTGGTACAAGACATACACCATAAAGCCGGAGGATTTCGGCTTCGCACAGTGCGACAAGTCGGAGATCGTCGGCGGTACGCCGGAGGAAAATGCCGCTGTCACGAGGGCTGTACTCTCCGGAGAAGACCGCGGCAGCAAGCGTAACGCCGTACTGATGAACGCGGGCGCCGCTATCTATGTCGGCGGCGCGGCGGAAAGTTTCGCTGAGGGCGTGAAAAAAGCCGCTGAAATGATCGACAGCGGCAAGGCAATGGAAGTACTGGATAAGTTTATAGAAATATCAAACCGGTGATCGGGACTGAAGAAAGTTTATGGAAAATATACTTGAAATAATAGCGGAAAGTACCCGTATAAGAGTGGAGAACGCGAAAAAGTCGGTCTGCGCGGAGGAAATGAAGGAAAAGGCTCTTGCGATGCCGAAGCGCGGATTTGAATTTGAAAAGGCGCTGAAAAAGGAAGATATCGCGTTTATCTGCGAGTGCAAGAAAGCGTCCCCGTCAAAGGGCATAATAGCGGAGCATTTCCCGTATCGGGATATCGCGCGGGAATATGAAGCGGCGGGCGCGGACTGCATAAGCGTGCTGACCGAACCGGAGCATTTCCTCGGAAGTACCGTCTATCTCCGCGAGATAGCGGACACGGTGAAGATACCCTGCATACGCAAGGATTTCACGATAGATGAATATATGATATATGAAGCGGGAACTCTGGGAGCGTCGGCAGTGCTGCTGATATGCTCGCTGCTTGGCGCGGACAGGCTTGCGGAGTACATCGGGATATGCGATACGCTCGGTCTGTCGGCGCTTGTGGAAGCGCATGACGCGGCAGAAGTGAAAACAGCGCTTGACGCGGGTGCGCGGGTGATCGGCGTGAACAACCGCAATCTGAAGGATTTCTCTGTAAGCACCAACAACGCCGTGAAGCTGCGGGAGCTTGTACCGGCGAACAGAGTATTCGTTGCTGAAAGCGGGATAAGGACTGCCGGGGATATACGGGCTCTCCGTAACGCGGGTGTTGACGCGGTGCTGGTGGGCGAAACGCTCATGCGGGCGCCGGACAAAGCGGCTGCTCTTGCGGAGCTGAAAGGACTGCAAAAATGACAAAAATAAAGATATGCGGGATAATGCGCGAAGAGGACTGCACGGCGCTGAATGAAGCGCTGCCCGATCTGGCGGGGTTCATACTCTGGGAGAAGAGCAGGCGTTACATCACACCGGAGACTGCGCTGAAATTCCGCGGGATACTTGACAGGCGCATAAAGACCGTGGGGGTATTCGTGGACGCGGATATCGACACGATATGCGATATAGCCAGTTCAGGGGCTGTTGATGTGATACAGCTACACGGCAAGGAAGACGCCGTGACCGTACAGCGGGTGAAGGAACTCACGGGGCTGCCCGTAATGAAGGCATTCACGGTGCGGGGCGCTTCGGACATTGACAGAGCGATGCAGACACCGGCGGATATGCTGCTGCTTGACAACGGGCGGGGTACAGGCGAGAGCTTTGACTGGGACAATCTTGAGGACGTTGACAGGCTGTATTATCTTGCGGGCGGGCTTGACCCGGAGAATGTGGGGGCGGCGGTGACACGCTATTGTCCCTACGGTGTCGATGTCAGCTCGGGAGTAGAGACAGACGGACAAAAAGATCACGATAAAATAAGAAAATTTGTTGAAGAAGTGAGGAAAGCAGACAGCTTCTGATATCGCTTCTTCGCGCTCACTCTGAAAAGGGGCAATACCTCCCCCCACTGCAAGGCGAAGCGGTTTGTTTAGGGGATCCAGCCCCCTTTTTAAAGGGGGTGGTCTCCCCGCTGGGGAGGTGGCGACGAAGGAGCCAGAGGGGCTGACCGACAGACGCCGCCGGAGGCACTTGAGCGCAGCGACCACTCAAGCGCAAGCGACTGTTATCACAAGAAAGGAAACGAAATGAGCAAAGGAAGATTTGGAACACACGGGGGGCAGTATATCCCCGAAACACTTATGAACGCGGTGATAGAGCTGGAGGAAGCCTATAACCGTTACAAGGACGACCCGCAGTTCAACGCGGAGCTTACTGCGCTGTTCAACGATTACGCGGGCAGACCGTCACGGCTGTATTATGCCGGAAAGCTCACCGAAAAGCTCGGCGGTGCAAAGATCTGGCTGAAGCGCGAGGATCTGAACCACACGGGCGCACACAAGATCAACAATGTACTGGGGCAGGCTCTGCTTGCAAAGAAAATGGGCAAGACCCGCCTCATTGCCGAAACGGGAGCGGGGCAGCACGGTGTGGCTACCGCCACCGCCGCCGCGCTCATGGGTATGGAGTGCGTGGTATTCATGGGCGAGGAGGACACAAAGAGACAGGCGCTCAATGTTTACCGCATGAAGCTGCTGGGGGCGGAGGTAGTTCCCGTTACAACCGGCACCGCCACTCTGAAAGACGCGGTCTCCGAGGCAATGCGGGAATGGACGAGCCGCATCTCCGATACCCACTACTGTCTCGGCTCGGTAATGGGTCCTCACCCGTTCCCCACCATAGTGCGCGACTTTCAGGCTGTCATCTCCAAGGAGATAAAACAGCAGATACTTGAAAAAGAAGGACGGCTTCCCGACGTTGTAATGGCTTGTGTGGGCGGCGGCTCAAATGCTATCGGCTCATTCTACCACTTCATCGGGGACAAGTCCGTGCGGCTGATAGGCTGCGAAGCCGCGGGACGGGGCATCGACACCTTCGAGACCGCCGCTACCATAAACACCGGACGTCTTGGCATTTTCCACGGAATGAAGTCCTACTTCTGCCAGGACGAATACGGACAGATAGCCCCCGTTTACTCGATATCCGCGGGTCTCGACTACCCCGGCATAGGTCCCGAACACGCATACCTCCACGATATCGGCAGAGCCGAGTATGTGGCGGTAACGGACGACGAGGCGGTCAATGCTTTCGAGCTTCTCGCAAAGACCGAGGGCATAATCCCCGCCATCGAATCCGCACACGCGGTCGCACACGCGGTAAAGATCGCGCCGGAAATGGACAGGGACAAGATAATCGTCATCACGATATCCGGACGCGGCGACAAGGACTGCGCCGCTATCGCAAGATACAGAGGGGAGAACATCTATGAGTAATACAGCAAAGGCATTTGAAAACGGCAAGGCGTTTATCCCGTTCATTACCTGCGGGGATCCCGACCTTGAAACTACCGCAAAGACAGTACGGGAAATGGTGAAGAACGGCGCGTCCCTCATCGAGCTTGGCATACCGTTCTCCGACCCCACAGCCGAAGGCCCAGTGATACAGGAAGCCAATATCCGCGCCCTGAGCGGAGGAGTGACAACCGACAAGATATTTGATCTTGTGAGGGAGCTTCGCAAGGACGTAAAGACCCCGTTCGTGTTCATGACATACGCAAATGTGGTATTCTCCTACGGCACGGAGAAATTTCTTGCACGATGCGAGGAGGTCGGAATTGACGGCATTATCCTGCCGGACGTTCCTTTCGAGGAAAAGGCGGATTTCGCCCCCGTCTGCAAGGCTCACGGCATAGACTTCATATCAATGATCGCCCCCACCTCGGAGCAGCGCATAGAAATGATAGCAAGGGAAGCCGAGGGCTTCATCTATATCGTGTCCAGTCTCGGCGTCACGGGAGTGCGCAGCGAAATAAAAACGGACATTGCCGCGATAACGGCAGCTGTCCGCAAATATACGAAAACTCCCTGTGCCATAGGCTTCGGCATTTCCACCCCGGAACAGGCGGCTAAAATGGCGGCTCTGTCGGACGGCGCTATCGTCGGCTCGGCAATAGTGAAGATCGCCGCGAAATACGGCAGGGACGCAGCCCCGCATATCGGAGAGTATGTGGGACAGATGACTGCGGCGCTTAAATAAGCTATACCAGCATCGTCCGAAGTTCGTCGAGTATCTTCTTTTCCCTCCGCGAGACCTGCACCTGCGTCATTCCGAGCAGTCTGCCGGTCTCGGACTGGGTCTTTTCCAGCTTGTAGCGCAGATATATCAGTTTCCTGTCATTGGCACAGAGCGTGTCAAGGCACTGTCCGAGCGCGATAAGTTCCGCGGCGCGTATCTGCGGCGGTTCAACGGGGATATCGAATTCCGAGCCTTCCTCGTCCGCCGCCGTGAGCGACAGGGCAGGACGGGAAGCCGCGATAGCCTCGGTGATGCTTTCCTCGCTTTCTCCGAGGGCGTCCGCGATCTCGCCGACAGTGGGACTGCGCCCGTCCGCGGAGCATTTCTCCCTGTAAGCGGTGATCTTCAGAGAAAGCTCTTTTATCGTCCTGCTCACCTTTACGGTGCCGCCGTCCCGGAACAGCCGCTTTATCTCGCCGAGTATGACCGGCACGGCATAAGTGGAGAAGCAAAGTCCCCGGCTCTCATCAAAGCCGCGGGCTGCTTTCACCAGTCCCATACAGCCTGCCGAGACGAGTTCCTCATACTCTATCCCTCTCCCGCGGAAGCGGTTGGCGAGGGCGTGAACGAGCCCCATATTCTGTTCGGCGAATTCGTCGGTCATTCTGTCCATTTCAACCCCTGCGTCCGAGCTTTTTCAGCATAGTCACGCTTGTACCCTTACCCGGGGTACTTTTTACTTTCAGCTTGTCGGTGAAGCTCTGCATCACGGCAAAACCCAGCCCTGCCCTCTCGCCGTCCGGGGCGGTGGTGAACATGGGCTGCATTGCCTGTTCTATATCATCTATGCCGACTCCCTTGTCGGATATTTTTATGTACACGGTATCGCCGTCCATTATTTTCATGCGGATATCTATGTCTCCGATAGTATCGCGGTACCCATGCACGATACAGTTTGTGACGGCTTCGGAGACTGCTGCCTTTATATCGCTTATCTCCTCAATGGTCGGGTCGAGCTGTGACACGAACGCAGCCGCGCACATTCTTGCAAGCCCCTCGTTTCTGGAGAGACCCGCCAGAGTTATTTTCATGTAGTTATTTATTTCCCGCATTCTGAATTTTCCCCGCTTTCTTAATAATGAGGCTGCCCAGTCCCGACAGCCGCAGTATCTTTTCCGCCCGCTCCGACGGCTCGGCTATCTTCACCCTGCCGTTCCACGGCTGCATTTCCCGCAGACGTCCGAGTATCAGTCCCACGCCCGAGCTGTCCATGAACGTTACCCCGCTCATGTCAAAGATGAGCATTCCCGGCATCGTCCGTTCAAGCTCCCCGTCCGTCATTATCCGTATCTCCGCTGCCGAGTGGTGGTCTATCTCGCCTTTTATAACTGCCGTAAGGCAGTTTTTTTCATGTATGAATTCAACAGACATTTTCAAT
>CAMVGH010000109.1 GCA_947166945.1 uncultured Clostridia bacterium
GACCATGGCCCCGTCGTGCAGCGGCGAGTTCTTGAAGAAGATGTTCTCTATCAGTCACGGTGTCGGTGTCCTCCACCACGCTGTTCCAGTTCTCCGTGAGCCGCTCAACATAGTTGTGCCAGCCCCGGAAGATATCCATAGGCTTTTCCTCACCCAGAGAAAGGTGCAGGTCCGCTATCGCGTAAACGCTCATCTGCTCCCGAGGAAATCCAGAACGACCTTTGCCATACCGCTCTTCTCCACCGAGCCGGTGAAGCGTACAGCCTTGGTCTTTGTCGCGGCGAGAGGTGCGGGCATCTGTGTGCCGGTATGCTCTTCGAGCCTGTCGATTATCGTGAACTCGTCAAGCCCGTCGGTATTGCCGCCCACGGCTTCATATACCGCCTTGCCGAACTTGTAGGGATTTGCCGTTGAAGCTATGATCGTCTTTGTATTGTCGCCGGTCGCAGCCTTGTAATCATTATATACCTTGTAGGCTACTCCGGTATGTGTGTCCATAAGATAGGAATACTCGTCGAACGCCTGCTTTATCGCGCCCTTTGTAGCCGCGTCATCGCAGCAGCCCGCCCAGAAGAGTTCCTTTATCTTTGCCTTTACTTCGTCCGTTACTTCGTACTTTCCGTCCTTTGCGAGCTTTCCGAACCACTCCGCGATCTGCCTGTCGTCGCCGCCTGTGAGGTGGTACAGCAGTCTTTCGAGGTTGCTCGAAATGAGGATATCCATGGACGGCGATATGGTCGTGTAGAAGTGTCTGTTCCTGTCATATACGCCGGTATTGATGAAGTCGGTGAGGACATTGTTCGCGTTGGAAGCGCAGATCAGCCTGTTCACCGGAAGTCCCATTTCCTTTGCGTAGTATGCCGCGAGGATATTTCCGAAGTTGCCCGTAGGCACTACTATATTCACTTTCTCGCCGTATTCTATGTCGCCGCTCTTTACAAGTGACGCATACGCCGAGATATAATAAACTATCTGCGGGGAAAGTCTGCCCCAGTTGATCGAATTCGCGCTGGAGAAGGTCTTGCCCATCTTTTCAAGCTCCGCTTTGACGGCTTCGTCGGTGAATATCGCCTTGACCCCGTTCTGGCAGTCGTCAAAGTTGCCCTTTACCGCGCATACATTGACATTTCCGCCCTCCTGCGTGGTCATCTGGCGCTTCTGCATATCGCTCACGCCGTCCTCGGGGTAGAACACGGTGATAGAAGTGCCGGGGACGTCCTTGAAGCCCTCCAGCGCAGCCTTTCCGGTATCGCCCGATGTAGCCACGAGTATCGCTATCTCCTTGCCGTCTATTACCTTCTTAGCCGACACGGTGAGCAGGTACGGCAGTATCTGGAGCGCCATATCCTTGAACGCGCAGGTGGGTCCGTGCCACAGTTCGAGGATATAAGTGCCGGTCATGAGATGAGAGATCTCCGATATGTTCTCACTGTCGAAATTCCTGTCGGAATACGCGCCGTTCACGCAGTACTTTATCTCGTCCTCCGAAAAGTCGGTGAGGTACTTCGAGAAAATGTCGAAGGCTCTTTCGGGATAGGACTTTTCGCAGAGCGCCATTATCTCGTCCTTTGTGAGCGCCGGTATGCTTTCGGGGACGAACAGTCCGCCCTCCTCCGAAAGACCCTGCGCTATGGCTTTCGCGCTTGTTACGCTTATTCCGTTGTTTCGTGTGCTTTTGTAGTTCATAAATATCACTCCATAGAGTTAAAAATTGTTCATATCTTCCGGGACAAAGAACGCATCGAACGCGTTCTCGATATATTCCATGCCGAGCACCCTCGGCTCATCTTCCGCCGCGACCGTCACAAAAGCCGTGTCAAACCGTATCGTGCCGGCGTCCGTGGGGTGTTCCGCGAGATACCTTCCGGCGGTCTTTATTATCCGGCTCTGTTTTCCGTGCGTCACAGCTTCCGCCCCGCCCGACAGGGTCCCCGCTCTGCGGGTCTTGACCTCGACGAACGCGAGTACATCGCCCTTTTCCGCCGCTATATCTATCTCGCCGCCGCGGATACGGTAATTTCTCGCCGCGATGTTCCAGCCGCTGTTCATAAGGTATTCACAGACGTACTGTTCGCCCGCTTTTCCTTTGTCGCTCCCCGCGCTCATACCTTGTGCTTCTTAAAGAAAGAGCGTCGGTGTTCGGGGCAGAACCCGAACTCCTTCACCTTTTCATAGTGCAGAGCCGTTCCGTAGCCCTTATGCTTCGCAAAGCAGTACTCCGGGTACTTCTCGTCAAGCTCCTTCATATAGCGGTCACGGGACACCTTCGCGAGAATCGAAGCCGCCGCTATGTCCGCCGACCTGAAATCGCCCTTTACCACAGCTTCCGCGGGTATTCCCAGTTCCGGCACCCTGTTCCCGTCGATAAGCGCGTATGACGGTCTTTCCGAAAGTCCGCCGAACGCCCGCTTCATGGCGAGCATAGTGGCATTCAGTATATTCAGTTCATCTATCTCAGCCGCCGAAGCCGTCGCAACGCAGTATGACACCGCGCAGGCGGTTATCTCGTCAAACAGTGCTTCCCGCTTCTTTTCGGAGAGCTTCTTGCTGTCATTCAGCCCGTCTATGAACACGCCCTCCGGCAGTATCACCGCCGCCGCATATACCGCACCTGCCAGCGGACCTCTGCCCGCCTCGTCTATGCCGCATATCACGCCGTATTTCCTACGGTATTCGCTGTCAAATTCAAACCGCTCCAGCAGCTCACGGTCTTTCAAGAGAGATCCTGCCAATTTTACCGCTCCTGTATTCGTCCAGCAGTGCGGCGGCAGCCCGTTCGGTATCCGGTACGCCGCCCGACCGCATCATTCCGCGCTTCTTTGCTATCAGCTCCGGTATGCTTCCTTCGAGGCTGTCGAGCTTATACCGCTCTTTCAGCCGTTCCGGGTAATTCTCCGCGAGTATTGCTCCCAGCTCCGCCGCGAGGCTCTCCGCATCGGTCACATCGTCCTTTATCGCACCGGTGAACGCGAGTTTCAGAGCCGCCTGTTTATCATCGAACTTCGGCCACAGTATTCCCGGCATATCGAGAAGCTCCACTTCCCTGTCTATCGTGACCCACTGTTTGCCGCGGGTCACTCCGGGTCTGTCCTCGACCTTTGTCTTGCGCGACCCCGCCATTCTGTTGATGAATGATGACTTGCCGACATTCGGTATGCCGAGTACCATAACGCGCAGAGCCTTTCCGATAGTGCCTTTGACGCGTCTGCGCTCGAGAAGTTCACTGAGTTCGGATTTGAGAACGGGCAGGAACCTGTTTATGCCTTTCCCGCTCCGGCAGTCGCATACTATCGTTCTTATGCCCTTGTTTTCGTAGTATCTGCGCCACTCGGCGGTTATATTGTCGTCCGCCTGGTCGCACTTGTTCATGATTATGATACGCGGCTTGTTTGCCACGATCTCATTTATCATAGGGTTTCTGCTCGATTCGGGGATACGGCAGTCCACTACCTCCGCCACCGCGTCAACAAGCTTCAGATCCGCTTCTATCAGTCTGCGGGTCTTGGTCATGTGACCGGGGAACCACTGTATATCGCTTTCGTATGCCATTTCCCGTCTCCGTTCCGTTATCAGCCGTACAGTCCGCCGAACTTATCGAACGGGAACACTCGCAGATACGCTCTTCCCACCACGTTGCGGCGGTCGATGAATCCGACCAGCCTGCTGCGACTGTCGGTGGAACCGTTCCTGTTATCGCCCATTACGAACAGACACCCCTCCGGCACGGTGAACTCGCCGCCCAGACCTTCATCGGTGCGTGTCGTGTCGTTTATCATGTGGCCGTCCTCGTACAGTACGCCGTCCTTTTCGGTGATCTCAAGGACTTCCCCGTTCCTGCTCACGGTACCCGCCCAGTAATCTATGCTGATACGGTCTCCCGGAAGCCCGATAACGCGCTTTACTATTGCTTTTCCGTACCCGTCCTTGTCATTCGGCAGCGTATCCGACCACACGACCACTATATCGTTATATGCGGGGGTATATGCGAAGTCCGACACGAGCAGGAGCTGTTTGTCCTCCAGTGTCGGGAGCATCGAGGTGCCGTCCACGGTCGTGGTACGGGTCACCAGCACGAACACGAGCGTGAGTATGAGAAGTCCGTAGAATATGCTGTCGAACCAGTCATACACCTCCGCGGCTATGCCGTGGCGCTTTGTCTTCGGCATCTGAACAGCCTCCGCTTCCGTGGAGACCGCTGTCTCTTCCTCGCTCATTTTCGCTCACCCCTCCCGCACATTCAATTCATCGGAAATCACCGCTTCACGCGGCATTCCCTGCATGGGAGCGCCTTTCCGGCACCCCGCAAACGAAGCAAGGCAATAACGGTCTCCCGTTATCACCTTTTCGTTTCCCGGTAAGAGGAAATCAATATTTCGCCTTAACCTTTGCAGCCTTACCTACTCTGTCTCTCAGGTAGTAAAGCTTTGCCTTGCGGACAACGCCGGCTCTTACGACTTCCACCTTGTCAACAGAGGGGCTGTGGATCGGGAAAACTCTCTCGATACCTACGCCGTGAGCCACTCTTCTTACTGTGAATGTCTCGTTGATACCGCCGTGCTTCTTGGCGATAACCGTGCCTTCAAAGACCTGAATACGCGACTTGTCGCCTTCCGAGATACGAACGTGTACCTTTACGGTATCGCCCACGTTGAACTGCGGAGCTTCGGTCTTCATGCTGTCCTGTGCGATGATCTTCAGTGCATCCATTTCTTTTTTCCTCCTGCTGCGATATTCTTGCACACCTTTTATAGAGCGGGGCTTCGGCACCTTACGGTACCTGCCTTTACGGCGCCTCACCGCCGGACGGCACTTTTGCCGGCCGTATGCAGAGGAATACCCGTTTAATGCGGACAGAACGCTTTCTGCCCATTGCATTAACCCTCGTCACGATATGTGACGGTTACAAATGCCTTTATATTATAACACTTTTTTTTCTGAATTGCAAGAGTTTTTTGCAATTTTACCAAAAATCATTGAAAATTTTCTCCATCGCGGCATTTTATTGCCGTCCTTGTTATCCGGAGGGAATATATCTCCTCGCCCGTCTGCTTTTCAAACGCGTCGAACAGCAGTCCCGCGTTTATATTGAACTCTGTTCCGGAGGGGAACGTGAAGCGCAGGTACCCGTCCGACTGTTCAAGTATCGTGAGGTGCTGTTTCAGGTCAAGCTCGGTTATGCCACGCTTGGTCTTCTTCTCGGTCATGATATGCTCGCCCGAGAGAAATCCCGCGAACTTCGCGCCGTCGCACTCAAAATGCGCCTCGTACTCCGACAGCGCTATCTCCGTAGGCTTTTTCACCGGCTCCGCCGCGTCTGTTACCCGGATATCCCGCGGCAGGGCGTCATTGAACCGCGCTATCAGCTCTTCCGTGCTTATGTCCTCTGTGAGTTTCATATCGAGGCTCTCGCGCAGCCCCGCCGTACCCAGTGCCAGCGGCAGCGCGAATGTGATATAGACGTGCGGGTTGAATCCCTCCGTCTCCCACACCGGCAGCTTGCTGCGCTTTATAGAGCGCTGGAACAGCCTGTAAAGGTCAAGGTGGGAAATATATATCGCCCTGCCCGTTTTTGAGAAAAATACTCTTATATTCTTAGTCACCGTGTTTGCCATTTTCGTTTGTTTCTTCCTTGTCAGATTTTTGCATTTTCCCGAACGCTCCTGTCAGAAGCGAATAAATAAGCACCCCGAAAAACGGGTCGGTAAGCCCCACGAGCGCCCACCAGCCGCCTCCCGCGATCAGTATGCCCGCCGCGATCAGCGCTCCCCCCAGCGGCGGCACCAGAGATGACCATTTCCGCCCGGGTATCATATTGTTGATGAAGCATACCCAGTTCATTATATATAGGAACAGCCCCAGACCGAATATCAGAATATATCCGAAAACAGTATCCAATACTTCCATTCCCAGCCCCCTGAATGTCGCTGACGCTTGAGTGGTCGCTGCGCTTGAGTGCCTCCGGCGGCAAACCCTTTAAAAAGGGTTTGATCCTAAACTTAAACCCGTAACACGGAAATTGAATAGATACCGGACAGTTTGTCAGTTACCGCTGTACTTGAAGCACGGTCTTCCGACACACTTGTTCACCCCGCACCCCGCACACGCTTCACGGCAGTTGGGAGTGCGCCGCGCTTCATGCGCCTGCATATTCTCGCGGATAAGAAATTCCTTCGTGAGCAGTATGTCCATGTGATCCCACGGCATTATCTCGTCATAGCTCCGGGGGCGGTTCACATAGAACGCCGGGTCGATACCGCATTCCCTGAAGGCTTCCATCCATTTGTCATATTTATAGTATTCCGTCCAGCCGTCAAGCTTGCACCCCTTCTTCCATGCCGCGTGAATGACAGCCGAGAGCCGCCTGTCGCCCCTCGCCAGCGCCGCTTCAAGATGCGTAACGTCAAAGTGCGAACGGCTCACCGTCACTTTCTTGGTGTTGATGACTTCCATAAGATGTTTCTGCCGCTCGCGGATAACGCTTTCCTCCGGCTGCGGCTCGAACTGGAACGGCGTGAAAGGCTTCGGGATAAAGGTGGAGAGTGAGACCGATATCTTTATGCCCTTGCCTTTCGGACGGTTTTCAAGGGAATAGTACAGGTCGATTATCTTCTGGCAGAGATCGGCTATCCCCTCGATATCCTCCATGGTCTCGGTGGGCAGTCCCAGCATGAAGTACAGCTTCACCGCCGTATAGCCGCCCTCAAACGCTATCCGGCAGCTGTTCATGACATTCTCCTCGGTGATGTTCTTGTTGATGACATCACGAAGCCGCTGAGTTCCGGCTTCCGGCGCAAATGTCAGCCCGCTCTTGCGGACGCTCTTTATCCTGTCAACAAGCTCCTTGCTGAAACTGTCTATACGCAGCGACGGCAGCGACAGATTCACCCGCGCCCCGTCCGAATAGTTCGCAAGGGTCGCGAGCATACGCTCTATCTCGCTGTGGTCGCTTGTGCTGAGTGAGGTGAGGGATACTTCGTCATAGCCCGTGGTCTCGCAGAGGGATATAGTCTCCTTCTCTATCGTTTCCACGGTCTTTTCGCGGAACGGTCTGTACAGATATCCCGCCTGACAGAAGCGGCAGCCCCTTATGCAGCCCCGCAGCACTTCCACAACAGCACGGTCATGTACTATCTCCGAGAACGGCACCACGAATGTTTCCGGATAGAATACCCGGTCAAAGTCCTTTATGATGCGCTTTCTTACCTTGTACGGAGCGCCCTCCGACGGCGTGACGCTCTTTATTGTGCCGTCCTCGCTGTATTCTATATTATAAAGCGACGGTACATATATGCCTTCTATCTGCGCGGCACGGACAAGGAACTCATGCTTTGTGACGCCCTCCGCCTTGCACTGCTCCAGCAGCCGCATAAGCTCGATCTCCACTTCCTCGCCCTCACCGAGTATGCACAGATCGACAAAATCCGCTATCGGCTCGGCATTGCATACGCATGGTCCCCCCGCGCAGACTATCGGCGTAAGCCCCTGCCTGTCTTTCGCATAGACCGGCAGTCCCGCCAGATCGAGCATAGCAAGGATATTCGAGAAGGACAGCTCATATTGCAGCGTAAACCCTATAAGATCAAAGTCCCGTATCGGCTCTAAGCTCTCCAGCCCGTACAGCAGGATATCGTGCTTCCGCATCTGCTCCTCCATGTCCGGCAGAGGCATGAACACCCGCTCGCACCAGTACTCCGGGACCTCGTTTATCAGGGAATAGAGTATCTTCATTCCGAGGTGCGACATTCCTATGTCATAAGTGTCCGGAAAGCAGAACGCGAACCGCATCGAGACTTTGTCCCTGTCCTTCTCCACCGAGTTCAGCTCGCCGCCTATGTAGCGCGAAGGCTTCTGCACTTTCAGCAATATCCTGTCAAGCTTGTCCTTGTACATCTGTCAACTTCCTTTATATATCTTATTCCTTTTATTATAACATATAAAAACCCGAAAATCAATAGAAAAAAAGAAAACACAGACAGATGAAAAAGCACAGACAATTCCGCGATACAGCCTATAATTTTTCGAGTATATCAACAGCCAGAATATAAAAGAAGAAGATAACAGCCGAAAAATTCAGATACCCCGAAAACACGAGCAGTATCACGGCGGGCAGGACAATGACCGTCATTATCTGTTCGCATATTTCTGAAAGATGAACAGCTTTCTCCGGCGGAAAAGCGCGGATAAGAGCGAGGTCAAGCAGCCGCTTTCCGTCCAGTTCCCGCAGCGGCAGGAGATTGAATGCGGCTATCAGCAGATTGCAGACCCCGAACAGCCGGATCTTCTCATTCTCCCACGGTATCAGTCCGAACACAAGAAAAAGCGCGGCATTCACCGCACACCCCGCGATCACAGCGGGAAGTGATGTGCTGCCGCCGCAGATATGTATGCCGCCGCCGCAGAATACCACGGACGAGGGCGGACGCCGCTCCGCAAGCATCACCGCCAGATGTCCGCACTCGTGCATTACGCACCCCAGCGCGCACAGGAGCATTACCCCCTCCCTGTCCGTGCATATCATGAACCCCAGCACCGCAAAGAACGAGAACCGGAATTCAAGCCCTACCGGAAAAGTTCCGCAAGTCTTTCGCATAAAGCTCCCGTCTCCCCGCCGACAATGTTCGCGCCTGCCCATAACGCGGCGCCCAGTCCCGCCGAAATGAGAAGCTGCACCACCGGTATCACAGCCGCGCCCGCTTTCCGTTCAGTGCGCCGGTACCGTTTTGCGCGTTCTGTGTACATATCCGTGACAGGCGTGTACATATACGGCTTTTCCGCTGAACGGACTTCTTCCTTCCCTGCCGCAGTCCCCGCCTGCATTACCTGTACCGTCATTCTCTCCCCTCCTTTACATCAGACCCGCAAAGAAATGCAGTGCCGTTCCCGGTATGCCGAGTATCACCGACAATGCCGCCGAGTACGGTGTTATCCCCGCCGCGCTCCCCCGGAACCATATCTCCGAACCGACAAGGCTCAACGCGCCCGCCGCTATGTTGAAGAACGCGTACATCTTCGGATTCGCCGTCTTTGAATATACTCCCGCCATTATAAGCGCGAGTATGCACAGTACCGCTGTCTCCTCCATTTCAATACCCCCTCATTATCCCAAGCTCCTTCGCACGGACGATGAGTGCCGAATACCGGACACTGAGAGCCTTGTATTCATAGATAAGTGCTTCGATCTCACTGTCGTCTTCCGCTATGTCAAAGAGCTGACCGTTCTTGTACAGCATCGCACGCACCCGCCCGATCTCCGCAAGTATGCGCTCCCGTTCTTCCTCCATTGCACCGCCCCCACTTGTCCGTTTTTCAATAATATGAATGCGGATCGGGAATGATGAATAATTTTCCTTGACTATCCTGTCCGGAAATGTTATAATGATTTTATATGAATTACCGAAAGGAATGGTGGCAAGCATTATGTCAGTTTACCGTATCTATGTCGAAAAAAAGCCCCGCTACGCAGTTGAGGGCGATCAGCTTCTTTCCGACCTTAAAACCTCGCTCCGTATCGCAGGACTTGAAAGTGTGCGGATAATCAACCGCTACGATGTGGAGGATATCAGCAAGGAGGACCTTGACCGCTCGATACCGGTCGTGTTCTCCGAGCCGCCCGTTGACAATATCTTCTATGAGCTGCCGGAGCTGTCCGCAGGCGAGAGAATGTTCGCGTCGGAATTCCTGCCCGGACAGTTCGATCAGCGCGCAGACAGCGCCGCTCAGTGCATACAGATGCTCTGCAAGGGCGACAGACCCCTCGTGAAATATGCAAAGATATATCTTCTCAAAGGAAGTATCTCCGATGAGGAGTTCGCACGCATAAAGCATTATCTGATAAACGCCGTTGAAGCCCGTGAGTGCGGCTATGAGGAATACAAGACACTAAAGACCGAATACGATATACCCACCGAGGTAGCTACACTCGACGGGTTCCTGAAACTCGACAGGGACGGGCTTGCGGATTTCGTGAAGAAATACGGTCTGGCTATGGACAACGATGATATAAAGTTCTGCCAGGATTACTTCGCCTCCGAAAAGCGTGACCCCACTATCACCGAGATACGCATGATCGACACATACTGGTCGGATCACTGCCGCCATACCACCTTCGGCACTATCATCGACAACGCGGATATCAAGCCCGCATATATCGCGGATACCTACGCGGAATACAAGCTCGACCGCAGGGAACTCGGACGTGAGGGCAAGCCGGTATGCCTTATGGATATCGCTACACTCGCCGCAAAGAAGCTGAAAAAGGACGGTATCCTGAAAGACCTCGACGAGAGCGAGGAGATAAACGCCTGCTCGGTGCGCATAAAAGTAGATGTGGACGGCAGGGACGAGGACTGGCTCCTTATGTTCAAGAACGAGACCCACAACCACCCCACCGAGATCGAGCCCTTCGGCGGCGCGGCCACCTGCATCGGCGGCGCCATCC
>CAMVGH010000110.1 GCA_947166945.1 uncultured Clostridia bacterium
TCATCTTTAGGTCTTCGGTGCTTATATACATACTTACACCTTCCATCACAATGATCGCATTTCGGTTTTCTGATATATCCCTAAGCCAATCAGGATTTCTCACATCTGCGGAAAGCATATAGTAATCCGCATTTTCAATAAAGTAGCGTTTTCTTTCTTTAATGACCTCCGGGAAGTCCACGTCATACCAAATATGATATTTCTGCTCTATCCTATCGATCCTGCTATCCATGCCACATCCGAGATGAATAACAACCGGATCATCCATAACAGACATCTGCTCATTAACCCACCTGTCAAAAACGGCTGAACGCATTCCCATATAGTAGGCAAGCCATTTTGACCTGGATTTTCCTTTAAGCGGGAATTTCTCTTTCTCCCAGATTTCTTCAGCCTTTTTATCCTTGAGTATAATGTTTTTCCTGCTAACAAAGGCTTTCCCATATAATGGGATATACAAAGTCTTGTTTACATTGTCCATTCTGTTGCCCTCAAAAACTTCGATTTGGTTTATGGTATGATCACAATTCCTCTTTCACAAACTCCCCAAGCGCCTGTATCGTCTCCTCATTCCTGCGGTAGTACGTCCACTTTCCGTGTCGCTCCGACAGCACAAGTCCCGCACGCTGGAGCAAATCGAGATAGTTCGACACGGTTGACTGTGAGAGCTTCGCTTTGGCTCCGATACTGCTCACACACACGCCTCCTTTGAGGTCAACGGGTTCGTTCAGACAGCCGCCCTGCGGCGGAAAGTTCTCCTCCGGGTCTTTGAGCCATTTCAGTATGTTCACACGCGTCTCATTAGACAGCGCCTTGCTGACTTCTATTATATCAATATTCATCGGTACACCTTCTTTCTGAAATGTATTATATCACACATTTCGAGATTTGTCAATATGTGATTTCGTTTTTATAATTTTCTGTTTTATTCGGCGCAGACTGAATAAAAAACACTCTCCCTCCTTGCTTTACATAAAGATTTATTGTGTATAACATCATTCAGTTGTTTACTTCTACTATATAATCCGGGTCTAAAAAATTTCCGCTCTTTTCGCGCTCCCAAAGTTCATCAAGACTTTTGAAATTATTCGGGAACAAAAAGACTGTTGTATTGTGATATTTTAAGATATTATCGGGAAACTCGGATTCATATATGAATCTATTCCATTCAACTACCCGATAAGTTAATGCACAGTAATCTTTTGTTCCGCCATCTCTGTATGTGCCGTGAGGTATCGGAATAAACAAGATCAGAAGTACAAGAATGACCGAACCTATTGTAATCACTTTCTTTTTCACAAGCATTCCCTCTGAATAAAACTGATTTATCCGTTAATATCAAGAACCGCACCCATATCACCGCCTGAAACTGCAGCAGGCGACACCTCCGCGGCAGCCGGAGCTTCTATCTCAACTATCGCGTCACGCTGGGCGGCATATAAAGCCTGTGCAGTGGGATTCAGATTTTCGACCCACGCGTTGCTTTCCTCGTTCAGCTTGTTCTGCTTTTCCTGATATTCCCGTTCTTCGTCCTCGTCCCATTCGGACTTGTGCTTTTTGCGTTCCGCGACTTGCGCCATCATTTGCGCGGTCTTTGCGAACTGGTACATATCCTTGTCGTATTCCATAAGCCTGCGCTCGTCACCCGGCGGGACAATATCGCCCTTTGCCATATTGCGATAAACGGTCATTGCCTTTGCCTGATCCTCGGCGTGCTTCTTCTCCGCTTCGGAATTGGCTTTGGTCGTCGCCATTTGCGCCTGCATCATATACGCATCGTTGAACGCTTTCTTGTCCTTTATCATCTGCTCTTTTGCAGCGTCGGTCAGCATATACTGCTCGCCGTCATCGCCGTTTATCAGATTGCTTTGTTTGTCCTGCGGGACTTCCTGTCCCTTCTGGAGCTTTACAGCCTCGTACTTGTGAACATACGGCGAAATATTGAATGATACACCTGTCATATCCACACCTCCTTGCAATGTTTCCGCAGATAGGCATATTTATCCATTAGTTATATCGGCAGAGAAACGGAAAACTTTAATCTTTTTGCAGAACTATTGACAAAGCTTCCGATCTGCTACACTTCGACAGACAGATGAAATAATTCTGTCTTTTTGGTATATAAAAAATATCACCTGTAAGTGCTTTTTAACAGCGCTTGCGGGTGATTTTTGTATGTGAGGGGGGTGAGATCATGGGGAAAGAAAAGTATCTCGCTCCTGAAATGGAGATAACAGAGTTTGAGACGAAAGATGTAATCATTACCTCCGGAGGTCAAGATAATAACAATCCGGATTGGTAAATGACCTGCAATGGCAGGCAGTTTCGGCTGTCTGCCATTTTTATACCGTCCTCAGGCTAACAGAAAGTTCCCGCTTAGCTCAGATCATTTCCCCGAGCGTTCTCCACCCGAGCAGCGCACACTTTACGCGTGCCGGCATGTGGGAGATATCCGCGAGAGCGGCGGCTTCTTCCAGTTCTTCGGTCTCCTCGTCACTGCATTCTCCGCGTATCATCTTCGTGAAGAGTTCACGGAGCCGCTCCGCTTCGTCAAGGCTCTTTCCTATGACAAGATCGAGCATTATATCCGCCGAAGCCTGTGACACCGCGCAGCCGCTCCCGGTGAAGGAGCCGTCGGTTATCAGACCGTTGTCTATCTTCAGATTTAAGGTTATCTCGTCCCCGCAGGTCGGGTTTATCCCGTCCCGCGAGCATGAACACCCGGACAGCTCATGCTTGTGTACCGGGTGCAGGTTGTGATCTGTAAGTATCTCGTTGTAGAAGTTATTCACTGTGCCCCAATCTCCTTCGTATTGTTTTCAGACAGCCGATAAACTTTTCTATATCGCTTTCGTCATTGTAGAATGCTATGCTTGCCCGGGAAGTGGAGGGTATCCTCAGGAACTTGTGCAGCGGCTGGGCGCAGTGATGACCGGCACGTATCGCGACTCCCGCCTCGTCGAATACAGCGGCTGTATCGTGGGGGTGAACATCGTCTATCGTGAATGTGATTATGCCGTGGTGATCGCGGGGGTCCTCCGCGCCGACGATGTTTACGTGCGGTATTTTTCTCATTTCCTCAACGGCAAGCCGCGTGAGGGCGTTTTCCCGGCGTTCTATCTCTTCAAATCCTATCCCGCGGATATGATCTATCGCCGCATGAAGTCCGACTGCCCCGCCCGCGTTGACAGTACCGGCTTCAAACTTGTGCGGCAGCTCCGCGTAGGTAGCTCCGCAGAGTGTGACATACTCTATCATCTCGCCGCCTGACAGGAAAGGCGGCATTTTTTCCAGAAGTTCTTCCCGTCCGTACAGCACTCCTATGCCCATAGGCGCGAGCATCTTGTGGCCGGAAAAGGCGAGGAAATCCACGCCGAGCGCCTTTACATCGACCGGTATATGCGGAACGCTCTGCGCCCCGTCGCAGACGATCACGGTACCGTTCGCATGACAGATCTCCGCAAATTCCTTTATCGGGTTCAGCCGCCCGAATACGTTGGATATCTGTGCACAGGAGAATATCTTCGTGCGCGGCGTAAGCGCTGCTTTAAGAGCATCGGCAGTGTATTCCCCGCTTTCGCTGCATCTGAGGTATTTGAGCTTTGCGCCCTTCTCTTCGGTAAGCAGCTGCCACGGCAGCATATTGCTGTGATGCTCAGAGATCGTGATGAGGACCTCGTCGCCTTTGCCGATATTTGCCCGACCGAAGCTGTATGCTATCAGGTTGAGGCTCTCGGTGGCATTGCGTGTTAATACTATTTCCCGTTCGCTTCGGGCTCCGATGAAGTCTCTCACCGCTGCCCGCGCATTCTCATACGCGTCGGTAGCTTTTACAGCCAGCCCGTACAGTCCCCGCAGAGGGTTCGCGTTTTCCTCGCGGTAGTATTTTTCGACCGCTTCGATCACCCGCCGCGGCTTCTGGGTGGTCGCCGAATTGTCAAGATAGGCAAGCTCCGGATATTTCTCAAAAACGGGGAAATCCGCCTTGTGATCGTATTCACTCAATGTCATCACCCCACCCGAGTATTTCATAAATGCGGTTTTCAGTCTGTTTGTCGCCTATATTTCCGATGATGTGCGCAAGCTTCGAGCGCGTTATCATCTCATAGATCTTTTCTTCGGGAATACCTCTTGACCGCATATAATAAACATGGTTCTCGTCGATGCGGCCTATGGTGGCGCCGTGGCTGCCCTCGACATCTTCCTCGGCGCACAGTATCACCGGTACGGTCTTGTTCACCACAGTTTCGTCCATGAGAATGACCTCTTCCTTTTCGCTGCCCTTTGCGCCCGAGGAACCGTTTCTGAAATCTATCGTCCCCTTGAATATTTTCTTTGCATTGTCCCGGAGGACGCCGTTCACACTGATCTCCGAGGTGCTTTTCCTGCCGTGATGATTTGCGGCAAGATTGATATCGAGCGAATGCCCGCCTCCGAGATCGTAGCCGATATCCGCGGTAAATGCCGCCTTGTATCCGTTAAGCTCCGTGATTATCTCGCTGATATTGCTGCCGCCGGTGTACAGTTGTATCAGCTCCAGCCGCGAATTGTCCTCAAGCACCGAGCTGAGTTTTGAAACACAGTCCCCGGTGAATATCTGCACGAGTTTCAGGCGTGCGTTTTTTCCGACAGTAACGGCGAATTCCGCGTCCGTATCCATGAACTGTATGATCTGCTGTTCCTTATTATCCGGAACAGCGGCGGTTTCTGTTTTCAGCTTCCCGACCTCGTATTCGGCGTAATTAACACCCAGCCGGGAAAAAGTCGGAACGGGGAGAATATTCAGTTTTGTCATTTTATCCGATGCTCCCCTTCATTTCGATATTGATGAGATTGTTCATCTCTGCCGCGTATTCAAGCGGCAGCTCCTTTGAAACATTCTCCGCGAATCCGCTCACGATCAGGGCTTTTGCCGAATTTTCGTCCAGCCCTCTCGACATAAGGTAGAAAACCGCTTCATCGCTTATGCGGCCTATCCGTGCTTCATGCCCCACATCAGCCTTGTCCGTCTTTACGATCATTGCGGGAATGGTGTCGGAGCGGGAGATATCGTCCAGCATGAGGGACTCGCATGAGACAGCGGACTTGCTCCCGACCGCGTTCTCATTTATAATGACCGAGCTGCGGAAAGTGCTTGCGCCGCCGCTCTTTGATATGGAGCGGGTGTTCATATATGATGATGTCTCCGGTGCGTTATGGACTATTTTTGCCCCGGTATCGAGATCCTGTCCTTCGCCCGCGAACGTTATCCCTGTGAATTCGGCTCTTGCTCCCCGCCCGTTCAGTATGCTCATGGGGTAGAGGTAGGAAACGTGCGACCCGAATGACCCCGATACCCACTCGACCTTTGCGTTCTCACCGACAGTGGCACGCTTGGTGTTGAGATTGTACATATTCTTTGACCAGTTTTCTATGGTGGAGTAGCGCAGTGTGGAGTTGTTCCCGACATACAGTTCCACACATCCCGCGTGAAGTCCCGCTTCGTAGTATTTCGGTGCGGAGCAGCCCTCAATGAAGTGCAGGTAAGCGTTATCTTCAACGATTATGAGGGTATGCTCAAACTGCCCCGCGCCTTTCGCGTTGAGCCGGAAGTAGGACTGGAGCGGTATTTCGAGTTTCACGCCCTCCGGCACATACACGAATGAGCCTCCCGACCACACCGCACCGTGGAGTGCGGCAAATTTGTGATCGGTGGGCGGTACGAGCTTCATAAAGTGTGAGCGTATCATGTCCGCGTATCTTTCGTCGTGCATAGCGCTTTCGAGATCGGTATATACGACACCCGACTCCGCGACTTCCCGTCGGACATTATGATATACAAGCTCACTGTCGTACTGTGCGCCCACGCCGGCGAGGGATTCTCTCTCCGCCTGCGGTATGCCCAGCTTTTCAAATGTTTCCTTTATATCGTCCGGGACTTCGTTCCAGTTATCCTTCATTCGCGCTTTCGGGCGGATATAGGTCACGATGTTGTTCATGTCCAGTCCTTCGACAGAAGGACCCCACTCCGGCATTTTCAGCCTGCCAAATATTTCAAGGGAGTGCAGGCGGAATTCGGTCATCCATTCCGGATCACCTTTTTCCGCAGATATTTCCCGTATTATATCGGGAGTGATACCGCTGCCGAGGAAGCTGCTCTCGTCCTCCTCGTAGCGGAAATCATAGAAAGCGCGGTCGATATCCGCGACCTGTGTTTTTTCTTTCATTATTTCACCTGTGCCGTTATATGAATTTTTCAAATCCGTTGGCATTCACCTCGTCAACAAGCTCCGCCCCGCCTTCGGAGACTATCTGTCCGTCGGCGATTATATGCGTCCTGTCAACTGTAAGGGATTCCAGTATCTTCGTGTTATGGGTGATTATCAGCAGCGAGCCTCCGGTCTGTTCTCTGTATGCCCTGATCCCTGCCGAAACAGTCTTCACCGCATCTACGTCAAGCCCGGAGTCCGTCTCGTCGAGTATCGCGAGTTTCGGCTTCAGCACAAGCAGCTGGAGTATTTCGGATTTCTTCTTTTCGCCGCCGGAAAATCCCACGTTCAGTTCTCTGTCGGCATAGGCGGGATCCATATTCAGCACGTCCATTGCTTCTTTCAGTTTCTTTCTGAAAGCGAACAGCTTTATCCGTTCTCCGGTCACCTGTTCATAAGCGCTCCGCAGGAACGATGACAGGGTTATGCCGGGAATCTCCACCGGGTTCTGGAAAGAGAGGAATATTCCCCTTTTTGCGCGTTTATCGGGGGTCTCGCCGGTGATATCCTCGCCGAGAAATTCTATCCTGCCTTCCGTCACCGTGTATTCGGGGCTGCCCATTATCGCGGAGCCGAGTGTGGATTTTCCCGCGCCGTTCGGTCCCATTATGATGTGCGTTTCTCCTTCATTTATGCTGAGTGAAACGCCGTGCAGTATCTCTTTTCCGTCTGCGGCGGTGTGCAGACCGGTTATTGTAAGCAGTTCTGACATATCGTATCTCCTATTATATCTATAAATACTATTGAATTAGTATGATTTATTATACACTATTGTCCGCATTTTGTCAATAGGTGTACGGAAGTTTTGTGGAAAACCGTTCTGTGGGCGTCTCTACGCCGTCCTGAGGTAATAAATGCTAAAAAGAATGAAAAAAATTTATAAAAAGTATGGATTGACACGGTTATCCGTTTATGTTATCATTAAATATAAGTAACCGTTTACACGAAGGTACGGCTGCACCGGGACAGGAAACACGACCGCTGTGCGGTGGGAATTGCTTGAAAGGAGCGTAAAAATATGAATGTAATGGGTCTTAAAGAGCTTATAAGAGAGGGAGGACTTGACGAAAAGTTCAGGGAGCTTTACGGTGACGGATCAATAGAAAAACAGCGTGAGAGATATATAAGAGCCTGCGTAGGTTTTGAGAATTTCTTCCCCGAACACCATAATGTTGCTCTTTTCTCCGCTCCCGGCAGGACCGAGATCTGCGGCAACCATACCGACCACCAGCACGGCTGTGTGCTTGCCGCGGCGGTTGACCTTGATATCATCGGTATTGTCGCATTCAACGACGAGAATGTTATCCGCGTGCAGTCCGAGGGACACAACATGAATGTGGTCAATATCAGCGATCTTGCCCCGCAGAAGAGCGAGGAAGGTACCTCCGACGCGCTTATCCGGGGCGTTGCGGCAGGTTTCAGGAGCCGCGGACTGAACATAGGCGGCTTTGACGCATATACCACTTCCGATGTTCTCGGCGGCAGCGGACTTTCGTCCTCGGCAGCGTTCGAGGTGCTTATCGGTACGATCATAGACAAGCATTACAACAACGGAAAGGCAGGCGCTATCGAGATAGCAAAAATGGGACAGCTTGCCGAGAACGCGTATTTCGGCAAGAAGAGCGGACTTATGGATCAGACCGCAAGCTCAGTGGGAAGTTCGGTATTCATAGATTTTGAAAACACCTCCGCCCCGAAGGTCGTGTCTGCGAAGTGCGACCTCGACGCGAACGGATATGTCCTGTTCATCACCGACACAAAGGGCAGCCATGCCGATCTGTCGGACGAATATTCGGCTATTCCGTCGGAGATGATAAGCGTTGCCAAACAGCTCGGCAAGGACTGGCTCCGCGCGGCGGACGAGGACGAGTTCTACTCGAAGCTCCCCGAACTTCGCCGTGTATGCGGTGACAGATCCGTGCTGCGTGCAGCTCACTTTTTTGCGGAGAACAAGCGTGCGCAGACCGCCGCTGAAGCCATAGAGAATAATGATATGGAAACATTCCTGAAAACTATCCGCGAGTCCGGGGATTCCTCCGCACGGCTCCTTCAGAACCTGTACGCCTGCAAAACTCCGCAGGAGCAGGGCATACCGGTTGCTCTGATGATGAGTGAGAAACTGCTTGCGGGAGAGGGTGCCACAAGGGTACATGGCGGAGGATTTGCCGGCACCATACAGGCGTTCGTTCCCAAAGCGGCGGCCGATAAGTACCGTGCCGGCATGGACAGCCTTTTCGGTGAAGGAAGCTGTCATCAGCTCCGTATCCGTAACTGCGGCGGTATAGAACTGCTTTAAGGAGGAATGCCGATGTATAATAATATGATCCTTGCGGACGAGGCAGCTTCCGAAATAAAGGAAAAAGTGGCAGAAGTACTCGGCGAAGATCTCGTCGAGAATGTCAGCGGACTCCAGAAATTTCTGAACGACGTGTGGCAGGGATTTATCGACAAGCTCCCGACCATAATCTTCGCAATAATTCTGCTTATTCTCGGCGTTCTGGTATCAAAACTCACCGTAAAACTCATGGGAAAAGCACTTGACCGCTCGAAAATGGATCTGACGATCAACAAATTCCTGCGGTCAATGGTAAAGATCATTCTATATGTGCTGCTGATAACTATTGTTCTGACAGTCCTCGGAGTCCCGATGACCTCGATAATCGCAGTCATCACCACAGCGGGTGTTGCGATAGGTCTTGCATTGCAGAACAGCCTGTCCAACCTTGCGGGCGGATTTCTGATACTTTTCGCAAAGCCGTTCAGAGTGGGGAGTTACATAAGTGTGAGCGGGGCAGAGGGGACCGTGACTGACATCAATATCCTTTACACAAAGCTGATGACCCTTGACAACAAGGCTATCTTTATCCCGAACGGCATAGCCTCCAACGCCGTCCTCACAAATGTCACTATGGCTGACAAGCGCCGTGTCGATCATGTTTTCAGCATCTCCTACGATGCGGATTACAAAAAGGCAGTCACGGCTATCGGCAAGGCTCTTGACAGGATCCCGAAGATACTGCGCGGAGAGGGAGAGACACCGTTCGTGCGTATGAGCGCCCACAGCGCCAGCAGTATAGATATTACCGTGAGAGTGTGGTGCAATACTTCCGATTACTGGGACGTGTATTTCGATGTCATCGAGAACGTCCGTATGCAGTTCATCGAAGAGAACATCGAAATACCGTATCAGCAGGTAGATGTCCACATGAAGTGAGGCATCGTCTCCGGTTTATTGTACGCTGAACAGGATATCGCCGTAAGTCGGTACCGGCCAGTAATCGTCGCCGACATAGGTCTGAAGCTCATCGACAACGGCACGGAGCCGGTTCATTTCTGCGAGGACCTTGTCGTGGTAGAATACAGCGGTATCCTTTACATCTGCTATGGAAGAAACTTCATCGAGCAGTGTGGCAAGCTCGCGGCGTCTGCTGTCCATATCGGCGGCAAGAGCCGAAACCTTCTGCGCTATGCCGAGTTCGATCGACGCGTCTATACCTACGTTCTTCTTGGAAAGAGCCGTGTCGCAGACGAACTTCTGATATGCCATTACCGCCGGAGCATACTGATGCTGCACCATATCAATGGCAGTGTGTGCCTCGATGCTGACGGTCTTGTAATAATTTTCGAGAAGTATCTCGGTGCGAGCGTGTATCTCGCGTTCGGTGAATACTTTGTGCCTTGTGAATACATCTATGCTTTTTTCGTCCTCGAAATGCGGGATAGCGTCCACGCAGGATACGAGGTTCGGCAGACCGCGGCGTTTTGCCTCTTCGAGCCATGCTTCATCGTAGGCGTTGCCGTTGAAGATTATGCGCTTGTGGTCGCGGAATGTACGTACCAGCAGGTCGTGAAGCGCGATATCGAACGCGTTTCTGCTGAATGCCTCACCGTCTGCGGCAGACTTGAATTCCAGCTCGTCGGCGAACTGACGGAGTTCCTCCGCCACGATCGTGTTGAGTATGATGTTGGCGGTGGCTACATTCTGTGACGAGCCGACCATTCTGAACTCAAACTTGTTTCCGGTGAATGCAAAGGGAGAGGTTCTGTTTCTGTCGGTGGAATCCTTCTTGAAACGCGGGAGCGCAAGAACTCCGAGGTCGAATTCCGAGGACTTC
>CAMVGH010000111.1 GCA_947166945.1 uncultured Clostridia bacterium
TGGCAGTGTGGGGGTCAGGGGTTCGAATCCCCTATACTCCACCAGCGGCGAGCCGCTGCACCCAAACCGTCTGTTACTGATCAGTAATGGACGGTTTTTCTGTATCGCAGCCCTAAGAAAATCTAAAGCATTCGACCGAGAATAGTGAATAGTAAATACTTTTTAGTATTGCGGCGGAAAGTCTCTGCGATGTTTCTGTATTATTCACTATTCACTTTTCGTTATTCAATATAAAAAGGTAAACAGATATGTCTGAAAAAATAATCTGCCGGAGATGCCTGCTTGAAGAACTCGGGCAAGCAGATCTTATCAGGTCTCTTGAAGAACTGAAGTCCGTTATGCCCGAGGAAGACAAGACTGATGACGTCGAATACGCGCGCAGGCTTGATATATGCAGGAAATGTGATGAACTGAATGACGGGACCTGCGGAAAATGCGGCTGTTATGTCGAATTCAGAGCTTTGAAGAAGATGATGTATTGCCCGCACGAAGACAGAAAATGGTAATCTTAACAAGGGACAGGATACTATGACATATATGCATAAGATTCTTAAATTAACAGCTTTCATTATGCTCGGTATCTCGATGCTGCCGTGGATATACACGCTTATTTGCAGTATTTATAATACTTTTGCAGGGTTTCCGTTTCTTTTTTCGACCGTATATGGCATAGGAGCATTTCTGGGAACATGGGTAAAGAGCTTTTCAGATATATGGACGATCTATGTTGCTGCTCTTGTAATGACCGTTATTTCCATGATCATAGCGGTCATTGTCATAAGTACTGAACTCAGAAACAAACATACCGATGAAAAGGAGAACAATGATGCCGAAAGTGATAATGACATGCGGAAGGATATGCAGCGGTAAAAGCACATACGCGCGGAAACTGCGCGAAGAATATAATTCAGTTATACTCTCGGTTGACGAGATAATCCTTGCACTGTTCGGAGATGATACCGGAGAAAAACACGATGAATACGTCGGAAAGACGGAAGCGTTTCTTTTTGAAAAATCGCTGGAGATAATCGGATCCGGCATAAATGTGGTACTTGACTGGGGTCTGTGGACAAAAGATGAGCGCCTTTTCGCAAGGGAATTCTATAATAAGCATAATATTCCGTGTGAGATACATTATCTGGATATTTCCGATGAAGAATGGGCTCGCAGGATCCGGAAACGCAATGAAGACATAACCGACGGCAAAACCTCAGCTTACTATGTAGATGAAGGACTTGCGGAAAAATTCGGAAATATCTTTGAAAAACCGGAAGATAACGAGATAGATGTATATATCAATGCTTGACTAAAATACCGAAATATGTTATAATAGCAGCAGAATATTAACCGAAAGGAAATGATAAAAATGTCGAGCGAAATCCGTGATATCGACCTCTGGGAAGACGGAAAAAGAAAAATAGACTGGGTAGAACGCAATATGCCGCTTCTGCGCAGTTATAAAGCAGAATTCGAGCAGACAAAGCCTTTTGCCGGACTGAAAATAGCTCTTTCAGTACACCTTGAAGCAAAAACTGCTTATCTGTGCAAAACGCTTGCGGCAGGCGGAGCCGAAATGTACATAACCGGCAGCAATCCCCTTTCCACACAGGACGATGTTGCAGCGGCACTTGTGCATGAGGGGCTGAATGTGTTTGCGTGGCATAACTGTACGCCGGAAGAATATGAACATCACATTTCAAAAGTAATTGACGCGGGTCCTAATATCATCATAGATGACGGCGGTGATCTTGTTCACTATATCCACAATAAGCGGCCGGATCTTATACCGAACGTAATAGGCGGCTGTGAAGAGACTACTACCGGTATTATCCGCCTTATATCCATGAACAAGGCCGGAGAGCTAAAGTTCCCGATGATGCTCGTAAATGACGCGGACTGCAAGCATCTTTTCGATAACCGCTATGGTACGGGTCAGTCGGTATGGGACGGCATCAACAGAACTACCAATCTGATCGTTGCTGGCAAATATGTAGTTGTTGCAGGCTATGGCTGGTGCGGCAAGGGCGTTGCAATGCGGGCAAAGGGACTCGGTGCAAGAGTTATCGTGACGGAAGTAAACCCGATCAGAGCAATGGAAGCCGTTATGGACGGTTTCTCGGTAATGCCTATGAATAAAGCAGCGGAGATCGGCGACTTCTTCGTAACGGTAACAGGCTGCTGTGATGTCATTACCGAAGCAGATTTCTATAAGATGCATGACGGTGCGATCTGCTGCAACGCAGGTCATTTCGACGTGGAAGTAGATGTCGCTTGTCTGCGTAAGATCGCGGTAGAATCCCATCTTGCAAGAAATAATATAATGGCATATAAGCTGAACAACGGTAATACAATAAATGTAATTGCGGAAGGCAGACTTGTAAACCTCGCCGCGGGTGACGGACATCCTGCCGAGATAATGGATATGAGCTTTGCTATACAGGCTCAGTCAGCTCTCTATCTTGTAAAGAACCGTGATAAGCTGACCGAAAAAGTTATCAATGTCCCCAAGGAAGTTGATATGGCAGTAGCCGAAAGAAAGATCAGATTCTGGGGCTATGAGATCGATAAGCTTACTTCAAAACAGGAAAAATATCTCAACAGCTGGGATGTATAACATTATTGTGCGGGAATTGTATTTCCCGCACATCTTTTAGATTTCGGAAAGCGGGACTATATGGACGGATCGGCGATCGCAGTGCTCCGGCAGACGGTAATAATGTTTATAATTGTTGTTATCGGGGCACTCTGCTATAAATTCAAACTGATAAATGATGAGGGACGCAGACAGCTTTCCAATCTTGTGCTGACTGTTGTGAATCCCCTGCTTATATTTCTTTCGTATCAGACTGAGATGAGGCAGGATCTGCTTGAAGGTTTCGTCTGGGCAGCTGTTATGGCGTTGATAACATATACCGTTTTTATAATTCTGTCACATATCTTTTTCCGTGACAAGGATCCCGGAAACAGTACCATAGAACGGTTCAGTGTGATCTATTCCAACTGCGGCTTTATGGGTACACCGCTTATTTTCGGAGTATTCGGAGCGGACGGCGTATTCATTCAGACCGGTTTTTTTACAGTTTTTAATCTGTTCGTATGGACACACGGTATCATGTCGATCAGCGGCGAAAGAAATAAAAAAACTGTCCTGAACGCGCTTCGTTCCCCTGCTCTTCTCTCTATCGCGGCAGGTCTGATATGCTTTTTCCTGCATATCACACTTCCCGATATTGTTTTTACAGCTTTAAACAATGTGGCGGAGATGACCACGCCGCTTGCAATGATAGTTGCCGGAGCCTCTATTATGAGTGCAGGACTTCTGAAAAGCGTAAAGCATCTGCGGGTATATCTTGTATCGGCAGTAAAACTCATTGTATTTCCTGTAATAGGATTCCTGCTGATAATATTCCTTCCCTGTTCGGATATGACAAAGCTGATCTCACTGATCGAATTCTCCTGTCCTGCGGCAACAATAGGGACCATGTTTGCCATACGGTTCAATAAGAATTCAGAGTATGCATCGCAGATATTTGCTGTTTCGACTGTTCTGTCTGCTGTTACTCTGCCGGTAATAACAATGCTTGGTACAACTGTACTTGAAATGATATGAAGAAATATGATATAATCATTATAGGCGGAGGGGCATCAGGTCTGGCTGCGGCTGCTGCGGCAAAAAGAACCGCCTCAGACCTGAGGGTGGCAATAATAGAACGCTTGCCTAAAGTAGGGAAAAAAATACTTGCCACGGGAAACGGACGCTGTAATCTTTCAAACTCGGAAATATCCGTGAAAAAGTATCATGGGAGCTGTAATAAACTTCTTGATATGACCAATGGATTTTCAGTACCGTTATTTTTTGAAAGTCTGGGATTGCTATGTGAAGACGACGGATATGGCAGGATATATCCCCGGTGCCGTTCTGCCGCTTCAGTTCTTGACGCACTCCGGCTTGAGAACGCAAGGCTGGGTATAGACGAAATATGTGGTTTTGATGTAAAAAACATAAAGGAGATAAAGGGTTATGATATCATTTCCGGGAACGATATCATTAACGGAAGAAAACTGATCCTTTCCGGCGGCGGAAGGTCGCAATCAGCTCTCGGAAGTAATGGCAGTCTCCTTGATATCTGCATGAATATGGAGATCAAAGCGGTTCCCTTCTATCCGGCTCTTGTCCCCCTGAAAACAGATCCGGCTCTTGTAAAACCACTTAAAGGTCTGCGTGCAGAAGCTGCGGTTTCGTTCAGAGCAAAAGAAAGGACTATTGCCGGAAGCTGTGGAGAAGTACAGTTCACTGACGGCCTTTTGTCGGGGATATGTGTTTTCGATCTCTCATATCTTTATGAACATTATAAGGATAGTTCTGAAATTATTCTGGATCTGATGCCGGATATGAGCCTGGAAGAATTATCTGAATTACTGAAAAACATTCGCTCCATACGCATACAGACTTCCTCGGAGGACTATCTTAGCGGTATTTTTACCCGTCCCCTCGGCAATTATATCATTAAACGGTCTGTTTCGGAAAATATCGGATATACCCGTGATATTACCGACCGTATGATATCTCGTATAGCGAGAAAAATAAAATCATTATCTTTTCCTGTTATCGGAACTGCCGGATTTGAACGATCTCAGGTGACAGGCGGCGGAATTACGGCGGACGAGATCAACGACACTTTTGAACTTAAAAGAAAAACCGGAATATATGTCTGCGGCGAGATGCTTGATATTTTCGGAGACTGCGGAGGATATAATCTGGATTTTGCATTTTCCTCCGGTTATTCAGCCGGAAGGAATGCGGCTTTATCTGCAATATTATGATCAGAATAAATGATATATATTTACCTCTCGGCTATACCGAAGATATGGTCGCTCAAAGAACGGCAAAAGATATAAAGGTAAGGCTGAACGATATTGAAAACATCAGAATTGTCCGGAAATCAGTAGATGCGAGACGGAAAAATGATGTTCATTTCACGGTATCTGTAGAGGCAGAAGTAAAAAATGAACAGAACATATTAAAAAAATTTCCGCCGAACAAGGTTTCAGCTGTTGTTCATGAAAACTACAGTGTCAGTATTGTCGGTATGAGATCTGAACGGCCTGTTGTTGCAGGCTTTGGTCCGGCGGGTATGTTTGCTGCACTCACCCTTGCGCAAAGCGGTATGAGACCGGTCGTGCTGGAGCGCGGTGGAGATTGTGATACCCGCTTAGCCGCCATAGAGCTGTTCCGGACCAAAGGGATCCTTGATGAAACAAGCAATGTTCAGTTCGGCGAAGGCGGTGCGGGAACATTCTCGGACGGTAAACTCACTACCGGTATAAGAGATAAGCGCATAAGACATATCTTTGAAGAATTGGTCCGTTTCGGCGCGCCGAAGGATATCTTATATCTTGCCAAGCCTCACATAGGGACTGATATTCTCAGAGACGTAGTAAAAAATATAAGAAAAGAAATAATATCACTCGGCGGTGAGGTGATATTTGAAGCCAGACTTACACGCCTTGTCTCAAAAGATGATACCGTATGCGGAGTTGTTTATGAAAAAAACGGTAAAGAATATGAACTTCCGGCTGAAAATGTGATCCTTGCCGTCGGACACAGTGCACGGGATACCTTTGAATATCTCTGTAATAAGGGAATAGCGATGGAAAAGAAGATATTTGCTATGGGCGTTCGCATTGAACATCTACAGAGCGATGTCAACAAAAGTCTCTACGGAAAATTTACCGGTCACCCAGCCCTTCCGCCCGCGGACTACAAATACGCTGTACATCTTCCTTATGGCAGAAGCCTTTACACATTCTGTATGTGTCCCGGCGGATACGTTGTAGCTGCGGCTTCCGAGAAGAACAGTGTTGTTACAAACGGTATGAGCTTATATTCCAGAAACGCTGTGAATGCAAATTCGGCACTTCTTGTAAATGTTGAACCGGAAGATTTACCGGAAGATTCGCCGCTTGCCGGATGTGAACTCCAGCGTAATATAGAAAAAGCCGCATTTCTTGCCGGCGGATCGGATTATTCCGCGCCGGTGACACTGGTAGGTGACTTTCTGAGATCCGGACTGTCTGAAAGCTTTGGAAAAATCAGGCCGTCTTATATACCCTCTGTGAAATTTTCCATACCCGACAGTATTTTTCCGGATTATATAACAGATACCATACGGAAAGGCATTCCCCTTCTTGCGCGTAAAGCTGACTTTTTCAACGAACCTGAAGCTGTCATTACCATGCCTGAAACAAGAAGCTCATCTCCTGTGAGGATCCTGCGAAATGACAAGCTGAACTCGGTCTCATTGAAAGGACTTTATCCGTGCGGTGAAGGAGCCGGATATGCCGGAGGAATAGTTTCGGCAGCGGTTGACGGTATAAAATGCGGAGAGGCGGTGACCGAAAATGGCTGATATTGCCTGTGATTCCTGTTCCAACAATGTTTATGATGATGAATACGGAGGGTATGTCTGCGCCGTTAATATGGACGAAGACGAATACTGTCGTCTTATGACTGAGGGCAGAAACAAGTGTCCGTATTATACAGCGGACGATGATTACTTTCTTGCGCGTAAACAATAAAAAAGCTCTCCCTCGGAGGAGAGCAGTATCCGGTGATACCGGATTATCGTTGGACGCATCGGTTTCTGCCCGCAATATTTCACGGAAATAAACCGATACTTTTGATTGATCGGAAACCGTAAAGTTTCCGGAAGACCTGAATGTTTTCAAAGGCTCATTATTATATTTATGCAGCTTACTGCGGAAATATTCCGGAAAATTATGTTGTTTATCCGAAAAGAGAATGTCTATGAGCAGAAAACGCATTTTTGATATAATTCAGATAGGAAACAAGCATGACAAAGCGAGCCGCGCATTTGATATCTTCATCTCCGCGGTTATAATAATAAATATTCTCGTTACTTTTCTCGATACATTCAGCGGGCTGAGTTCGTTATCTGCCGCGTTCGGGATAATCGAATTCATTACGATCATAATATTCTGCATTGAATACTTACTTCGTATATGGACAGCGGATTATCTCTATCCGCGGAAGAACAAGACACTATCGGTATTCCGTTTTATTTTTTCATTTGAGGGTATAGTTGACCTTCTTACTATACTTCCCTTTTTCTTCCTGAATGGTATTGTAATGTTCAGAATGCTGAGAGTTGTAAGGATATTCCACCTGTTCAGGATCAATTCACAGTATGACTCGTTCAATCTTATCAAAGATGTATTGAAGGAACGGCGCAAACAACTTCTTTCATCGTTTTTTCTCATCATGATCCTTGTTCTCGGCTCTTCTCTCGCAATGTACAGCGCAGAACATGAAGTCCAGCCTGATGCATTTGAAAACGCATTCTCCGGAATATGGTGGAGTGTATCTACCCTTCTTACAGTTGGTTACGGAGATATTTACCCGATAACTATCGGGGGAAAGATAATTGCTATTATCATAGCATTCTTAGGGGTCTGTGCCGTAGCTGTTCCTACCGGTATCATCAGTGCGGGATTTGTCGAAAAATTTGCGCAGAGTGAAAAATCAGACCGTAAGTTTCACGATATAAAGGAAGTCGGAGAGATATTCTGCGATAAGAAATGTGAGCTGACGGGACTTACTGTAAAAGATATCACCGACAGCTATAATATAAGGATTTATCTGATAATCAGAGGAAATCTTACCATAGTTCCGCTTGATGATATCGTAACCGCTGAAAATGATATATTGATCGTTAATTCCGATAAACTTATCAAATACGGAAATTCAGGTAAAAAAAAGAATAAGAAGAGCTGATCATCTTATGCTGAAATACCTGCTGTTTTCAACAGGTATAGTTCTGACAGACATATCATCTATGGTTATATATGAACTTTTTTCGATAGTAAGTATCATATTGTCTATATCAGCTTCGGAGCCTTCCGCTTCCATTTCGACGCTGCCGTCATACATATTCTGTACCCAGCCTGTCACTCCATAGCTTTCGGCAGCATACATTGCACGGTATCGGAATCCAACTCCCTGTACCCTGCCGTAAAAGATAATATGTTTCCTTACTCGTTTTGAATAATAATCATTGTTTTCCATAGATTGCCTTTCATTGTAAAGAGGATAAGTTATGCAGATTGATGGAATTTCGACTGAAATTGAAATAATACGCAGCAAACGTAAGACTATGACTGCTGAAATAGGAACAGACGGGAAAGTTATCGTTCGTGCTCCGATGAGAATGCCTGTCCGTGATATCAAGGCTTTTCTTGGTGAAAAATCCGGAATAATAGAAAAACACGTCCGGAAAAGACTGTCTGAAAATGACAGATTGTCGGAGACCCGTCCGTTTACCGCTGAAGAGATTAACAAAATGGCGGATATGGCGACCGAAATAATACCTCGAAGAGTCCGGTATTACGCAGAACTTATGGGAGTTACTTATAACCGTATCACGATAAGAAATCAGAAAACACGCTGGGGCAGCTGCACCGCCGCGGGAAATCTGAATTTCAACTGTCTTCTGATAATGACACCTCCCGAAGTGCTTGACAGCGTAGTAGTTCATGAGCTTTGCCACAGAAAGCACCTCGACCATTCAAAGGAATTCTATGCTGATGTGTACAGGGTATTTCCTGACTATGACAGGTGCAGCAAATGGCTCAAAGAGAACGGACGGGTGTTGATAAGGAGAATGACAGGCTGATGAGTATGTGTAAAGAGATCATATATGTCCATGAACCTACCGATCTGCAGTGCGGGCAGGCAGTACTTGCAATGATAACCGGGGTAAAGGTCAATGAGGTATGCGATGAACTTGGAAATGAACGCGAGACAAATCTTTCTGAAATGAGAACTTTTCTTACCGGACACGGAATATTCTTTGATTCCCGGCGTCGTGAGGCGTATTCAAAAAAAGATCTTCCTATATACTGCGTTTTAAGTCTTGAAACTCCTCGGTGCTGGCATTGGTCATTATATGCAAAAGGCACCTTTTACGACCCTGAGCATGGAGTTATGGACGACTTTCCTGTATGTAACAGGAAATATTACTGGGAGATAAAGGCGGAATGACTATGAGAAAGAATACTTCGGAACAAATCCCGGAAGGTTTCAGTGAAACAGACATAAAAATCGAGTCAAGCACCTGTACAGGTGAAAAGACTATAGGTTTTTACAGTAAATACGATAAGAAACTGCATTATTCGGAGCTTGTAAGTTCGCCGCGGGATATAGACGCATTTTATCGTAAGTACGGTGTACAGAAACAAACGAAATAACATAAGCGGACAGGGATCCCTGTCCGCTTGTTTTTTACAGTGCGTTTTTAATTGCGTTAAGCAGATCGTCGTATTCCTCAAAAGCGGGAATATCGGGATAATCGGCTTTAATTTTTTCCGTGCTTTTGAACAGAAAACCTGCCTTACTTGCCTGTATCATCGCAAGATCATTGAAGCTGTCTCCGCTTGCGATCGTTTCAAATCCGATAGATTGCAGTGCCTTTACAGTAGTAAGCTTAGATTTTTCGCATCTCATCTTATATCCTGTAATTTCACCGTCTGAAGCAACTTCCAGAGAATTGCAGAAAATGGTAGGATAGTCCAGCTTCTTCATAAGCGGCATTGCAAACTGTTCAAAAGTATCGCTGAGAATAAGTACTTGTGTTATAGAACGAAGTTCATCGAGAAACTCTTTTGCACCTTCCATAGGATCTATTGTAGCAATTACATTCTGTATTTCTTTAAGACCGAGCTTGTGTTCTTTGAGAATGCCTATACGAAACTTCATCAATTTATCGTAATCCGGTTCATCACGAGTGGTACGGCGAAGTTCCGGAATGCCGGTCGCCTCGGAAAATGCGATCCATATTTCCGGAACCAGAACACCTTCCATATCTAAACATACAACATTCATTTTTATATCCTCATCTTTCTTTTGTTCAAAATATGTGAATATTATATCACATTTCCCTTTTCACGTCAATAGAAAAAACAAAAATTTGCAGGATTAAGATGAAAAAAATGCATTATAATATGGATTTACTGCGGTTGTCCTATTAAAAACATAACAACAATATCTGCCGCCAAAAGTAACAGACTATTTCCGCGGTATAATCCAGCCTGTCTGTACCGAACGCTTTAGATTTTCTGATAACTCCGGACAGCGAGGTAAAAAAATACCGTACGTCACCAAGGTAACATACGGTTTGGGAGCGCAGGCTCTGCGCTGGCGCAGAAAGAGGGATTTGAACCCTCGCGCCGGTTTCCCGACCTACTCCCTTA
>CAMVGH010000112.1 GCA_947166945.1 uncultured Clostridia bacterium
GGAAGCCGTTGGGGTAGATCTTGTTGATACCGCGTAAAGTTAAATATGCCATAACTTAAAGCCCACACTTTTCTATTGGATTTTCAGCGACGGAAAGCCGGTCACTTAAGATCGAGGTTGCTTATATTGTCCATATCGTCGTATGTCTGGTTCTCACCGCACATACCCCAGATGAATGTATAGTTACTGGTCGCGGTGCCGCTGTGGATAGACCAGCTCGGGCTGATTACAGCCTGTTCGTTGTGCATGATGATGTGGCGTGTTTCCTGCGGCTGTCCCATCATGTGGAATACCACATTGTCGCCCTCAAGCTCGAAGTAGAAATATACTTCCATTCTTCTCTCATGTGTATGAGCCGGCATTGTGTTCCACGAATTGCAGGGGGCAAGCTCGGTCATACCCATCTGGAGCGAGCAGGACTCACATACTGCCGGGTGGATATACTGGTTGACAACGCGCTTGTTCATATTCTCACCGCTGCCGAGAGGACGGTGGTTAGCCTTATCCTTTGTGATATACACGGTGGGATAGGTCTTGTGGGCGGGGCTGGAGTTGATGTAGAACTTTGCGGGTGCGTCCGCGCTGTCAGAGCGGAAAGCTATCTCCTTTGTCCCCATTCCTATATAGAGTCCGTCCTTGAATCCGAGTGCGTACTCCTTGCCGTCGAGTACCACTGTACCCTTGCCGCCGACATTGATGATGCCCATTTCGCGTCTTTCGAGGAAGTAGTCTGTGCCAAGCTCCTTTGTGCTGCCGAGTTTAAGCTCGGTCTTCACCGGCATTGCTCCGCCCGCTATCATTCTGTCCTGGTGAGAATATGTCAGTGCGATCTCATCAGCCTCGAACACCTTGTCGATCAGGTAGTTCTTACGAAGCTTTTCGGTATCGTAGTACTTCGAGTCGTCCGGGTGATTGCTGTATCTGATATCTAATTTCATGGTGATATTTGCTCCTTAATATATTACATTCTTTCTCTGATGTGCTTTACCGCCGGCACGATATCATCGCCCGTCGTTCCCTCAAACACAAGGTTCGCGTCGGGGCAGACCTTCTTTATTTCCGCGAGTATGCGGTCATAATCGAAGATGCCCTTCCCTACTCCGCACTGTTTCAGAGAGCCGTCCTCATTCACTGTGCAGTCCTTGATATGGAATACGCATATCCTGTCTCCGAAGGTTTGCAGACCTTCTTCGAGGATATCGTACATCTTGCCGATATTCGAGCCGTCAAGGTAGTTGTACAGGTCGAATATTATTCTTATATTCCGCGCTCCGATCGTCTTCACCGCGTATTCAAGCACCGACGGCTTCCAGCATACGTGACCGAAAGCGCCCTCCATGCCGACATTCACGCCGCGGTCTTCCGCGTATCCGCAAAGCTCCGAGAAGGTGCGTATCACGCGTTCCACGGCTTCATCGGTACGGTTCTGCGGGTGGTATGTCCACTTGTCGCCGTTGTATGAGCCTGTCTCCGAACCGACTATACTGCCGCCGAAGTCCTTTGCCAGCGAAAGGTAATCCCTGAATACCGCGATACCTTTCTTTATCTTCTCCTCGTCCGGGTGAACGGGATTGAAGTACGCGCCTATGAGCGGTATCGTCTTCCCTGCCTTCTCAAAGGCTGCACGGAATTTCTCCGCACGCTGCGCGGTGATATTTCCGGGCAGATACTGAACATCTTCAAGGCACTTGTACGCGACGAGCTGAACTCCGTCAAGCCCCAACTCATCGAGTCTGCCGATTATGTTCTCCTCTCCCTTTACGCCCAGGTCGTGCGCACGGATAAACAGCTTCATCATCTCTGTACGCGGCCGGAAGCGTCACCGCCCGCCAGTGCCTCGACTTCGGCACGGGTAACGAGGTTGAAGTCTCCGGGGATAGTGTGCTTGAGAGCGGAAGCGGCTACCGCGAATTCAAGAGCCGCCTTGAAATCCTTGCCGTCGCACAGTCCGCAGATAAGACCGCCCGCAAAGGAGTCGCCGCCGCCTACGCGGTCAACGATAGGATTGATGTTGTATTTTCTGGAGTGATAGAACTCCTTTGTCTTGCCGTCCATGATGCACGCGGACCAGTCGTTGTTCGATGCGGAGTGGCTCTCACGCAGGGAGGAGATCACATATCTGAATCCGAACTGTTCGATCATTCTGCCGAAGATATCAACGTATCCCGCAAGCTCAAGGTCGCCCTTTGTAACATCGGTATTTCCGGGCTTGAAGCCGAGTACCTTTTCGGCGTCCTCCTCGTTTCCGATGCACACATCGACATACTTCATCAGATTTGTCATTACCTTCTGAGCCTTCTCGGAGGACCAGAGCTTCTTGCGGAAGTTGAGGTCGCAGGAAACTGTCACATTGTGCTTCTTTGCTGCTTTCAGGGCCTCTTCGGTAACTTCCGCGGCAAGGTCCGAAATAGCGGGAGTGATACCTGTGAAATGGAACCAGTCAGCACCCTCGAAGATCTCGTCAAAGTTGAACTTTGAAGCGTCGGCTGTTGCGATAGAGGAATGAGCTCTGTCGTAAACCACGTTTGAAGCTCTCATGGAAGCGCCTGTTTCGAGGAAGTATATGCCGAGTCTTTCGCCGCACTTTGCGATATGCTTTGTCTCAACGCCGTATTTGCGCAGAGCAGCTACCGCGCAGTTTCCGATCGGGTTGTCCGGAACGGCGGTGATGAATTCCGCGTCATGTCCGTAGTTCGCCAGCGACACCGCGACATTTGCCTCGCCGCCGCCGTAGTTGATGTCAAATTCGTCTGCCTGAATGAATTTCTCGTTGTTGGGAGTGGAAAGTCTGAGCATGATCTCGCCCATTGTAACTATTTTTGCCATTATGTTTGTTCTCCTTGATATTTATACGGTCTGTCCGGTTACTTTCTTTCGGTGAGGTGAACGGCAAATCCGCCGATCTCGTCTTTCAGATATACTGTGGTCATTCTGCCGTCCGCGTCATACTTGGCGGAGGACATATCCACCCCGATACCCTGGTGCTGAAGCTGATATACGGCTCTGCGCACGCTGTTTGTAGCTACCGCGATATGACCGTTCGTACCTCTGAACTTCGTCTTCATGCACTCGATACCGGAGCCGGAGAATATGCTGCTGCCGCCGACCTTCTGCTCCCAGCCGAACAGACCGGAGAACTTTCCGGAAACGTCCAGCGCTTCATTGCCGTTCTCGCAGTTGATACCGACGTGAGACACCGCGAAGTCGAGCATCTTGTTGACCGCAGAGCGGCAGAGAGCGGTGATCTCTTCCCACTTGCCCGCCTTTACGAGCTTGTCGGGAACTATCCAGCTGCCGCCGCAGCAAACGATCTTTTTGAAAGCGAGGTATGTATTGAGATTGTTCTCGTTTACGCCGCCGGTGGGCATGAACTTCATCGAGGAGTAAGGCGCGGAGATAGCCTTGATATACGGAAGACCGCCCGCCTGTTCCGCCGGGAAGAACTTCACGAAATCAAGTCCGAGTTCCATAGCCTGCTCGATCTGGGAACCGTTCGCAACGCCGGGTGTGAACGGTACGCCCTTTTTAAGGCAATGCTCAACGACTTTCGGGTTAAGTCCCGGAGCCACACAGAACTTTGCGCCGGCTTCGATCGCCCTGTCGCACTGTTCGGTGGTGAGTACGGTCCCGGCTCCGACGAGCATATCAGGATATGCCTTCACCATTTCCGAGATGACCTTGTCCGCTCCCTCCGCACGGAATGTGACTTCCGCGCAGTGGATACCGCCGTCGTAGAGTGCCTTTGCGAGATTTACCGCATCGGCTGTGTTTTCAAGCTTGATGACCGGTACTATGCCTGTACATTCAAGCTGTTCGAGAAACTGTTTGTTGTCCATTTTATGTAATACCCTCCTGAGTTATAATATTCGTATGTTATCTTGCGAGCCAGCCGCCGTCAACCGCGAGTGTGAAGCCGTTCACATAGTCGCTTGCGGAAGACGCGAGGAATACCGCCGCGCCCATAAGGTCATCGGGAGTACCCCACCTGCCCGCCGGGATCCTGTCAAGTATAGCGGCGCTTCTGTCCGCGTCCGCGCGGAGCGCCTGTGTATTGTTTGTAGCCATATAGCCGGGAGCTATCGCGTTCACGTTTATACCGAACTTCGCCCACTCGTTCGCAAGGGTCATCGTAAGTCCCTTTACAGCGGATTTGCTTGCCGTGTAGCTCGGAACTCTTATGCCGCCCTGATATGAGAGCATGCTCGCAATCGCGATTATCTTGCCGCCGCTTTTCTGCTTCATGAACTGTCTTGCGGCAGCCTGAGAAAGGAAGAAGAGTGTGCGGCAGTTTGTGTTCATGACAACATCCCAGTTCTCGACCGAGAAATCTATGCTGTCCTCACGCTTGATGATACCGGCGTTGTTCACGAGTATATCGAGTCTTCCGAACTTTTCGACCGCAGTGTTTATGATAGTGTCTATCGGGTCGAGAGAAGAAAGATCGGCTGTGATGTATGAAAAATTCTCTTCGCCGAGCATTTTCTGTGTATCATCACTCGCAGACCTTGAAACTCCGAGCACTTTTGCCCCTGCTTCTACGAAAGCCTTTGAAATGCCCTGTCCGAGACCGGTGTTGCTTCCCGTTACGACAGCGACCTTGCCTTTTAAGCTGAACATATCCAGAATCATATAAGTTACCTCCCATAACCTTTGCATGATGTTGTTCAAAGCGCCGCGAAACTTATCGCACCGCCTGTATTTATTGTAAATCCGACCGCGTTCAAAAGCGATAACCTAACCGTCGGATTTTATGGACAAAACGGACATTTATTTCAGAACACACCCAGCATGACGAGCGCTGTGACGATAAAGAAGATCGTTACCGTGCTGACAAGACTGGTCCAGACCACAAGCTGTCCGGCAAGCTCGTCGTCCGCCCCCATTTCCTTTGCCATGATAGCGGAGGATACCGCGACGGGGGTCGCGAATACACCGACATAAGCGGCAAAATGTTCACCGGAAAGAGCAAACGCATCTTTCAGCAGATATGCTGTCGAAAGTCCGAATACCGGCACGGCAACAGTCCGCAGCACCGTTCCGAAGATTATCTCGTTTTTAAGCTTCGGAACAGCCGAGAATTCAAACTTTCCGCCGAGCACTATCAGCGCGAACGGCGTACATATCGACTTCACGTTCTCCAGAGATTTATAGAGGACCGTGATATCGCTGAGCCTGAAATCTATATTCCACGTAACGAACAGCTCACGCAGGACAAGACACACCAGTCCCGCGAAGGTGCCGATTATGAGCGGGTTCTTCACCACGCCGACCAGCACTTTTCTGACATCTACCGTCCGCTTTTCGGAGCTGCCGTTGAATATGGTGAGCGTTATCACCGCCAGTATGTTGAACAGCGGCACACAGAATGCCGACATCACTCCCGCCGCAGCGGCTCCCTTTTCCCCGAAAAGCGACGCCGCGAGCGGTATGCCGATTATAGCGTAGTTTGAGCGGAATACCGCCTGTATAAGAGTCCCCCGCTTTGCGCTGTCCTTTGTGAAAGCGCAGCATACGGCAGCCGCCAGCAGGAATACCGCAAATACACCTGCCGCTCCGTACAGGACGAAAACGAGATTTATTTCCGTTATCCGCCCGATCCCATAAACGTTGCAGAACAGCATCACGGGAAGCAGTACCCGGAACGTGAGCTTGTTGCCCACATCGAGAAATCCCTTCGTCAGCAGCCCGATACGTTTCAGCACATACCCGAGGGCAATAAGAATGATTATCGGCAGTACGGAATTTGCCGCGAATATGAATGCGTTTCCCACTCAGAACAGCCTCTCCATGGGGTAGTAGTCCTTCAGGTACTTTTCCGTGGCGCGTACCATTTTCCGGAAAAGTTCCCGCGCGTCTCCTACCGTAAGACCGCCGCACAGCGGCTGGCTGATGAACGCTTCAAATATACGTTCAAAGTCGCGTTCCTTTATGCCGTTATATGTATTTTCAATGTTTATCGCATTGCGGAGAACGAGCGCGTTCACATCGGAAGGAAGTCTCTTTGCCGTTATCGGTCTCAGACTGTTCTGCGCGAACACACAGTTCGTCTCCACCACAGAGCCAAGCGGAAGATCCGGCATCTGCCCCACATTCACAACGTTCGCGTTTGTCACCTTTGCGGGTATCAGCCCCAGCAGAGCCTTCATCATCTCAACGACTTCCTCGTCGCTGCGCTTCACTTCCACCGGCACGCCGCCCTCCGCCATTTTACGCGAGAGCGCGATCTTCTCAGCCTGATCCTTTTTGCGGAAATCCACTGTCGTAAGGTGGTACAGCCAGCTTTCGGCATCAGCCTTGTCCTTTATGTACCATGAGTTGTTCATGAATTCCACAAGATGTCTGTCCCCTGCCGCCGCAAGCACTCCGAACCTGCGGAACAGATCCATTTTCACCTTGTTTCCGTACAGGAACGGATCGTCCCGGAAACCGTCCGGTGCGATCCCTTCTCTTTCGCAGTAGCCTTTTTCGTAGAATTTATCAATGAAACCGGGAAGCAGTTTCAGCAGGTCCGTACCTTTATATGAAGCCTCGGTGATCCATGTGAAATGGTTCACACCGCAGGCATCGCTTACTATCTCCTGCCTTGAGGGACGCTTTATGCCCAGCTCTTCCTCAGCCACACAGCACAGGAATTCCTGCGCGTGGAATACTTCGTGACAGCAGCCGAACGCCTTTATCTCCGGAAACACATCATACAGCGTCTTCGTGCAGGCGGTCATGGGGTTGGTAAGGTTTATCACCCACGCTTCCGGGCAGTGCGTTTTTATCTCACGGGCAAATCCCTCATATATCGGGACTGTTCTCATAGCCCGCAGTACGCCGCCGGGTCCGACCGTATCTCCTACCGACTGCCATATCCCGTACTGTTCGGGCAGATGCACGTCCACAGCCATTTCGTCGAATGTGCCGGGAAGTATGGAGCAAACCACGAAATCCGCGCCGTCCAGAGCGTCACCGATCTTTTCATATACCCGGTAATCCCACTCCGAGACAGTCTCCGGCGCCTTGTTTATATATCCGCCTATCCTGCGGTTGATTTCAGCCGCGGCGATATCCGTATCATACAGCGCTATCTCGCCGGTGATCCCGTCCGCCAGCGCGAGATCGTTCATGAACACCCGCGCCCACATCTTCGAGCCGCCGCCGATATACGCTATCTTTATATTCTTCATATTCTGTACTTTTCCTTCAGGACCTGCCGGACATGACCATTCTCTTTACCTCGGTGTAGCACATAACGAACGGTGCAACGCCCTTTGCGTCATTCTCCACCACAGGCTCGGAAATATAATACCCGTAGCTTCCGTCGCGGCGTCTGTCCTCAGCGGGTCCGAGACCCGCTACCAAGCATATGCCGCCGAGACTGATCTGTCCGTCCTCACCGAATTTCAGATATTTTCCGCAGATGCCGTCAAAGGTCTTTCTTCCGAGTCCGGAATACCTGCTGTCCAGAACGCCCAGTCTTGCGCCCTTCATCATGGCATACGCTATCATGCTGCTGCCGCTGGTCTCAAGATAATTGCCTTCTCTGCCGCCCTGATCGACTACCTGCCAGTACATTCCCGTTTCCGGGTCGGCGTACTGTTCGATGCCTTCGATGACCTCGCGGAATATACCGCTTATCTCATCTCTCTCGGCGCAGTCGTCAAGATACCCGATGATATCCGCCAGAGCTACGGTGAACCAGCCGATAGCGCGGAGCCAGAAATTCGAGGAAAGTCCGGTCTCACTGTCCGCCCAGAAAATGCTCTTGGTGCAGTCAAGTCCGTGATAGAGCAGCTTCTTGTTCTCGTCGAACATATACTTTCTTACGTTGCGTATCTGCCGCATGGTATCGGAGATATCCCCGTCTATGAATTCCTTCTGGAACCGCACATAGAATACCTGTGCCATATAGATGCCGTCCAGCCATACCTGATGCGGATAGATCTTCTTGTGCCAGAAACTTCCGGTTATGGTGCGCGGCTGTCTTTCGAGCTGTTCACGCAGTATCAGTATGGCGTTCTTGTATTTTTCCCTTCCGGTAGTCCTGTACAGATCGAACAGCACGCGTCCCTCGTTTATATCGTCGAGGTTGTACTTATCCATATCGTAGCCCCTTATAGAGCCGTCGTCACCGATATAATAATCAATAAATCTCTCCGCAAAATCCGAATATTTCTTTTCTCCGGTGATCTCCGCGACACTCAGCAGCGCGGTTATCATGCAGCCGTCTATGTAATTCCATTTCGCGGGTTTTCCGAGCTGTATGCTCTCTATGTTCCAGAGGGGCTTGTCTGGTGTGGAACCCTCCAGCAGGCGTTCTATATAGCTTTCGATCTTTTCGTACATATTTACTCCTTGATAAGTTCTCCGACATTATGAGCCATCAGCTCTTCTCCGTCGCAGCCGTCAACGCGGACATTCTTTACGGTAAGTTTTCCTATGTTGTCAAAATACATTCCCGCTCTGCGCATCAGGACATTGTTGTTTTTCATTGAGGGATAGCCCTCTTTCGCTTCGGGATCGTACGTGAACACGATGTTCTCCACCGTGATCTCCTTTATCGGCATTTCCGGCAGTCCGTCGCAGTAGCACGCCGCGACATGGCAGTTCAGACATTCCATATTCCTGAATGTGAACTTTCCGAGATATGGTGTACGGTCATCTACGGGCAGCTTCTCGCGGGTGGTGTTGTACTCCGAGTATCTGTCGGGGTCACAGCAGTTGTACCACATATTCATGACAATGGGCGTCATGACTCCGTCCATTTTTACATTCTCAAATGTCACGCCGTCGATTATCGCGTCCTTGCCGCGTCCTCTGCGGGTCTTTATGCGTATGCCCCTGTCGGTGCGGTAGAAGAAGCACCGCTCCACAGTAAGGTCTTTCACTCCGCCTGCCATTTCGCTGCCGAGGGTCACGGCACCGTGTCCGAACTGCATGATGCAGTTTCGTATGGTATGTCGGCTCGCGGGTCTTTTATATTTCCTGCCCAGTTCTATCTTGCCGGACTTTATCGCTATGCAGTCGTCACCCACGCTGAACTTGCACCCGATGATGTTCACGATATCACAGGCTTCGGGGTCGAGAGCGTCCGTATTCGGGCTGTCCTTCGGAGCGTTCACAGTAAGGTCGAGGAAATCGAGCTTTTCCGAGAAGTAGGGGTGAAGCTGCCATGACGCGGCATTCTGCGCCGTGATCCCGTGTACCGTGATATCCCTGCATCTGTTGAAGAAGATCAGTCTCGGACGGGGTACTTCCTGCTCCTTGACGTTTATCCACCACGTGCTGTTCTGCGCGTTTCCGTCAACCGTTCCTCTGCCGACTATCCGGATATCCTCCGCGTATTCGGCAAACAGCAGCGACTGGTGCATCGGCACCGCGTTGCCCTCCCACGTTCCGAAATGCACGGACTCGCCTGTGTTTATGTCGGTAAGCTCGCCCGGTATGAACGGATAGCGTGTTGTATCGGTGTTTCCGAGAAGTACAGCCTTTTCGGAAAGTTCTATCGTGATATGACTTTTCAGACTGATCGGGGCGGTATAATAAACGCCCTCCGGAAAATACAGCCTTCCCCCTGCCGGCAGGCAGTTCACCGCCGTCTGTATGCTCAGTGTATCGTCCGCCGTACCGTCGCCCTTTGCGCCGAAATCCTTCACGTTCACAGCGCAGGTCTCAGTCCCGGTAATGAATTCAAGCGTACCGTATCCCACCGCTTCAACGGTATATGCCGTTCCCGGTCTCAGCCCGAAAAGCGAGAACACGTTGGTATCCGCCGTGAACAGCTCTTCCCCGTTCAGCTTTACCGTATATTCTCTCTCGCTGTTGTACGCGAGATCGTTCACCAGCTCAAAGCAGGCACTTACCGTTCCTGTGTATAATGCTCTTATCATGTTGTCTCCTGTTTTTTTGTTTTATTTCCCTGCTCCGTCCGCCTTAGCCCTTGCATCACGGATTATCGCGGCGAGCGTTCTTTTTACAAATATGAACAATATGTCATAAAGCAGATAAAGCAGTCCGAATATTATCGGCTCCACACCGAGCATATCCACTGCCTGTGAGGAGTCCGCGTTCGGATCCACCCCCATGAGCATATTCGCGGCGTAGTATGTACGGAACACACAGTACAGCAGAATTCCCGCGTACAAAACATTCAGGAACACCGACCAGTATTTGCGCACCGTGACCATCATCCACTTGTCGTTTTCTCCCTTTTCCCTCTCGAAATTCCGGAGAAATCTGTTCACCATCAGATCGGTGACAAGACCGAGACCTA
>CAMVGH010000113.1 GCA_947166945.1 uncultured Clostridia bacterium
TTCCTGCTCATATCATTGGTCTGTTTAAAATGGACTATTTTTATTCTAGCACTACATTCCCGAAAAATAAAGACCAAACGAAGACCACAGCACTTTACAACAGAATAGAAAAACCTCGGAAACGGCTTCATTAAGCCATTTCCGAGGACAATTCTATGGTCTGAGTGACGGGACTTGAACCCACGGCCTCTACCACCCCAACTGTGAGTAGGTTGTACTATTTGGTAGGGCTGTACAAGATTTTGCACGGTTTAGTCGGCAGGCTTCGTCTAAATCGTACAAAAACGGATACAATCGGAAACCTTTTTTAGAAATTTTCCGAAAATTTGGAAGAACTGATACTGAATATTTATCTTGTTAGACTAACAAATGCAGTCGGCTGGCGATAGGATGAAAAGTTTCTATCGCCAGTTTTTTGTATATAAATGCTGATATTCTTTAATATATCCTTCACCCATATTATGATCACGAAAAAGTTAGAATAACCGCCTTGAAAATCATTACAAATCGGTTCATATCCTTGTTTCCGCTAAAAAATTCTAAATATGGTATACTTAAAACTCTGTTTTGTCCGGATCCCTCTCAAGTCCTGCACAGCCTGTCAGACCGGCGATAGTTTTCATATCTTCATCAGCAAGCTCAAAACCGAATACATCGAGATTTTCCCTGATCCTTTCCGGTGTTACGGATTTGGGAAGCGGCAGGAAACCGTTCTGCAAGCTCCAGCGTATGCATATCTGTGCTATGCTCTTGCCGTATCTGTCGGCTATGGATTTCATTTCCGGTACAGCGAATATTTTTCCCGTACCGAGCGGGCTGTACGCTTCAAGCAGTATGTTTCGTTCCTTGCAGTACCCGACAAGCTCATCCTGCGTATCGCCCGGGCAAAGCCGTATCTGGTTCACCATAGGCGGTATCTTCGCAGTTTTCATAAGCTCATCGATGTGGTGCTGTCTGAAATTGCTGATACCTATGGCGCGTATCTTGCCTGCCTCGTACAGTTCCTCAAATGCCTTCCACGTCTCCGCGTTCGTTTTCTGCCATGTGTCACGGTATTTTATCGGATTAGGCCAGTGGATAAGAAACAGATCGAGATGGTCAGTCCCAAGATCCCTCAAAGTCTGCTCGAATGACGACATCGTATTGTCATATCCGTGCATTGAGTTTGCCAACTTCGATGTAATGAATATTTCATCGCGGGGTATGCCGCTTATGCTTACGGCTTTTCCGACGGAGCTCTCATTGCCGTAGCCCTGCGCTGTGTCAATGTGACGATAGCCCGCTTCGAGTGCGGAAAGCACAGCGTTCACGCCTGTATCGTCGTTTGGGGTCTGCCAGGTTCCGAAGCCGATGATCGGTATTTTTACGCCGTTTGTGAGTGTGTAGTTTTCCATAATGTTTACTCCTGTATTACTCGATCCGATATACATAATTTTCCTTGCGGGGCGCGGCTTCTTTTGCAGGTGCAGCCGGAAATCCTACGGCAAGATGTCCGATACCCTCATAATCCCCGGTTATGCCAAGTCCGGAGAGCAGCTCCTTGCCAAACTCAGAGTCAAATTCTTCCCTTGCCCGGTGTATCCAGCAGGTTCCCACTCCAAGCTCCTCCGCTGCAAGCATCATATTTCCTATGACAAGGCTGCCGTCATAGATGTATGTCGGTATCGACCTGTCGGCAAGAACTATCAGTATTTCCGGCGCTCCGTAGAACGGGTCGAAGGTTTCAGGCTGCCCCATGATCCTCGCGTTTTGCGCAGCTATTTTATCACGTATTTCCTTCTTTCGCACCGAAATTATTATCGGAGCCTGTCTGCCCATTCCGGTAGCGGCGTAGGTACCGGCTTCGATGATCTTATCCAGCTTTTCATGCTCGATGAGTTCCGGCTTGAAGCTGCGGCAGCTTCTTCTTGCTTTGATGACTTCCAGTGTGTTACTCATGGTGACCTCCTGTAAAATTGATTTATATTCCGGCTGACTGATCTGCTGTTATGCGCCTCACTTCAACCGTTGTTGACTTTTAACTGCTTTCTGCTATAAAATATCTGTCATTCCGAGCAGCTTCATGTAGAAATCCCGTATATCATGCTTGCGTGTAAGCCCTCCCTGAAGCCACATGTGATCTCCTTCGACTGTCGGGAAGATATTCCATATTCCGGGACGAATGTCATTGCTGTCATACGCTTTTGACGGTGCTCCGCTCGGAGCCATAGCCGATACCGTATTCACAAGCCCATCGTTTTCCCGCCACGAATCGTCTATAATTATTCCGCCTTTTGTTTTTCCCGTATATGCGCCTATCTGACAGGCACGCATGAAAAACAAAGGCTCTATCTCTTTGTTCGGATAATGGTTTCCGTCCGTGCTTTGTTTTGTGATGCTGCACGGTACGGAAAAGTAATATACCGAAGGCAGTGTCGCAATACGCTCATTCATTCTGATTGCATTGTCTATGTGCATATCGTAGTCCGCATAGTCTTTCGGGTCACGCCTGTCCTTCTTCGGTTTTGTTCCTGCCGACATCATACGGGCGGCTCCTTTGCTCCACAGCGGGACTTCTATGCTGCCAGGGTCGAAGTCTATATCTGAGAACAGGTCATACGCGGTCGTCCCGTTCATAGGAGAAGACAATGTCACGATACTGTGTATCCGCTCTTTCTGACCGCCTGTGAAGAATGGACTGTCGGCTCCTGCGCTCTTTTCCGCTTCATCTCCGTGCGCCAGAAGCTCCGAAAACAATCTCACTGTCGCTCCGCCGAAGGAATGTCCCAAAAGCACGAGCCTTGTGTCAGGGTGCCATTCCGGTATTAGGGGGCATAACGAATAATCCCTGCCAAAACGGTCATGACGGTATTTATCGCTGTGGGCTTTTCCGTAGTCTGTCCGTGTTCCCGCAAGCTGTGCATACAGCTCACAAGCTCTGTCCCACGCACTCCCGGTCGGTGAAACGGACGCCGCATAGCAGTCAAAGCCCTGCTTCCGAAGAAAAGCGATCAAATCGCCGCCGCGCATACCCCAGTAGGGCATTTGCTTATAAATTGAGTCGTAGCTGCCCCAGCCGGACAGCCCGTGAACGAAAATGAAGGTGAGCTTGCTCATAGCAGATTTCTCCCGATGCTGTCAGTCAGATCTGCTCGGCATCATATCTCGAAAATGTTGTCTCAATAACAAATTCCTTCTTGAGTTCCATAAGCTCACGGTAGTGAGCTGTCTCCATGTGAGACTGCACTGCCTCGGGTGAGCTCCACACCTCAAACAGAACAAGTTCGTCCGGATCTGTGGGACTGAAAAAATAGTCATACTTTTCATTGCCGGTTTCAGCCCTTGCTGCCGCAGCTATGCCTTTATCGTTTATCTGACGGTAAAACTCGTCGCGGCAGCCGCTTTTAACAAAATAATGCACTTCCACAAGTCTTTTCATATTGTCCTCCGCACATATATTATCCGATAGAGCCCGTATATTTCGGAATATTCTTTTCCGCGTGCTCCACAGCCTGTTCGAGCGTTAAAAAGTTCTCCATGCCGGAAATAATATCTCTGCATTGCTCATACGAAAGTAACTCTCCATATTCATCAAACCCTGTTTCTATGAGCGCGTTTATCTGTTCCGACTCGTAACTGTCAAAATACTTTTCAAATACAGACAAACGATCTTTAAGCACCTTCAAAGCCTCTCCTTCGGAGATCAGATCGTCATCTTCTCTTTCGTCATCCTTGCAAAACCCGAATATGTATTCTCCGGCTGCAAATTCAATCATCCTGCGAAACAGCGCTCCCGCAATATTCGGTGCAAAATAAGTTTTTACACCTTCATCTACCTCAATAAACCATACGGTATCCGTATCGTCCCAAGCGTACAGATCGCCGTGACCGTTTGCCGCAAAAACCGTCATACCGTTAAGTCCGCACTGTTCGTTCCAAATGTCTTTAAGATGTTCAGCCTCGCTCTGGGAAAGTATTTCCATTTCCGGCAGCCATAAAACGCTGCCGGTTTTGTTGGTGAATAATAAAATATCGGCTAATATATCCTTGTTCATTCAATATATTAAACCTCCGCGTGAGCTGCAATTTTGTAAATTTCGGTCACATCGTTCCTGTCAAGCTCCATGAACCCTCCGAGTTTTCCGTCTCCTATACCGAGCTTTTCAACAAGCACCGGTATATCCTCTTCTTTCGCTCCGAGTTCCGCAAAGTTTATCGGCATGCCGATACTGTGCAGGAAAGAACGGAAGCGGTGTATGCCCTCGACCGCGGTTGCTTCGGTGTTTTCAAAATTCATCTGACAGCCGAACACCCTTGTTGCCATCTGGCAGAACCGCAGGACATTGTGCTTGTGAACATACTCCATCCACGACGGCATTATCACCGCGAGTCCCGCTCCGTGCGCCACATCGTACAGTCCCGAAAGCTCGTGCTCAAGCCCGTGGCTGTTCCAGTCCTGCTGTCTGCCTACGCCTACTATATTATTGTGAGCGACCATTCCAGCCCACATTATGTTTGCACGCGCATCGTAGTTGTTCGGATCAGCAATAACGCGGGGAGCCTCTTTCACTATCGTGAGCAGGACTGCCTCGCAAAGACGGTCGGTTATCTCGACTTCCTTTGTGTTCGTGAAATAACGCTCGAAAACGTGCGCCATAATATCTGTGCAGCCGCAGGCAGTCTGATATGCGGGCAATGTCTGTGTCAGTGCAGGATCCATTACCGAGAATTTCGGGCGCAGGTGGTCGGAGCCTACCGCACGTTTTAACATTCCGTCCTCTTTGGTGATTACCGAGTCGCCGGAGCCTTCGCTTCCGGCAGCCGCGATAGTGAGAACGGTTGCAACGGGCAGCGCCTTTTCAGGAGTCTTGCCGCAGTACATATCCCAGAAGTCCCCGTCATACGGAACGCCTATCGCAATGCCCTTTGCGGAATCTATGACCGAACCGCCGCCCACCGCGAGAATGAAGTCAACGCCCTCGCTCCTGCACAGGTCAATACCCTTGTAAACGAGAGTGTCACGGGGATTGGGCTGAACACCGCCGAGCTCACAATAGGATATCCCGGCATCATCAAGCGACTTTTTGACAATGCCGATAAGTCCCGACTTTACTGCCGACCCTCCGCCGTAATGTATCAGAACCTTTGTACCGCCGTATTTCTTTACGAAATGTCCGGTCTCGGCTGCACGACCTTTGCCGAATACAAATTCTGTGGGGCTGTAGAAATTGAAATTTTCCATGATAGTTTTCCTCCGTACATATATGGCTGCAGAATTATTTTAGATAATTATATCATATATGCGTAGATATATCAATATATAAATGAAAAATTGCTGACATACGATTTTTATATTTACTATTGACCGTAATCATAATATATACGAAGGTCCTGATGAAAGGAGGATTTCGTATGACTGAAATTGAGATAATGAGGTCAAGAAGAAGAGAGAATACCAGTGCGGAGGCATTCAGCTATGTATCACAGTACAGGGATTTGCCAATGTCAAAGCGCGAGATCCGTATAAAGGCGGTCACACTTGAAGCCGAGATGCTGTATCTGGAGGGCTACATATCCGTGGAGGAGCTTTTTGCCAAGATAGTAGCGGCGTATCAGGAGAGCGATGAGGGGCTGATATGCCATAACTGCGGTAAATCGCTGTCGTTCCTTTTATGGAACGATATTGCAGTTTATGAAGACATGGTAAGGTATATTGTTCTACCGCTCCCGGTAAATAATGTTGTCGGTCACTTTAAGAGACAGCGGCAGGAGGCCGTCAAGAACGGTGAAAAGGGATACAGAAGCTATTTGTTAAAGGAAGTTTCCGATTCCAACAAATCTATCGGCATTATGAAAATGGGATTTGAGATGCGCGGAGAGCAGCTTGAGGTCGGTCTCTTCTGCCCTTACTGTAAACAGATGCTGGACTACTCCCGGGTATATACCCGAATGACAGACAAGAGAAAAGCTTCATAGTACTGATATTTTACTTCCAGAAAAACAGCACCGTCTCATTGAAGCGGTGCTGTTTTCTCATCTCTCAGAATGATTACAGGTATAGGCGGGCAATTCGTGCGGTTCACAAAGGGCATTTCTATGACAGTGTAAACATCGCTGTCGATAGTAGGCAGAAAGGCAAGCAGAGCGTCTCTTTCATCAAATCCTGTCTCGCGTCCATAGTAGATTATGAGTGACATTATTCCACCGTCACGAAGTAAGGAGAGTCCCGACTTTCCATTCCGTGCTCGCGAAGCAGGGTGCGAGTGCTGTAAACAGCCTCTTCCTGAATGTCGAATGCAGTGACCTTTCCGTTTTCTCCGACAAGCTCCGCAAGAAAGAGCGTGTCCCTGCCTCGCCCAGCAGTAGCGTCTATGCAGATGTCCCCGTGTCTTATATGCTCTCGTAATATCTTATGTATTATGTCAAGAGCTGAGAAATGCTTTCTTGGATCGTTTTTCATCACTGCTTTTCCTGCCTATCGTATATTATTTGCTGTCTATCATTATACTACAAGATAAGTCATAGGTCAACAGTACACGAGTATGAATTGCTTGATGCTTACAGGTAGTTTTTTAACAAAACTTGTTGACAAATGACGGCAGATGCTGTATAATAATCAATGTTGTCGTATATTCACGGCAGAAAATCAATATTCACGGAGAAGTTAAAATGACAAAGACAAAACTCATCGCAGCGATTGCAGAAAAGACAGAACTCACCAAGAAGGATTCCGGCAAAGCACTTGATGCACTTACTGAGATCATTACAGAGACACTCGCAAGTGGTGATAAAGTACAGCTTGTAGGCTTTGGTACATTTGAGGCTCGTGAGCGTGCGGCAAGAACAGGAGTCAACCCCCAGACAAAGAAGAAGATCAAGATCGCAGCTACCAAGGTTCCCGCTTTCAAGGCAGGACAGGGTCTCAAGGACGCAGTTGCAAAGTAATTACATCGCATATCAGCCCGGCGTAGGTCGGGCTTTTTTCATATTCATATCTCTGTATAATCCCAATAATGTGACGCAAATATGACAAATGTGAAAAGTTTGTAAAAGTTAGCACTCTCCTATTGACAGTGCTAAAAATTGTGCTATAATATAAATCGAACAAAGGAACAGAGAAGATATGAGAACGGATCCGATAAAATGTACAGCTCATATCCGAACCCTCCGTGCCTCTGCTTAGAAACATTAGGAGCATAAAGCTTCCGAGGCAATAATGTTGATGAGTATGAAGGAGGAATGACCTATGTTACTGCCTACAATTTTTGGTGAAAGCTTATTCGATGATTTTATGGACTACGACTTCCCGAGATTTGCGGATATCGAAAACCTCGACAAGAAGCTGTACGGCAAGAAGGCTTCGAGGATAATGAAGACCGATGTGCATGAGCACGATGACCACTTTGAAGCGGATATCGACCTTCCGGGCTTCAAGAAGGAGCAGATAAAGGTGCAGCTTGAAAACGGCTACCTGACAGTCAGCGCCGAAAAGGGTCTCGACAAGGACGAAAAGGACAAGAAAGGAAAGCTTATCCGTCAGGAACGCTATTCAGGTGCAATGTCAAGAAGTTTCTATGTCGGCGATTCCGTAACGCAGGATGATATCAAGGCTAAGTTCGAGAACGGTGTCCTGAAACTCACGATCCCGAAGAAAGAGCCGCAGAAACAGCTTCCCGAAAGCAAGTATATAGCTATCGCATAAACTGAATAACAACGGCTGCCGTATCGTAAAGGTGCGGCAGCCTTTTGTAATGTACCGAAAACTATTGTTAACTATACAAGAAGATTATATCATTAACCCAAAGTAATTCTTTTTATTTCTTATTCGGTCGCTCCCGTAATCATAATATAATTGACCGAATGGTCAAATATTCTGAAAAGAGAGGACAAAACAAATGAAGAAGAATGTAATGATCGCAGTGTTAGCACTAATGACAGCGGGAATGTGCGGCTGCGGAAAGAACGAAACACCCGTTGTAACGACACCGTCTCAGCCCGACAAAAGCTATCAGGAGCTCAATTTCCCTGATGTGGACTGGACCGACAGCGCCTTCAATGAAGCAGTAAACAGGTTCGCAGACTATACCGAAACAGATATTATGGGTATGGCTTCAGCCTGCGCCAAAGGGGTAGCCAAAAGCAAAGGATGTTCCTTCGATGAGGCATGGGACGCGTCATACTCAGTAGTTTCCGAACTGGTCGAAATCGGAAAGCAACTCAAAGGTATGCTTATTCTCGGTTCTGCTACCTGGGGAGTACCCGAAAAAGAGGCTACCTTAACAGCCGGGGCTCGGTTTATAGAGCTGAACAATGAGATCGCCGGGTATATTGATGCATCAGATACAACGATCGAGAGCGAGATCCTTGCTATAATGAGCGAGAATGCCACCGATACCGAAGAAACAGAGGACGATGCTGCACAGGAACAGCCTATTGAGATAAACTGGGACGATACCGCATTGATCGGCAATATAACTGCATTTGCCGGATATAACGATGCAAGACTTGCTCATGCGGTCGATGTTTATCGCAAAGGTCTTGCAGCAGCAAGCGGTTCGGACGAGAAGGATGTCTCGGAGGAATCTTCCGAAGCTGTTTCATACGCAAAAGAAACCGCTGATATCATATCAGGCATGCTCCCTTATCGTGAAAGCTGGACTCCGGAGCTTGAAAGAGCTATGGCTGTGTACGCCGCCGACTTTATGGGTTTTGCAGAGATCTTCGGCGAATATGCAGCTTTGGCAGCGCAGAGTAAGCCGGATTCTACAGATGTGACTTCTGCTGATAGTCAGCAGTATGAATCTGCTGAGGCAAACGGGTCAGAAGAAGAAAAGACACAAAGCAACGTGGAAGGATCAGGTTTACCGGCAGAAGATCTACCTGATGATAACATTTCAAATACACAGTGACATAAATATGGAGTTGTCATACAGAGGCGAAACAGTAATATAAATAAAAATTCCGTGAGCGAAAAACTCACGGATTTTTTCTTATATACCGGCGTGTCACAATTATCACTCATCTGTCAGTTCTCAAACTCTACTTTTCCGTCCGCGAGCCGGTACAGTGCGCAAACCACCCGCAAACCGTGCTCTTCCTCGCGGTGTATCTCAAAGCTCTGCTCTATAATGTCTGCGCTGTGCCGTACATTCAGCCAGCACGCCTTATAATCGTCTTTCTCGTCACCGATCGCAAGTTTTATTTCGTCAGTGATAAATTTAATATATCCTTCCGGATCGTGATTTATTGCGGCATCAACAGCTCCGCAGTGATCGTGTCCGAGGACGACAACAAGCCTTATCCCGAGATGCTCGGCGGCATACTCGATAGAGCCGAGCTGATGATCGTCTATAACATTTCCCGCGACACGAATAACAAACAGATCACCTATACCTGCGCCGAAAATGCACTCAGGTATTACTCTGGAGTCTGAGCAGGTCACGATGACCGCATACGGCTGCTGACCGTTTTCGCTGGTATGCTTTCTTATCTGCGGCGAAATATCTCCGCACCCTGTCTTTGCGGACAGATACTTCAGATTTCCTTCTTTGAGCTTTTGAAGCGCCTGCCCGGCAGTTACTTTATATTCAAGCGTCATTTTGATTTACTCCTCTTAACTTATTTTGTGCTGTATGTGATCACTCCATAGGCTGACTTATTTCGGCACTGTTCTGTTGAAGATACCGCAGTATCTGACCGACACTTCCCTCTATTCCACAGGAAGAATCAATCGTCATTTCATAATTATCCGACTCTCCCCAGCGCTTACCGGAAATATGCCTGTAATATGACGCTCTTGCTTTATCGGAGCGTCTGATATTTCTCCTGGCTTCCCGCGGAGAATCTTTATATACATCCATGACCCGGCTGATCCGATAAGGCTTGGGCGCATATACAAATACACGAACGATGTTGTCGTGATCCTTCAGCACATAATCGGCGGCACGTCCGACAATAACACAGCTTCCTTGATCCGCTATTTTTCGTATGATATCGTTCTGTGCTCTGATCGCATAGCGTATAACGTGTGAGCTCAGATACAGTTCTCTCAGAATGTCCGGGGCGTTTTTGTGTATATCGGAAATAAATTCTTTATCCAGCCCGCTCTCATGTGCGGCGAGTGCGATCATTTCCTTGTAATAGAAAGGAATTCCGAGTTTTTCAGCCACAAGCTTTCCTATTTGCTTGCCGGACGAGCCATGCTCTCTTGCTA
>CAMVGH010000114.1 GCA_947166945.1 uncultured Clostridia bacterium
CGGCGATTACACGGCAAAGGATTTCAGTTCCGGCAGCACGGGAGCAGGCGGAGACGATTATCCGTTTTAACGAAGGAGGAAAATTACAATGGCTGACAAGAAGGAAATGGGCGAGAGACCCGCACGCCCCGTTAAGCGCGGCAGAAAGAAAGTCTGCCAGTTCTGCGCTGATAGAGCGGAATTTATCGATTACAAAGATGTTGCAAAGCTCAAGAAGTGCATGACAGAGCGTTCCAAGATACTGCCCCGCCGTGTAACAGGCTGCTGCGCATATCATCAGAGAGAGCTCACTGTTGCTATCAAGAGAGCAAGACAGATAGCTCTTATCCCTTATGTATCAGACTGATAACAGCAAAAATTTCCCCCGGTGCAATGTACCGGGGGATTTTTGTTATTCCTGCGAAGCATACTCTATGATGACATCAATGTTGTCAAATATAAACTGCTGGGCGTCAGGCGAAAAAGCACAGTACTTTACCGTATTGCCTTCAGGTGTATGATAATCAGCGAGCCTTATCCCCATGAGTTCACCTTCCGAAGTGGGATTATAATGTGTTTTCCCGTTGATCACGACTTCTCTGAGCAGCCCCTTTTCTTTCAGCCAGTCTGCAACAATTTTCCTTTGAAGTTTCTTCATCGTATAAGCGTCTATCTGCGCGTTGATGATCCCCACAGTCTTTGAGAGAGAAATATCATCATCGGCAGGTCTCAGCGCGTCGGTCTGTTCGGCTGTGAGCGCAAAATCCGCCTTATCCGCGCGTTTCAGTTTTTCGCGTTGCACTTCCCCGCCGTTTTCAATGACCTTTTTCAGCACATCGGACACATAGAACAGACAGCGGGAAACGCGGACATTGTTCACAATATCCGTGTCCGGCAGTTCATTTCCGGTAAGGGGATCCTTACCGTTGGCAAGACTTTCCATATAGCTCTGCGCCCGCTTCATTATATCAAGATCATTCATTGCGATGCTCCTTTCGGTTAATCAGGTCTTTTATGACTTCGCCGCCTATTATCAGTCCGGCAACAGACGGCACAAATGCCACCGACCCCGGTACATCACGGCGGCCGGGGCTTGCGGTCTCTGTGCCTGCGGTCACTGGACGCACCGGCTTTTCCTTTGAATACAGAACTTTCAGCTTCTTTATACCGCGTTTGCGGCATTCATACCGCATCACCCTTGCAAGGGGGCAGACGGAGGTCGCGGAGATATCCGCGATCTCAAACTGTGTGGGGTCGGTCTTGTTTCCTGCCCCCATACAGGAGATGATCGGCGTACCGGCAGCCTGCGCGCACTCTGCAAGAGCGAGTTTGCCGCTTACGGTGTCTATCGCGTCCACAACATAATCGTACTCCGAAAAATCGAACTTGTCTTTGGTTTCCGGCAGGAAAAAAGTATTATGCGCGGTCACCCGGCAATCAGGGTTTATATCGTGAATGCGCTCTGCGGCAGCTTCGGTCTTGTATCTGCCGACGGTACTGTGAAGAGCTATGATCTGCCGGTTTATATTGGACTCACATACCTTGTCGTTATCTATGATATCTATGGCGCCGACGCCGCTTCTTGCAAGGGCTTCGACGACATATCCGCCCACTCCCCCGACGCCGAACACCGCCACCCGGGAATTACCGAGCATCTCCATTGCGCTTCTTCCGAATATCAGCTCGGTACGGGCAAAAATATCACCCACCGGACACGCCTCCTGTCATTTCAGATTATTGTCTTATTGTCTAAAATAATAATACCACAAAGTCTGTTTAATGTCAAATATTAGAATTTTTGTCAATACTATTGCAAAATCCCTTAAAATGTTATATAATAGTAGCAGTGTCTGCCGCTTTGAGCGCCGGGCTGTCATAAAGCTTCCGGGGGCTCCCGGAAACTCCGGCGCGGGCGGCAAAATTTTGAACGGAGAATGTGTAAAATGGCTGACAACAAGAAAATGGTGAACGCGATAACCTCCATGGACGAGGATTTCGCACAGTGGTACACCGACATCGTAAAAAAAGCGGAACTCATCGAATACACGAGCGTAAAGGGCTGTATGGCTATAAGGCCCTACGGCTACGCTATATGGGAGAACATACAGAAGATACTGGACGGTATGTTCAAGGAGACCGGACATGAGAATGTCTGCATGCCTATGTTCATTCCCGAAAGTCTTCTCGAAAAGGAGAAAGACCATGTTGAGGGATTCGCCCCCGAATGCGCGTGGGTGACAATGGGCGGCAGCGAGAAGCTTGAAGAAAAGCTCTGTGTACGACCGACCTCGGAAACACTGTTCTGCGAACACTACAAGAATATAGTACATTCCTACCGCGATCTTCCGAAACTGTACAACCAGTGGGTGAATGTGGTACGCTGGGAAAAGACGACAAGACCGTTCCTCCGTTCGAGAGAATTCCTCTGGCAGGAGGGTCACACCATACACGCGACCGCGGAAGAAGCGATCGAAGAAACAGAGCGTATGCTCAACGTATATGCGAAGTTCTGCGAAGAATCCCTCGCAATACCGGTAGTAAAAGGCCGCAAGACAGACAGCGATAAGTTTGCGGGGGCGGAAGCCACCTACGCTATCGAAGCACTCATGCATGACGGCAAGGCTCTTCAGGCGGGTACATCGCACTATTTCGGAGACGGCTTCGCAAGAGCATTTGATATACAGTACGCAAACAAGGACAACCAGCTCACTTATCCGCACCAGACAAGCTGGGGCGTCACCACAAGACTTATCGGCGCGATCATAATGACACACGGCGATGACAGCGGACTTGCTCTGCCGCCGGCAGTTGCTCCGATACAGGCTGTCATCATACCGATCGCGCAGCACAAGGAAGGCGTTCTCGAAAAGGCGGGCGAACTCCTTGAAAGGCTGAAAAAAGCAGGTCTGCGCGTAAAGCTCGACGACAGCGACAACTCCCCCGGCTGGAAGTTCGCGGAATATGAAATGAAAGGTGTTCCGGTAAGAATAGAGATCGGACCCAAGGATATAGAAAACGATCAGTGCGTAATGGTAACACGTCACAACGGCGAAAAGAGCTTCATAAAGCTGGAAGACCTCGAAGAAGCCACAGCCGGAAAGTTACAGGAGGTACATGACGGACTTTACAGGAAGGCTCTCGAAAACCGTGAAAGACGCACATACGCCTGCACGACCCTCGACGAGATCACCAGGGTGCTCGACGAAAAGGGCGACGGCTTCATCAAGGCAATGTGGTGCGGCGAAGAGGCATGCGAGGACGAGGTCAAGGCAAAGACCGGCGTCGGCTCCCGCTGCATTCCTTTCGTACAGGAGCATATTTCCGACGTATGCGTGTGCTGCGGCAAGCCCGCAAAGCAGCTCGTTTACTGGGGCAAGGCGTATTGATGCCTGCTGCGCGTTAAACAGATGAATAACCGGGATAATTACCATTTATTTTGGAAAGAAAGGCTAAGTTTCAGATGAGAAAAACACGTAACACTGTTATCGCAGCAGTACTCGCGGCAACAATGCTGCTCTCGGGCTGCCAGGAACAGCAGCAGGTAGTCGAGAACGGAGGCATCGACACTGTCACGGAAACAGAACCGGTAACGGAAACGACCACAACTGCCGCGGAGACCACTACCGAGGCTGCCACAACTACCAAAGAAACGACAAAAAAGACCACCACAACCGCCAAAACCACCGAAAGCGAGGCTGAACCCGAGGAGACCACCACAGCGGCAACAACAGCGGCACCCGCACAGGTGACGGCAGGAACAGCCGCACTGTCTCCCTCCGGCAATTCCGTTTCAGTGTCCCCGGCAGTCCCCGCCGCTACGACCGCCGGGACAACAGCTCCGCGGACAGCGGCTCAGGCCGTGGCGACCACTCAGGCACATGTTTCCGGCTATCGTTACGGTAACACCAAGTACGAGATCAAGCATGATTTCGATTATATGAGAGACCTGAATTCCGACTTCGTGGGCTGGCTCACCGTTGCCGATACGCCCATAGACCTGCCGATACTACAGGCATCGGACAACAAGTTCTACCTCGAACATGACTTCTGGGGCGCTTACGACTACACAAAAGTCGGCTGCTCTTTTGCAGACTGCCACGTTCCGATCACAGAGACTTCCCGCCCGGACAATATAGTCATATACGGTCATAATATCCGCACAGGCGCAGGGCTTGCAAAGATAACCAACTACTACCCCGCAAGATACGGAAGCCTCAACTTCTACATAACCCACCCGATCGTCAATTTCGAGTGCATAGACGGCACACAGAGCCAGTATGTGGTATTTGCGGGTATGTTCGTGAACACCTCCACCAAACACGGTGATGTGTTCAATTACTACCAGTTCCGCGACTTCACTTCCGAAAGCCTGTTCTATTCCTACTTTGAGGCAGTGTTCGACAGGAGCGTGTTCTACAATCCCGACCTTGACATAAAGTACGGAGACAAGTTCCTCACGCTCTCCACCTGCTACTATCCTTTCGGCGCGAATATCGACACACGTTTCGTTGTGTTCGCAAGACAGATAAGAAAGGGCGAGACACAGGTATCAACGCTCAATGCCTATACTAACAGAAGCCCTCTCTACTTCGATTACTACTATCAGGTGAACGGCGGCAGCTGGGGCGGCAGAAAATGGCCCACAAGCCTTATTGCCGGTTACAGCGACTGGCTGAAAAAGAAAGGTTCATAATAACAACCGCAAAACGGGTGATCGGTGATCACTCGTTTTTTATTGAAAATAACCATAGTTTTTGACTACTTTATACAGAAATTCTGCAAAAGCTTGCATTTTTTTGAAATTTGTGATATAATGTTATCCGTATAATAAGGATAGGTATGCCTGTTCCTCATACGGAACAGATACACAAAGGGGAAAAATATGAGTGAAGAAGTGAGAAGACCGAGAGACGGCATACGCAGGCTTGTCCTCATAGTTGACGACGAGCATGTGAACCGCAGGCTCCTTGGAAAGATCATAGAAAAAGACTACGATGTAATATACGCCGAGAACGGCGAAGAAGCAATGGAGCAGATACGGAAACGCGAAAAGACCCTTTCCATGATCCTGCTCGACCTCATAATGCCGGTCATGGACGGCTATGAAGTGCTTGCACTGCTGCACGATGACCCCAATCTTTCGAGAATACCGGTGATAGTACTCACATCGGAAAGATCGGCGGAAGTAAAGAGTTTGCAGCTCGGCGCCGCGGACTTTATCCCCAAACCCTATGATATGCCCGAGGTCATACTCGCCCGTGTAAGGCGTTCCATTGAGCTTGCCGAGGACAGCAGCATCATCAACGCCACGGAAAACGATACTCTCACCGGTCTTTATACAAAGGAATTCTTCTTCCAGCACGGCAGAAGGCACGATCAGTATTACCCCGATGAGCCTATGGACGCGCTCGTGCTGAACGTGAACAGATTCCACCTCATAAACGATCTGCACGGAAGATTGTTCGGAGACACGGTGATAACCTGTATCGCGGGACAGATCAACCGCATACTCGATGAGACGGACGGTATTGCCTGCCGCTGTGAGGCTGACCAGTTCTACATATATGTCAAGCACCGCGAAAACTATGAATCCATGCTCAACCGTATAATCACCGGTCTGAACGAGGTGACGGGACATTCGAGAATGAGTATCCGGATGGGCGTGTATCAGAATGTGGATATGTCGGTGGATATCGAAACGCGTTTCGACCGTGCCAATATCGCCTGCAACGCTCTGCGCGGCAACTATAACACCGCTTACGGCGTTTATGACAATAAAATGCACGAAAAGGAACTGTACTCCGAAAAACTCATCGACGATATGGACGCGGGCGTTGAGGAAAAGCAGTTCAAGGTGTATTATCAGCCGAAATTCAATATAAAGGGCGTGGATCCCCTGCTGTGCAGCGCGGAAGCACTCATACGCTGGCAGCATCCCGAATACGGTCTTGTGGGACCGGGAGCGTTCGTTCCGCTGTTCGAGGAGAACGGTCTGGTGAAAAAGCTCGACCATTATGTGTGGCGTGAAGCCGCCGCACAGGTAAAGCGCTGGAAGGACAAGTTCGGCGTTACTATACCCGTTTCGGTCAATGTGTCCAGAATAGATATCAGCGACCCGAACTTTGAACAGGAGATCACCGATATAGTGGCGGAAAACGGTCTCGAACCCAGCGAATACCTGCTGGAGATCACTGAGTCCGCATATACCGAAAATTCCGAGCAGATCGTCGAGACGGTAAAGAGACTGCGCGAAAAAGGTTTCAGAGTGGAAATGGACGACTTCGGTTCCGGATATTCTTCTCTGAATATGCTCGCTTCGCTGCCGATAGACGCATTGAAGCTCGATATGGCGTTCATCAGAAAAATAGGCAACGATGAAAAGGATCTTCGCATGGTACAGCTGATGATCGACATTGCCGACTTCATGAAAATACCCGTGATCGCCGAGGGAGTGGAGACAAAGGAACAATACGACCTGCTCAAAAAAGCGGGCTGCGACATAATACAGGGTTACTATTTCTCAAAGCCGGTCCCGCCGGAGGAATTTGAACAGTTCATTGAGGAGAGAGTAAACCACCGCTTATAAAAAGGAGATTGACCGCGATGATAACTATTGATAATCTCAGGGATTACGGCGCGGACGTTGACGAAGGGGTAAAAAGATGTCTTGATGACGAGGAATTCTACATAGACCTCGTAAAGAGCGTTATCCCCGACGAGCGACTGACAGAGCTTGAACAGTTCATCGCCGCGAGGGATTTTGAAAAGTCATTTGAAGTGGCTCACGCACTGAAAGGAATGTACGGTAATATTTCGATCACACCGATCTATGAACCTATTTGCGAGATAACCGAACTGCTCCGTGAAAAGAAAGATGTTGACTATTCGGATCTTCTCAACAAGGCCAAAGCCGAGAAGAAACGGCTTGATGACCTATACAACGCGCGCAGGTAAGCGAAGAAAGATCTCCGATACGAAAACAACGCGTCGGAGATTTTTTGGAAAGGATAAAAACAATGAAAACTTCTATAAAAAAACGCCTGCTGAGGCTGGGCATTCTTTGCGCAGGCATCGGTTCTTTCGCTGTTGCCGCCGTAGCTGCCGGAATAGTAATGATCATAGAGAAGCAGTTCTCAGACATTTTCGGTTCTACGATAGCCGGAGCTGCGGAAAGCTCGATACGGGAAGAGTCCGAGTACCTTCCCAACGGGCTCAGGGACGCGGTACCCGGCGGAGATAGTGATATTTACTCCCGCGTGTTCACGCTCGGCGACGATGTGGGCTATGATTACAGCGACTTTATCGCGGACAGTCAGAAACTCGGCACGGGCAAATCAAACTTCGCGTATATACCTTCCGCGCATGTCAGTCTTGCGGCTCTCAACAGAGGTTCGGACATAATAGTCGGCGAACTGTCCGAAAGCTACTTCGACTATGCGGTCGATGTGCTGAAGGGAGACGGCACATTCGGCTATGTGATAAACGCCGAGACCGGAAAGATCCTGATCTCTACCAATAAGAACGAATGCGGAACCACTCTCCCCGCCAACTCCACATACAAGGACATACTCAGCGCTGCCAAAGCCGGAAAGTCAATGCATATAGGAGGCGCTCTCTCGCCGCTGCTCGTTTATTCCGTTCCGGTACAGGGACACCCCGAATTCTCCGTACTCTACTGCACCGATTCTTCCAATGTTTACCGCTCCGGTAAGATCGGCATGACACTGATGTTCCTGTGGGCAGCCGTTCTGACCAGTATCGGTGTCGTGGTGTCGATCGGCGTCGCAAAGAAGATCGCAGACTCCATTACGCCTACCGTTGAATGTCTCCATAAATTCTCAAACGGCGTGATAGATACGTCATTCAAGGCAAATGACCGCGGAGATGAGACCGAGGAGCTTTCCATAGCTATGGAAAGGACTATCACCAACCTCGGTATGTATATCAGAGACATTGATATGCTGCTGTCCGAGATGGCAAACGGCAATCTCACCGCCGAGAGCAGCTGCGTTTATGAAGGCGATTTCAACAATATCAGACTGTCTCTTGACAAGATATCCTCCTCGCTCAAGGGTACGATCGGAACCATAAGACAGGCAGGCGAACAGGTAAGCAGCGGCGTGGATATGCTCGCGAGCGGGGCTCAGAGCCTTGCCGACAACTCTTCCACCGAAGCAAGCACTATCAAGGAGCTTGACGCCCTTGTAAAGAATATCAACGGCAATGTAACAGCAAACGCCGAAATGACAGGACACATGCTCAGCCTGTCCGAAAAGACGGTACAGAATGTACAGACCGGCAATGAAAACATGAAGAACCTCAGCAGCGCTATCGAGGATATAAGAAAAGCGTCAGAGGAGATCCAGTCTATCGCAAAGCTGATCGACGATATAGCTTTCCAGACCAATATACTCGCCCTCAACGCGGCTGTCGAGGCAGCGCGTGCAGGCGACGCCGGCAAGGGCTTTGCTGTTGTTGCCGATGAAGTGCGCAACCTTGCAAGCAAATCCGCGGACGCGGCAAAAGATGCCGTTCAGGTCATTGCACGCTGTGTAGCGGCAGTAGATCAGGGCGTTCAGCTCAACGAGTCCGCAAGCCGCTCACTGTCCGAAGTAAGCGACTCTGTACAGGAATTCAGCCAGCTCGTAGGCAGGATCGCGGAATCCTCCAACCAGCAGGCACGTGATATAGGCACAGTCAACGAAGGTCTGTCCGGCATCACTACCGTTGTACAGAGCAATGCCGCAACAGCTCAGCAGTCCGCCGCAAGCTCCGAGGAACTTGCGAGTCAGGCTCAGATACTTGAACAGCAGCTCAGACATTTCAGAATATAAGGGACCGGCATAAATGAGATTTGTGATACAGCGCGTCACACGGGCTTCTGTCGCAGTTGACGGACAGACTGTCGGCGCAATTGATAAGGGTTTCCTTGTACTGATCGGCATTTCCGGGGAAGATACCCGGGAGATCGCCGACAAAATGATAAGCAAGATGCTCGCGCTGAGGATATTCGATGACGAGAACGGAAAGACGAACCTGTCGCTTGATGCCGTGAACGGCGAGCTTCTGCTGATCTCACAGTTTACTCTGTACGCCGACTGCCGCCACGGGAACAGACCCTCTTTCATAAAGGCGGGCGCCCCGGATATGGCTAAAGAAATGTATGAATATATCATCTCCGAATGTGCAAAGAAATTCCACACGGAAAAGGGCATTTTCGGAGCTGAAATGAAGGTAGAACTGCTCAACGACGGGCCGTTCACGATAATATTGGACAGCGACAGTATTGTCAAGGGGAAATAAAATGGACAACAGCAAGCTCAACTTCGGAGTTGACGGCGACAGCATAACCGCCGGAAACCAATGGTCATTTCATGTTTTTCAGAAGCTCGGATTTGCTTCTCACCACAACGTAGCAGTGGGTAGCGCGGTATGGTACAAACGGACTTTCACCACCCCGGACGGCAGTGTCACTACCCAGAACTATGATGACCCGGATTTTGCGGGAATAAGTGACGGCTGGCTCGATACCGACGATCTCCATGAACTTCAGAAACGTGCCAACAACTGTGCGGTCGTCCATATACAGCGTTTTCTGACCGATGTAAGGGACGGTATTGCCCGGAGACCGGACGTATTCGCTTTTGCAATGGGTACCAACGACGACATCAGCTGTCTTGGCGACCCTGACAAGGCGCTCACCGGAAAATCCCTCGAAAACAACGAAAACATCGATCTGTTCACCGAAGCCGGTGCAATGCGCTGGTGCATACAGACTATATCCGAAAACTTCCCCGATGCCCGCATTTTTGTTCTCACCCCTATCCAGGCAGCAGATCCGAAACATAACGCAAAGATCGAAAAGCAGATATCGGATATTTTCACCATGATCACCGGTGCCATGAGCGTCCGCCTTGTGGACTGCTTCCATAACTCCGGCATCTGTGAAAAATTCGAGGTCGAGGGCGGCGAAGGACGCTATCTCCGCGACGGCCTCCACCCGAAGGAAAACGGTCAGGCGCTTGAAGGCGCCTTTGCAGCTGTGGAGATCGGCTCACACCTGTACTGATTGCCTCCGGCGGGCAGGGGAAGAGTGATCGCTGGCGCTTGAGTGGTCGCTGGCGCTTGAGTGGTCGCTGCGCTTGAGTGGTCGCTGCG
>CAMVGH010000115.1 GCA_947166945.1 uncultured Clostridia bacterium
AGATCAGATAGCTGAGATCAGAAAGACAGCCGGACAGATACCCGTGTTCTTCACCTTCAATATGTCGCTCGGCATAAACCTGCTGGTGGAGCTTGGAAAGAGAGCTGTGAACGTACTCGGCGGACAGTTCGATATCGAGATCGTCGAAAAACACCACAATCTCAAGAAGGACGCTCCCTCAGGCACAGCTATCATGATCGCGGAGGCTCTCAATAAAGAGCTTGACAACAAGATGCACTATGTCTATGACCGCCACAATGTCCGCAAGCCCCGTGAAGCAGACGAGATCGGGATGCACTCCATACGCGGCGGCACAATAGTAGGTGAGCATGATATCATCTTCGCCGGACATGATGAAGTCATCACCCTTTCACATTCCGCGGCTTCAAAGGATGTTTTCGCTAACGGTTCCATAAATGCCGCAGTTTTCCTTTCAAGGCAGGATAAGGGACTGTACGATATGTCCGACCTGCTCGCCGATAAACAGTAAAAGGAGGAGAAAAAATGACCGATATTACCACCAATGAGGGCATTTCTATCATAACTTTCGGAAATATCCCATTCGACAGCGAGAGCGAGTTTATCTGCAAGGTATTCTCCGCTGCCGCACGCGAAAAAATAAATATCGACATGATCTCCAAAACGCCGGTATCCGCCGACAGCACTTCGATAGGCTTCACTTTCGCGGACGAGGATATGCCGAAAATGCTCAAGGCAGCTAAGGAAGTCAATTCCGACAAGCCGCCTATGATAAACTCAGGCAATGTGAAGTTTGTCATCAAGTCTGCCGAAATGGTCACCGGAATAGGATTTGCGGAGAGCGTGTTCAAAGCTCTCGCGGCCGCAAAGGCTAACCCGATCCTCATTACCACAGCGCTTGACGAGATCTCGGTAGTGGTAAGAGAAAGCGACAGCGCGGATTTCGAGACAGAGCTGAGGAGAGTGTTCTGCGCTTGAGTGCCTCCGGCGGCCAGCCTACGCGGCTGGATCGCGCCAGCGTGACGCTGGACCCAAAACCGTAACACGGAAACCCGTAAGATACAGAAAAGCCTGTGAATTGTCGTTCACAGGCTTATTTTTTGATGTATTCCATTATAATCATATTTACAGCTTTTTCATAAATCCAGCTTAACCCGAATAGGTCGTCGGACGGCGGTAACAGGCGTATCTCCATTTCTGCCCCCATTCGACAAAAAAAGTCGCTGCCATGTCGGCTTTAAGGACGATACAATACCCGGGTAAACCGTTACGGTCTGACGGATATCCAAATCCCTGAGTCAACAAAGGCAATGCGGCTTGCTTTATTATTATTATTGCTATAGCTTTCCCCCGCTTTTATACGGGGGAAATTTTAACTGACAGAGTTAATTATTCGTTGATCTTTGTAACGACGCCGGAACCAACTGTTCTGCCGCCCTCACGGATAGCGAAACGAAGACCCTCTTCGATAGCGATAGGAGTGATAAGCTCAACGTCCATTGTTACGTTATCGCCGGGGATGCACATTTCCTTGTCAGCAGGAAGTGTGATAACGCCTGTAACGTCTGTTGTTCTGAAGTAGAACTGAGGTCTGTAGTTGGTGAAGAAAGGAGTATGACGGCCGCCTTCTTCCTTCTTCAGTACGTAAACCTGTCCGGAGAACTTGGTGTGGGGGTGAATGGAACCGGGCTTGCAGAGAACCTGACCACGCTCGATCTCGCTTCTCTGGATACCACGGAGAAGAGCACCGATGTTGTCGCCTGCCTCAGCGTAATCGAGGATCTTACGGAACATCTCGATACCTGTAACAACAGTGGACTTGGGCTCGTCTGTAAGACCTGTGATCTCAACTGTATCGTTGGTCTTGAGGATACCACGCTCTACACGGCCGGTAGCAACTGTTCCACGGCCTGTGATGGTCATTGTGTCCTCAACAGGCATAAGGAAAGGAAGGTCAGCCTTACGGTCAGGAGTGGGGATATAATCGTCAACTGCGTCCATGAGTTCGAGAATGCACTTGTACTCGGGAGCGTTGATGTCTGTGCTTGCGCAGTCAAGAGCAACCTTTGCGGAACCGCGGATAACCGGGATATCGTCGCCGGGGAAGTCGTTCTTGGAAAGTACGTCACGGATATCCATTTCAACGAGGTCGAGAAGTTCATCATCGTCAACGTCATCGCACTTGTTGATGAATACTACCATTGCAGGAACGCCTACCTGGTGAGCAAGAAGGATATGCTCTCTTGTCTGAGCCATAGGACCGTCTGTACCTGCAACAACGAGGATAGCGCCGTCCATCTGAGCAGCACCGGTGATCATGTTCTTGATATAGTCAGCATGGCCGGGGCAGTCAACGTGAGCATAGTGACGCTTGTCTGTCTCATACTCAACGTGTGCTGTATTGATCGTGATACCACGCTCTCTCTCCTCGGGAGCCTTATCGATCATGTCATAAGCTTCGAACTTTGCCTGACCCTTAAGTGCGAGTACCTTTGTGATAGCAGCTGTAAGAGTGGTCTTACCGTGGTCAACGTGACCGATGGTACCAATGTTTACATGGGGTTTGGTTCGGTTAAAATGTTCCTTTGCCATTGTTAAATTCCTCCTAAAATTTGATGGTAATTCAAAAATTTCCCATAGGTATATTGTACCAAAAAACTCTTGAAATTACAAGTCTTTTTTTAAAAATTTTTATTAATTTGTAAATTAATCCTTCGATCTCTTGCTTACGATGCCGTCTGCGATGTTCTTGGGGACCTGAACATAGCTGTGAGGCTCCATTACATACTGACCGCGGCCCTGTGTCTTGGAACGCAGGTCGTTGGAGTAGCCGAACATTTCGGACAGCGGAACGAGTGCATTGATCTGCTTTACGCCGTTTCTGTCGTCCATACCCTGTATGGTTCCGCGGCGGGAGCTGAGGTCACCGATAACGTCGCCCATATATTCTTCGGGGACGATAACTACGACCTTCATGATAGGTTCAAGGATAACGGGGTTAGCCTTCTTGCAGGCTTCCTTGATAGCCATGGAACCTGCGATCTTGAATGCCATTTCGGACGAATCGACCTCATGGTAGGATCCGTCGTACAGTGTGACTTTCAGATCGACAACCGGGTAGCCTGCCATAACGCCTGCCTGCATTGCGCCCTGGATACCTGCATCGACTGCGGGGATATACTCCTTCGGGATAGCGCCGCCGACAACCGCGTTGATGAACTCATAGCCCTTGCCGGACTCGTTCGGCTCGACTTTGAGTTTAACGTGACCGTACTGACCCTTACCGCCGGACTGACGCGCATACTTGGTATCAACATCTGTTGCGGTGGTGATAGTTTCCTTATATGCGACCTGAGGAGCGCCGACATTTGCTTCTACCTTGAATTCACGGAGAAGTCTGTCAACGATGATCTCAAGGTGAAGTTCGCCCATACCTGCGATGATGGTCTGTCCTGTTTCGGAATCTGTCCATGTCTTGAATGTCGGGTCTTCTTCAGCCAGCTTTGCGAGTGCGAGTGCCATTTTTTCCTGACCTGCCTTGGTCTTGGGCTCGATAGCCAGATCGATAACAGGATCCGGAAATTCCATGGACTCGAGTATTACGGGGTGATCCTCGTCGCAGAGGGTATCACCTGTTGTTGTGTTCTTTACGCCTACCGCAGCAGCGATATCGCCGCAGTAGCAGACTTCAAGATCCTGTCTGTGGTTTGCGTGCATCTGAAGGATACGACCCATGCGCTCCTTCTTGTCCTTTGTTGCGTTCAGCACGCTTGCGCCTGCTTCAACAACACCGGAATATACACGGAAGTAGCAGATCTTTCCGACGAACGGGTCGGTAGCGATCTTGAATGCAAGTGCGGAGAACGGCTCATTATCGCCTGCTCTTCTCTCTTCTTCCTCGCCTGTTTCGGGGTTTACACCCTTGATAGGCGGGATATCGAGCGGAGAAGGCATATAGTCAACAACAGCGTCAAGGAGCTTCTGAACGCCCTTGTTTCTGTAAGATGTTCCGCATATTACGGGAACCATATCGTTGGCTATGCAAGCCTTTCTTATGCACTTCTTGATCTCCTCTACGGTGATCTCCTCACCTTCGAGGTACTTGTTCATGATCTCCTCGTCCTGCTCGGAAACAGCTTCGAGAAGTTCTGTTCTGTACTTCTCCGCAAGCTCTTTCATGTCAGCCGGGATCTCTTCGACTCTCATATCCTTGCCGAGGTCATCGTAGTAGATATCCGCGTTCATTTCAACGAGGTCTATAATTCCTCTGAACGTATCTTCGGCACCGATAGGAAGCTGGATCGGCACAGCGTTGCACTTGAGACGATCCTTCATCATCTTTACTACGTTGTAGAAATCCGCGCCCATGATGTCCATTTTGTTGACATACGCCATTCTCGGAACCTTGTACTTATCAGCCTGATGCCATACTGTTTCCGACTGGGGCTCAACGCCGCCCTTTGCGCAGAATACTGTGACGGAACCGTCAAGTACACGCAGCGAACGCTCAACTTCGACTGTGAAGTCAACGTGTCCGGGGGTATCGATGATATTTATTCTGTGCTGCTTCCAATATGCTGTTGTCGCTGCGGAAGTGATGGTTATACCTCTCTCCTGCTCCTGCGCCATCCAGTCCATTGTAGCCGAACCTTCGTGGGTCTCACCTATCTTGTGGTTGATACCGGTGTAGAAAAGAATACGCTCGGTAGTGGTGGTCTTGCCCGCGTCGATGTGCGCCATGATACCGATATTACGGGTCATTTCCAGCGTTACGTCTCTTGCCATATTTCCTCCGTTCCGGAATTACCACTTATAATGTGCGAACGCTCTGTTAGCTTCCGCCATTCTGTGGGTATCATCGCGCTTCTTGCAGGATCCGCCCTGTCCGTTGAGCGCGTCGAGGATCTCGTTTGCGAGTCTTTCCTTCATTGTCTTTTCGTTTCTTGCTCTGCTGTACATAGTGATCCAACGGAGTCCGAGAGTTCTGCGTCTTTCGGGACGAACCTCCATGGGGACCTGATATGTGGCACCGCCGACACGGCGAGCCTTTACTTCGAGCTGAGGCATGATGTTCTCCATTGCCTCTTCAAATGCTTCGAGGGGCTCCTTGCCTGTCTTTTCGCCTACGATCTCAAATGCGCCGTAAACTATCTTCTGGGCAACACCCTTCTTGCCGTCGAGCATGATGTTGTTGATGAGTCTTGTCACCAACTCCGAATTGTAAAGCGGATCCGGCAGTACATCACGCTTAGGTACATTACCTCTTCTTGGCACTTTACTTCCCTCCTTCATAAATTTGCGCCGCAATTGCTCTGCGGCTTAACGAATTCATCGGTACTCGAAAGCGTTGTGTGCTTATTCCTTCCGCTGCGGAAAGCAATCAAGCACTCACTCCCGCCGTCCATTCCGAGGCAACATACTGATGTATATATTCACCTCAAATGGGGGGACTGTTTTTTATCGCTTACGATTTCTTACCTGCCTTCGGACGCTTAGCGCCGTACTTGGATCTGCCCTGCATTCTTCCGTCAACGCCCTGTGCGTCGAGAGTGCCGCGTACGATATGGTAACGTACACCAGGGAGGTCCTTGACACGTCCGCCTCTGATGAGGACAACGCTGTGTTCCTGGAGCTTGTGTCCGATTCCGGGAATGTAAGCGGTAACTTCATAGCCGTTGGAAAGTCTTACTCTGGCTACCTTACGCATAGCGGAGTTAGGCTTCTTCGGGGTCGCGGTTCTTACTGCCGTGCAGACACCTCTCTTCTGAGGAGCGGTAACATCTGTAGGAGCCTTCTTCAGGGTATTCAGACCCTTTAAGAGTGCAGGAGCCTTCGACTTCTTTTCGGAGACCTCTCTTCCCTTTCTTACAAGCTGGTTAAAGGTTGGCAATTCTTTTCACCTCCAATAGAAATTTTGCGTAAACCTGTACAATATACAGTCCGCAATAGTAACTATTATACACAAAAACGGGCAAAAAGTCAATAGTTTCAAAAATTTTATGAAAATATTGTACATTTTACCCGTAATATTGTGATTTAGTTTTTCTTTTTGTGCATTTTTACGGCAGATACCGCCGTTTTACGCGTTTTATGACTGCTGTTCGGTCTCTTCCGATGCCGGAGCTTCTTCCTCAGCAGCCTCCGTTACCTCTGACTTTGTCTCCTGCTTCATTCCGGTACCGGCGGGGATCAGCTTACCGATGATGACATTCTCCTTCAGACCGATGAGGTGATCTACCTTGCCGTGGATAGCCGCGTCGGTGAGAACTCTTGTGGTCTCCTGGAAAGATGCCGCGGACATGAAGCTGTCGGTAGCGAGGGACGCCTTTGTGATACCGAGCAGTACAGGCGAGAATTCCGGATCTCTTACGTCTTCGCCGTTCGCTCTTCTCTCAGCCATTTCATCGTATATCTTGTTCATCTCCGTCTTGTCGATGGTAGCGCCCGGAAGCAGGTAGGAATCACCGGGATCGTCAACGCGCACCTTGCGCATCATCTGGCGTACTATGACTTCGATATGCTTATCGTTGATATCAACACCCTGCTGACGGTAAACCTTCTGTACTTCGCTGATGATGTAGTTCTGTACAGCCTGTTCTCCCTTTACCGCAAGTATGTCGTGAGGATTGATCGAGCCTTCTGTCAGCGGATCGCCGGCAGCGACTACGTCGCCCTCTTCCACCTTGAGTCTGTAGCCGAAAGGTATCACATACTGCTCAGATGTGCCGTCCTCGGAAGTGATTATCGCGTGGCGGGTCTTCTTGATCTCCTCGAAGGATACCGTGCCGCCGATCTTTGTGATGATCGCGCTGGATTTCGGCTTGCGGCTCTCGAAAAGTTCCTCGACACGCGGAAGACCCTGTGTGATATCCTCCGCAGACGCGATACCGCCGGTATGGAACGTTCTCATTGTAAGCTGTGTACCCGGCTCACCGATGGACTGTGCCGCGATGATTCCGACTGCCTCGCCTATTGTGATCGGATTGCCGTTCGCAAGGGACGAACCGTAGCACTTTGCGCATACGCCGTGCTTTGCGGCGCAGGTGAGCAGAGAACGGATCTTTATCTTCTTTGTGCCTGCCTTGATGATCTTGTCGGCATCGGCATCGTTTATGAGCTTATCTCTCGATACGACTACCTTTCCGTCGCCGTCTGTGAAGTCTTCGGCGAGGTATCTTCCCACAAGTCTTTCCTGGAGGGACTCGATCTTTTCCTTGCCCTCGCAGATCTCATATACTTCAATACCCTCTGTGGTGCCGCAGTCTTCCATTCTGATGATGACTTCCTGCGATACATCGACAAGACGGCGGGTCAGATATCCGGAGTCCGCTGTACGCAGCGCCGTATCCGCAAGTCCCTTTCTCGCGCCTCTCGAAGAGATGAAGTATTCCATGATGTTCAGACCTTCACGGTAGTTTGCTCTGATCGGGATCTCAATAGTCTCACCGGACGTGTTCGCGATAAGTCCGCGCATTCCGGCAAGCTGTCTGATCTGGTTGATAGAACCACGCGCTCCGGAGTCCGCCATCATGAAGATCGGGTTATACTGGTCGAGGTTCTTTGTAAGGGCGTCCGAAACATCGTTCGTCGCCTTGTTCCACACTTCCAGTACAGCGCTCTTTCTTTCCTGGTTGGAGATGAAGCCGCGGGAGTATTCCTTGTTGATCTCGCCGACCTGTTCATCTGCCTCTTCGAGGATATGCTTCTTCTGGGGCGGGATAGAAGCGTCGCACACCGCGACGGTGATCGCGGCCTTTGTGGAATACTTGTAGCCGAGTGCCTTGATCTTATCCAGCACCTGTGCGGTAGCCGCTGTGCCGTGGATCTTTATGCAGCGCTCGATGATCTGTCCGAGCTGCTTCTTTCCTACCTTGAAATCTATCTCAAGTCCGAGTGCGTTCTCGGGGTCGGATCTGTCAACAAAGCCGAGATCCTGCGGGATAGGTTCGTTGAAGATGATCTTGCCGACTGTGGTATCTATCAGCTTCTGTACGCGCTCCTCGCCTATCTCCTTGACAACTCTCACCTTAATGGCGGCATGAATGGAGATGACTCCGTCCTGATACGCCATGAGAGCTTCGTTGAAGTCGCGGAACACCTTTCCTTCGCCCAGCTCGCCCTTCTTGTCTATCGTAAGATAGTAGGAACCCAGCACCATATCCTGTGTAGGTACGGTGACAGGCTTTCCGTCGGAGGGCTTCAGCAGGTTCTTGGCGGCGAGCATGAGGTTTCTCGCTTCGTCCTGCGCCTCTTCCGAAAGCGGCAGATGCACTGCCATCTGGTCTCCGTCGAAGTCGGCGTTGAATGCCGTACATACCAGCGGGTGAAGTCTTATCGCGCGTCCTTCCACAAGTACCGGCGAGAATGCCTGGATACCGAGTCTGTGAAGTGTCGGAGCACGGTTCAGAAGTACCGGGTGATCCTTGATGACGTGTTCGAGCACGTCCCATACCTCGTCGGTAGCTCTGTCAACGAGCTTTCTTGCGCTCTTTATATTCTGTGTGGTGCCGCGCGCGACAAGCTCCTTCATTACAAAGGGCTTGAACAGCTCGATAGCCATTTCCTTCGGCAGACCGCACTGATCCATTTTCAGATCGGGTCCTACGACGATAACCGAACGTCCGGAATAGTCAACACGCTTACCGAGCAGGTTCTGACGGAAGCGTCCCTGCTTGCCCTTGAGCATATCCGAAAGGGATTTGAGCGGACGGTTCGACGGTCCTGTTACTGCTCTGCCGTGTCTGCCGTTGTCTATAAGCGCGTCAACGGCTTCCTGGAGCATTCTCTTTTCGTTTCTTATAATGATGTCCGGAGCCTTGAGCTCAAGCATCTTCTTAAGTCTGTTGTTTCTGTTGATAACTCTTCTGTACAGGTCGTTCAGGTCGCTGGTAGCGAATCTGCCGCCGTCGAGGAGTATCAGAGGACGCAGGTCGGGCGGAATGATCGGCACCGCGTCGAGTATCATCCACTCGGGGCGGTTGCCGCTCTGTCTGAACGCCTCGACTATATCGAGACGCTTTAAGAGCTTCACGCGCTTCTGACCCTGCTGGGTATCTTTAAGCTCGTCTTTAAGCTCCTGCGCGAGCTTGTCGATATCAATTTCCTGGAGCAGCACCTTGATAGCCTCGGCGCCCATTCCTGCCTTGAAATCGTCCTCATAGCGCTCACGCATATCGGAATATTCCTTCTCTGTGAGCAGCTGACCCTTTGTGAGCACTGTGTCACCGGGGTCGGTAACGATATACTTTGTGAAGTAGAGGACTTCTTCCAGTCTCTTCGGGGAGATGTCGAGCACCTGTCCGATCCTCGAAGGAGTACCCTTGAAATACCATATATGCGACACAGGAGCCGCAAGCTCGATGTGTCCCATACGCTCGCGGCGCACCTTGCTGCGGGTAACTTCAACTCCGCAGCGTTCGCAGACCTTGCCTTTGAAGCGGACCCTTTTATACTTTCCGCAGGCGCACTCCCAGTCCTTCTGGGGTCCGAATATCTTTTCGCAGTACAGACCGTCCTTTTCGGGCTTCTGTGTTCTGTAATTTATAGTTTCGGGACGTTCAACAATTCCGTAGCTCCATGAGCGTATCTGATCGGGCGATGCAAGTCCGATCTTCATTGATTCAAAAACGTTAGCCAATTTCAAAAACCTCAATTTCTGTAAATTCGGCGGTTATTCACCGCGCTGTCCGAATCTTCGTTCTGCGTGAACAGGATCAGTCTATATCGTCGTCACCGTCACCGTCGCCGCCGATACCGAGGTAATCGTCAACATCGTCGTCGCCGTAATCGGTGTCTTCGTCGAACAATCCGTCCTCTTCATCGCTGTCATTGAAGTAATCATCGTCCTGATCGCCTGTGATGAACGAATCGCCCAGTTCGCTCTCATCTACTCTGTACTCGAAGTCGTCCTCGGTGACAACGCCGGTGTTGTCATCATCGTCGAATGTCTGCTTGAGGTCGATCTCTTCGTTGTTCTCGTCGAGTATCTTGATATCAAGACCGAGGGACTGGAGTTCCTTGATGAGTACCCGGAACGATTCCGGAACACCGGGGTTCGGAACAGGCTCGCCCTTTACTATGGCTTCGTAGGTCTTTACACGTCCGACAACATCATCGGACTTCACGGTGAGTATTTCCTGGAGGGTGTATG
>CAMVGH010000116.1 GCA_947166945.1 uncultured Clostridia bacterium
TTCAGGCAGCTCATGGCTTCGATGACATGCCCTGCGATCTCGGACTTCTCCGGCTCCGGTCTGTTCAGTTCCGGATTTATCAGGCTCTCATGCTTCACCACAGGGTTCAGGTGCTTGCCCTGTATATTTTCGTCCCCTTCGTCAGCGAACTTCGGCACATCGGGACTGTACGGCTCCACCGGAGCATTGTCCGCGGGGAACGCGGGCTGAAGGAACATCTTCCCGCGCTCGCTGCTGCCGTCATATTTCACATTGAGATAGTCCCTGAGATCCTTCTGGAACTCTACACTGTCCTTCTTCTGCTCCCGGACGGGATCTTTATTCTCCTGCTCCTTTGCGGCGGCTTCTTTCTTGTCCTGAACCGTAACTTCCTGCTGTGCGCCGTTGGTCACGTTCATTATGGAGGTGAACTTGCTGCGGCGCTTTTCTTCCGCTGTAAGAGCGGATTCCTCACGCTTTGCGGCACGCTGTTCACGCAGTTCCGCCTGATGCGAACGGCGCTCGGCGAGCATCTGCTCGCGCTGTAAGCGCTTCTCTTCCGCGATACGGTCAAGTTCGGGCTTTATGTATTCTCTTTCCTCTACTGCCTTTTCGTGATGCTGCTTTATTTTCTTTGCCGGTTTTGCCACCGCGCCGAACAGGTCGAACAGGGACTTGTCCGCCACGATCATCACAACCACGAATGTTATAAGCACGAGAATGATTATCGCTCCGACCTGCCCGAACAGCAGCAGCGGGGCTCCGAGCACCAGTCCGGCTATACCGCCGCCTCTGAGCATCTTACCGTTGTCATATACGTATTTTATCGTATCTCCGAAGTTTGCGCCGGACGAGACCGCCGGGTCGCCTATCGAACCTACGAATATGACCTGTGCCGCCGCACTCAGGAACAGCAGCAGCACCAGCAGCTGTATCATTCTCTTTGCCACGGTTGCCTTTGTCATGTCCGCTGAAATCATCACGGCTATGTAGATCAGTACCGGTCCCACAAGGAAAGAAGTGATACCGAACGACCCGTACAGGAACGAGTGGAGGGAATCCCACGCGGAGGGCTTCTCAGCAGCCGCGTCCCCGATCAGCGCCAGTGCCAGTATCAGCAGTCCGAACGCGAACATCACCACGGATATGGTATGCCGGCGTTTGATATTCTGCCGGAGAAGCTGTTCTTTTCGCTTCTCGGTCATTCCGGTGCTTTTAGTGCTGTTTGTAGTTTTCTTCTGTGACGGTTTGCTCTTTGCGCTTTCCGACATTATCTATAACCTGCCTTCTGACTTCCGTTCTCTTTATATTTCAGAAATGTATGTGATTTCCGGTAAGTGTTTCATAAATACCGATGCCTATGCACGCTATTCCGAGTATGAGCGTGTAGATGCCGAATATCTTGAATTTATCGTTCTTTATCACTATATTCACAAGCTTTATCGCAAGTATGCCCACAACCGCGGATATAACGGCTCCGAGGAGCAGCGGGAGCAGATCTACCTGTATCCCTTCCTTCACCACATCACGGACTTCAAGCACCGCGCTGCCGAGTATGGCGGGGATACCGAGTATGAACGAGAACGCCGCGGCGGTCTCACGGGTAAGTCCGCAGAACAGTCCCGACGAGATAGTGCTTCCGGAGCGCGAAACTCCCGGAAACAGTGCAACGCACTGGAACAGACCTACGATGACCGCGTCCCTGACTTTCATGTCCTTGCCGGTCTTATAGCCCTTTACACAGGCGTCCGACAGAATGAGTATGATCGAGGTGAATATGAACGCGCAGCCCTCGAATATGATGTCTCCGTCGCCCTGAACCGATGTGAAGAAGTCCTTGATGAACACGAACGGCACAAGTATCAGCGTTGCGATGATGACCATGAACATCATTCTGCGGTCATCGTTCATTTCGCTCCACCTGAACTGTCCCTTGCATATATCACGTATAGTAAGGAAAAATTCCTTTATCATGCCCCATATCCGCTTGCGGAACGCTATCACCACCGCCGCGAGGGTGCCGAGGTGAAGAACTACCGAAATGAGCAGGTTCCCCTCCTCGATATTCATAAAATGCTGTGCCAAGGACAGATGCCCGGAACTGGATACAGGCAGGAACTCCGTAAGTCCCTGTATTACAGCCTGTATGATTATGCTTACGATCTCATTCATTATGTACTGTCTCCTTTTAAATATGTACAGAGAACAGGTCACTGTTCTCCGAATATATGACGCGGCTGATATCTGCTCTCAAGATACAGCTTCGGGTCGGTGGATATGAGGCGCTTTACCTGCCCGTCTTCAAGCTCCACGATCCCGCCTTTTACTGTCCTGTACTCCGGTATGCGGAACTGTTCGTCCATATTACAGAATATGTCGAGAGGGCTGATTATAGAATGGAGGATCATTTTTCGTCCTCCTTTCGTGCGTTTCGTTCATCTATCAGCGAATACAGGCACTTTATCGCGTCCGAAAGTCCCCCGAGGTGATCTATCAGCCCCGACGATACAGCCGTCTCTCCATCTACCACCGAGCCTACGTCCATTACAAGCTCGTCCTTTTTCATCATCAGTTCCCGGAATTTCTCCGCCGTTATACGGCTGTTCCGGGTGACGAAGCTCGTTATCCTGTCCTGCATACGGTCAAAGTACGAAAGCGTCTGCGGCACGCCCAGCACCGTCCCGTTCATTCTTACCGGGTGTATGGTCATGGTCGCCGTCGGGACTATGAAACTGCGTTTTGCGCATACCGCAAGGGGGACGCCGATAGAATGTCCGCCGCCGACAACTATCGAGACCGTGGGGGTCTCCATTCCCGCTATAAGCTCCGATATGGCAAGCCCCGCTTCCACATCACCGCCTACCGTGTTCAGTATTATCAGCAGTCCTTCTATCGTCCTGTCCTGCTCTATCGCCACAAGCGCAGGGATAATATGCTCGTATTTCGTAGTCTTGTTCTGGGGCGGCAGGATATAATGCCCTTCTATCTCGCCTATCACCGTGAGGCAGTGGATCAGATGCTCGGCGTTCTGCACCGCGACTACTCCCGTTTCCCGTTCATCGGTGATATCCTTCTCCGCTCCCTCTCCGGGAGTACGTTCTTCTTCCTTTTCGATATCCATATTTCTTCCTTTCGGCAGTTGAAACTTTATCAGTTCTATTATCCGAAAAAGAAACACAAATATACAGTTTATTATATCACAAACCCCAATGAATTGCAACATTTTTTGTCAAATCCGTTAAAATTTAAAAAAATCATTGATTTTGATACAGTTTTATGTTATAATATCATTTATATATAGACAAGGATAAAGATACAGGAGATGAGAAAAAATGCCGATAAACATTCCGAGTGACCTTCCGGCATTCAGTACACTTCAGGGCGAGAACATTTTCGTTATGCCCGCCGAACGCGCTCTTACACAGGATATACGCCCGCTGAGAGCCGCTATTTTCAACCTCATGCCGAAAAAAATAGAAACAGAGACACAGCTGCTTCGTCTCATGAGCAATTCCCCGCTTCAGGTCGATATCACCCTTCTCCATACCGAGACACATACTTCACGGCATACCGCCGCAGAACATCTGCGCAACTTCTACAAGACTTTCGACGAGATAAAGGACGAATACTTCGACGCGCTCATAATCACCGGCGCACCTGTGGAAAAATATGAGTTCACGGACGTGTACTACTGGGACGAGCTTTGTCATATAATGGAATGGACAAAGACCCACGCGTTCTCTACCCTCCACCTGTGCTGGGGCGCCTTCGCGGGACTGTACTATCATTACGGTATCCCGAAACACAATCTTGACAAGAAGATGTTCGGCGTGTTCCCTCACAAGATACTCGTCGAGAACCACCCGCTGTTCATGGGCTTTGACGACAAGTTCTACGTTCCGCACTCCCGTCACTCCGAGGTAAAAGCCGAGGATATCGAGAAATGCCCAGACCTTACCCTGCTCGCGTATTCCGACCTCTCCGGCGTTTATGCCGTCGCGGACAAGACCAACCGACAGATATTCCTCACCGGTCACGGAGAATATGACCGCGATACCCTGAAAAATGAATATCTGCGCGATATGGGCAAGGGAATGAGCGATGTGGGGCTTCCATACGGGTACTTCCCCGATGACGACCCGGAAAAGACGCCGCCTTTCAGATGGCGCACCGCGGCAAGCCTGCTGTACTCCAACTGGCTCAACTTCTGCGTCTATCAGGAGACACCTTTCGATCTCACAAAACTTGAGCCGCTCAGATGTCACTCATAAAAAATTCCTCCGCCTGAAGCGGAGGATCTTTTTATTTCTTTACAACAACTATCTTTATATCACCGAACGAGAATGTAAGATTTATTGCTATCCCGTTGGCAGGAACGTTTATCATCGCTTTTTCTTCGGATACCTGCGGGGTAAGCTCAAGCTCGATGTTCTGTTCGTTCGACATATTTACCGCGAACAGCCCGTTCTGAAGATTCAGAAGCTCGCCCACACAAGCCTTTGTGTAACCGTCGGTCTCGGTGAGGTCTTCGCCGGCGTACCTTGCCGCTATGCCGATGAACCCGCTTTCGGTACCTCCGATAGCCACGCTCGCCGTGATATCACCCTGTATTTCCTGCCTGCACGCGTAATTCATGGAGACCGTAACATTACGCTGTACTTTGCCCAGTGAGAAATCATCTCCGAGAAATCTTATCAGATTGCGGATAAACAGCAGTATGTAATCCGAGAAGAACTTGCTGTCCTCCATTTTATCCACACCGAGAATATGCATCATTTCCCGCTCCATATTCTCGTCATCACTTCCGTCTGTGAATGAGGCGCTGCGCTTGTAATCATTCAGCGCGTCCTCAAACTGCTTGTGGGTCATAAATCCGAAATCTATAAGTGCCTGTCCCAGTACGAGATTGGAATTCTTCTGACGCGCCAGCAGATCGAAAACCTGCTCCTCCGTAAGAAAGCCCTTACTCACAGCTATGGCACCGAAACGCTTATCGGCGGTATGCTGTGCTTCGTGGACTTCCTCCACCTGTTCCGCCGTAAGATATCCGGCATCTATCGCCACCGCGCCAAGTTTTGCCTTGATGCGGGTCATTGCGGTGAGTGCCGCGTGAAGCTCGTCCGTGTCGATTATGCCCTTATTCAGCAGGTAATGTCCGAACAGTTGTGTGTACATAAAGTCCCCCTTAATGCTCTTTCATCATCATATTGATGATCTTCAGGATATCCTCTTCCTTGACCGGCTTTTGCAGGAACTCGAACGCACCCGCTTTTATCGCCTTTATCAGGTTTTTCTGTGTTCCCACTGTGGAAGCCATTACCACACGCGCGCCGGGGTCTATCTCCTTTATCTCGCCGAGTGCGTCTATGCCGGACTTCTTTGGCATTACTATATCCATAAAAACAAGATCGGGTCTGTTGTCGCGGTATATAGATACCGCCGTTTCTCCGTCTTCGGCATAGATGACGCTTCCGACGCCTATTTTTCCGAGTATCTCGGAAAGTTTTTTTCTGATAAGCGGAGAATCATCACATATTAGAACGGTAATATCGGATATTTTCATAGAAACAAGTCCTCTCTGTACAAAACTCAAAGACATATATGATCGCCCATACATTACTATTATACAGTATTTCCCGTCAAAATACAATAACTTTTCCGGTATTTTATATCCTTTTCTGTAAATACGGCAAATTTCACAAAGAATTACACTATTTTATTGGCTAATAACATCAATTGCCGGTTACCTGCAAAATATACACTGTACAATTTAGCTAAATGTTCCCTGCACTTTTTCCCTGTCATTAAAAATTTCATTTTTGTATTGACAAACACCGTAATTTGTTGTATAATATATTGGTAATAATATGTGGAAGCGTATCGAAGTGGTCATAACGGGCCTGACTCGAAATCAGGTAGCCTTCACGGGCTCGTGGGTTCGAATCCCACCGCTTCCGCCAGCGGGGAACGCCCCGCAGCGAAACCGCCTATAGTTTCATCTGTGGGCGGATTTTTGTATCGTATCACACAAGTCCTGTAAATATCAAAGCGTCCGGCAGAGACAGCGGGGAACGCCCCGCAGCGAAACCGCCTATAGTTTCATCTGTGGACGGATTTTTGTATCGTATCACACAAGTCCTGTAAATACAAAGCGTCCGGCAGAGACAGCGGGGAACGCCCCGCAGCGAGACCGTGGGACAGTTTTTTGCTCCACGGTATTTTTTCTGCCCCGCTGTAAGGATATTTCAGGTATATCATTATTGAAGGAGAACGTTATGCGCTGTAAGAACTGCGGTGAAAAGCTGCCGAAAGGCTGCACATTCTGCCGGTGCTGCAATACTCCGGTCAAAAAGAAACAGTCCCTTGCCGAACGTATCGGGAAGGTACCGATCATCATAGGCATCGCAGCTGCCGCTGCCGCCGCTGTGGGAATACTTTTCTTCGTGCTTTCCGATGTGCCTGCCGTGAAATTCGTGCCGGATGTCCGTGCCGCTGTGACCGCCGTATCAAGAGGACGGGAAGTCTCGTTTCTGGATAAAGACGGCAACATCAGGGGGACGGTCACAGATATCACTATGAAGCTCGACAACTCCGCCGGTACTTCATTTATGAAAACTCTGACCGGAGATCTGTACATTGCCGGAAGTTCCGGGATCGTAAAAGCAGATGAGGGCATCTCCGATACACGGCTGTTTGCCTGTGCGGACAAAGCCGGTATCGTGTACTATGAAAAGGACGGCAAGGTGTTCCGTTACCGGGATTCCCCCGAAGAGATCTCCCGTCTGTACGGTATCGCCGTATCGGTCACCGTATCTCCGGACGGCTCCTGCGCCGCATGGTGCGACAGTGAAGGCGGAAACAAGAAATGCTACGTTTACCGGAACGGCAATGTCGAAGAACTGTCCGGAGCGGAAGAAACAGTCTCGATAACCGACGACGGCAGCCTGATGATCGGCACTGCCGGTGATCAGCTGGTCGTGTGCAGGGACAATTCCCGCTCATTTACCCCAGCGGCAAAGTGCGGCGGCATAACTGCCGTATCTTCGGACCGTACACAGGTGATCTTCAAAGACGAACATAATCCCGCGGACACTTACCTGTTCGACAGCACTTCCCCGGAGCCGGTGTTCCTGTACAGCGGCAGCGTATCACTCTATTCACCCTCGGGAATGCACCCTGAGCCGGACAGTTTCGCGATGTTCACTGCCGAAGTCACAGATCACAAAGCCGGTACGCACAGTCTCGCAATGTTCACCCGCGACGGCTCTTCATACAAGGTGCGCACGCTTCTCGACCTCGATAAAGTCAGCAGCTTTATACTGTCGGAGGACAGCAAACGGGTCATTTATATAAAAGACGGAACGCTCTGTGTAAAAAATACCGTCAACACCTTCTCAAAAGAGTCCAATGTCGCGGACGGCGTTTTCGGTATGTACGCAGACAGTTCTCTTTCCGACATATATTACCTTACAAAAGATAACGTATTGTATCATACGGACGGCGGCACTCCGAAAAAAATAAGTCTCAATGTCGGCGCCGCTTCCATGATATGCGGAGGTGTCTGCACCTTCGTTTCCGACGGTACAGTCTATTACTCCGACCACGGAGGAGATATCCGGAAAGCCGACGGCATCGGAAAGGTAAAATTCCTGTACGACGGCACAGCAGTCTCCGAGGACGAGGAGCAGTATATGACCCTCGACGGTAAGACATTTATAAATACCGGAATAAAAAGATTTTAACGGCAGAAGCCTTGCGGAATGATCCCGCAAGGCTTTTTTTACCATTCATATTTCCGCTGTCCGTACAGATAATATCTTCAGAATTTTCCGAAAGGACGATCTGAAAATGAAACTTACACGGACAGAATACGGGCGTCTCGCAAAACTGCGTTCCCCGGATACAAAATCGTACAAAACCGTGCCGGCGGCATTTCTTGTCGGCGGTGCTATATGCTGCATAGGGCAGCTTCTCATTAACCTTTACACCTCGGCGGGAGCCGACAGGGAGCTTGCAGGCACCCTGTCCTCCGTCTCTCTGGTATTCCTGAGCGCCGTGCTCACCGGCTTCGGTCTGTATGACAAGATCGCCAAGCACGCAGGCGCAGGTACTCTCGTGCCTATCACCGGATTCGCGAACGCAGTGGTCTCCCCTGCCCTCGAATTCAAGACCGAAGGATACGTTCTCGGGGTCGGCGCGAAAATATTCATCATCGCGGGTCCTGTCATAGTTTACGGACTTGCGGCATCGGCAGTGTACGGAGTTATCCTCTTCATCGCACAGATGAGTCAGGCGGTATGATATGAGCAGATACACAAACAAAGGGACTGTCATAATGGAAACAGTTCCCTCGATCATATCATTCGGCTCCGCCGTCGGACGTATGGAGGGAGAAGGTCCGCTGGGGAGCTGCTTCGATTATGTGAGTGAGGATTCAACTTTCGGCGAGAACACATGGGAGAAAGCCGAGAGCCGCTTACAGCAGCACGCGCTCGAACAGGCACTCATCAAAGGCAGTATCTCCGAGGGGGATATCGACTTCATGTTCGCGGGAGACCTGCTCAGTCAATGCACAGCTTCCGGATACAGTATGCGGGATACCGGAGTAAGCTTCTTCGGCATCTACGGGGCTTGCTCCACCATGGCGGAAAGTCTCGCGCTTGCTTCCGTTTTTGCCGATAACCATATCGGAAAGCTGATCGCCGCTCTCACATCTTCCCACTTCTGCTCTGCCGAACGCCAGTTCAGGTTTCCCGAAACTTACGGCGGACAGCGTCCTCCCACTTCACAGTGGACCGCTACCGCAAGCGGGTGCGCGATCGTGGGCAGTCACTCGGGTCCGCCATTTATCAAAGCAGTAACAGTCGGGAAAATCACCGATATGGGTATAAAGGACGCTAACAATATGGGGGCGGCTATGGCTCCGGCAGCCTATGAATCCCTCAAAAACCATTTTGCAGCCACAAATACCTCATTCTCCGACTATGACCTCGTGCTTACCGGAGATCTCGGCTTCGTCGGAAGCGAACTGCTTCGCGACCTGTTCATGCAGGACGGCACCGACCCGGGAGATCGCTGCAATGACTGCGGATTGATGCTGTTTGACCGGAAAAAACAGGACGTACACGCCGGAGGTTCCGGCTGCGGGTGCAGTGCGTCCGTCCTCTGCGGACACATTCTTCCGCGCATCAGAAAAGGAGAACTTGCAAACGTCCTTTTCACAGCCACAGGCGCACTAATGTCAACCACACTCGTCCAGCAGGGCGAAAGCATACCGGGCATCGCTCACTGCGTTCATATCAGCAGCGATCCGTCACCTATCGGAGGTAATTAATATGGAATATTTATGGGCTTTCCTTGCAGGCGGCGCTCTCTGTGCTGTCGGACAGCTCCTCATCGACTTCACCGGACTGACTCCGGCACGTATTCTCGTGACTTACGTCGTTTCGGGAGTATTCCTCGGCGCCGTCGGGCTGTATGAGCCGTTTGCCGGTCTCGCGGGAGCCGGAGCTTCCGTTCCCCTCACCGGTTTCGGGTATAACCTCGCCAAAGGAGTCCGCGAAGCCGTCACAAGAGACGGACTTATCGGAGCACTCACAGGCGGTCTCGAAGCCTGTGCGGGCGGGATCACCGCTGCCGTACTGTTCGGACTTATCGCCGCAGTGATCTTCAACCGCGGTGACAAGACCGCTAAGATCATAGGATAAATTATACCCGGACAGCCCTTTTCGGTTATCCGGGTATTGCATTTCATCTTTCTTCATATATTTTTGAAATTTTTTTGCATTTTTTCAAAATAAGTATTGACAAATCGTCGGCATTGTGATATAATTAATAAGCATTACGGATAAACAATATCGCGGAGTGGAGCAGGTGGTAGCTCGTCGGGCTCATAACCCGAAGGTCGTAGGTTCAAGTCCTATCTCCGCAACCAATTTTATTTCCCGCGAAGCCGCTTGTAGAGCGACTTCGCGGGATTTGCTTTTTGCAGTAAATACGGTTTTGGTCTTTGTTTGGTCTTTATTTAGTGCTAGAATAAAAATAGTCCATTTTAAACAGACCAATGATATGAGCAGGAAG
>CAMVGH010000117.1 GCA_947166945.1 uncultured Clostridia bacterium
GCTGAGGGATATAGAGCTGGGCTCGAAGATAGACCTTGAAAAGAGACTGAACGAGGAAGAGGAGAGCAGGGAGCAGTATGATTTCTCGTCAATAGCGAAGAACGATGTTATACAGGCGATAAAGAACCTCGACCTTGACGATCTCACTCCGAGGGAAGCGTATGCGAAACTTGCGGAGTTCAGGGATATGCTGAAATAGAAAGAATGGTAACCGGTGGCAAAGATAAATCTGCTTGACAAAAGCGTATTCGAGCTTATCGCGGCGGGCGAGGTCATAGAGCGCCCCGCGTCGGTGATAAAGGAGCTTGTGGAAAATTCGATAGACGCGGGCGCAAAGCATATAACCGTGGAGATCAGGAACGGCGGCAGCACGTTCATGCGGATAACCGACGACGGCTGCGGCATGGCTTTTGAGGAGATACCCACGGCGTTTCTCCGTCACGCCACGAGCAAGGTGAAGAGCGCAAAGGATCTCGACAGGATATTCACTCTCGGGTTCCGGGGGGAGGCTCTCGCGTCGGTGGCAGCTGTCGCCCGTGTGGAAGTGCTTACCAAGGAGCCGGACGCCCCGATGGGCGGCAGTTTCAGGATAAGCGGCGGGGAAGTGCAGGAGCATGAGCGTACAGGCTGCCCCGACGGTACGACGATAATCATACGGGATCTGTTCTATAATGTCCCCGCAAGACAGAAATTCCTGAAAAAGGACATAACCGAGGGCAATCAGATACAGTCCCTCGTTGACAGGCTTGCGCTGGCGCACCCGGAGGTGGCGTTCCGGCTGATACGGGACAATAAGTGCGTGCGTGACACGAGCGGCGGCGGAGACTATTTCTCCGCGATATATTCGGTGTTCGGGAAGCAGTTCGCGCTGAGCCTGATACCGGTCGATTTCTCGCTGAACGGCGTATCGGTGACGGGGTATGTGTCGTCGCCGCTGTTCACCCGCGGGAACCGTTCGCTGCAATATTTCTACGTGAACGGCAGGAATGTCCGCTCGACGATACTTACAGCCGCGCTTGAGGAAGGCTTCCGCAACAGCATCATGGTGGGGAAATTCCCCGCCTGCGTACTGAATATAACGATGCCGCCGGAACTGTGCGATGTGAACGTAAGCCCGTCAAAGACGGAGGTGCGGTTCGCGTTCGACAGGAACGTGTTCGAGGCGGTGAATTTCGGGGTAAAGAACGCTGTACTCAACGCCGACAGCCGCCGTGAGGTGAAGCTTGAAAAGAAAGAGATACCCACGGAGCCTGCCGATACCAGAAGTCCGGACAAGGTGCTTTTCGAGAAGGCGATGAGCGCTATCGGGGAGTCGGGAGAACAGGAAAAGAAGCCTGCCGGGGAAATGCCGGAGGTATTCGCCCCGATAAGCAGACCGGAATATGTGAAGCCGTCCGCTGCGCCGTTCACGGTAAGGAAGGACAGCGACGCGTTCGTACAGCAGAGGTTCGTGTCTCCCGCGAAAGTTACGATAGAATATAAGGATTACGAGCATGGGGAAGATGAGGAGGAGCCGGCGGGAGAAAAACAGCCGGAGACATTCCGTTTCATAAACAGTTCGTCGTTTGAGGCGCGTCCCCGTGAGAACGTACAGGAGCCGGTGATAACATCGGAGCCGGAAAAGCCGCCGCTGAAGGTCATCGGTGAGGCGTTCGGCACATATATACTCTGTACCAGCGGCGACGAGTTCATAATGATGGACAAGCACGCCGCGCATGAGAGGATACGCTTCGAGAAGCGCAAAAAGGAGCTTATAAAGTCCTCCCAGCTTCTGGCGGAGACTGTGGAAGTGACGCTCAGCCCTGCGCAGTACGATGCGGTCGCGGAGAATACCGGACTGCTGGAGGATATCGGGATAGAAGTGGTGCTTGAAGACGGCAGATGCGGTATCACGGCGGCGCCGTCGGCATTCACCGGCGGGGCGGACGCGGTCGATCCGGCGGAAATGATCGTACACTGTGCCGACGCGCTCGCGGAAGGGAATGAGAACATCGAAGCCGTGATCTACGGCGACCTGCTCCATACCCGCGCCTGCAAATCCGCGATAAAGGCGCACGATGTCACTTCGCGGGAGGAGCTGGAAGCTCTCGCGCAGGAAGTGTGGGCGAACGAGGGGATACGCTTCTGCCCCCACGGGCGTCCGATAATGGTCAAGCTCACGGAGTATGAGATAGAGAAGTATTTCAGCAGGATACAGTGAAAATCAAGAATTAAGAATTAAGAATTGTCATAGTGAATGGATAAGATATTTCTTGTGGTGGTCTGCGGACCGACGGCGTCGGGAAAAACAAAACTCGCGGTGGATATCGCCCTGCGATTCGGCGGGGAAGTGGTCTCCGCGGACTCGATGCAGATATACAAAGGCATGGATATAGCGAGCGCGAAGCCCACGGAAGAAGAGAAAATGGGAGTGCCGCATCACCTCATGGATTTCCTCGACCCGCGTGAGCCTTTTTCGGTGGCGGATTACGCCGTGCTTGCCCGCAAAGCGATAGCGGACATACATTCACGGGGAAAGCTGCCGGTGATGTGCGGCGGAACGGGACTGTACATAAATACGGTGGTGGACAATATCGAGTTTGACGATACCGGAAGCGACCCCGCATACCGTGCGGAACTGAAAGCCATAGCCGAGGAAAAGGGCGCGGGATATCTTCTGGAGATGCTCGCGGCGGCAGACCCGGAGACTGCGTCACAGCTTCACGAAAACAACGTAAAGCGCGTCATAAGGGCGCTTGAAGTGTATCATACCAGCGGCAGGACAATGTCCGAGCAGAAGGCTGCAAGCAGGCTCAATCCCTCGCCGTACGTCCCGTGCATGATGATGATAGATCACCCGCGGGAGCAGCTGTATGAGCGTATAGACAGGCGTGTGGACATGATGCTTGAAGCGGGACTTCTCGACGAAGCGCGGGAGTTCTTCACCCACACCGATTACCCCACGGCTGCGCAGGCTATCGGCTATAAGGAGCTGAAACCGTATCTCGACGGGTCAAGACCGCTTGAGGAATGTGTGTGTGAACTCAAGCGCGCTACCCGCCGTTACGCCAAAAGACAGCTTACATGGTTCAGAAAAGATAGTCGAATTGAACATATTTCGGCAGACTATGCCGTCAATTATGATAAAATTGTAAAAAATGCAGAAAAATTGATAAAAACATATAGCTTTTTTTGATAAAGTGTGATATAATAATTAGGTATGGTATTGTGGCTGTCCGTATATTTATATATCTGTCCGTACACAGGACAGGCTGCATTACATTTGGGACAGGGTAAATAAGGAAGGAAACAAAATGGCTAAGGAACTCAATCTTCAGGACGTATTTCTCAATCAGGCAAGGAAGGATCGTATTCCCGTAACTATCTACATTACGAACGGCTTCCAGTTCAAAGGCATTGTAAAGGGCTTTGACAACTATACCGTCATTCTCGACACCGACGGAAAGCAGAACCTTATCTACAAGCATGCCATATCCACAATAACACCCCTCAGACCCATATCACTGCTCGACGCGTTCGATAAGGACGACGCGGACGGCAAGGATAACGGCTGATGGAAGAATCGGATAAGAGGCGGGCGTTTACCACACGGATCATCTGGGTAGTCATAGGCGTGTTCTTTCTCGTCATGGTCATAAGCCCTCTGATCCTGCGGTACGGCAGCACGATACGCACCGAGACCGCAACTCTCACGACCATAACCGAAGTCATCAATTTCAAGGGCGTATATGTGCGGGACGAGAAACTGGTAACGTACAATACCGGCGGTATCGTAAGCTATACCCACGCGGACGGCTCGAAAGTCGGCAAGAACGCCGTCATAGCGCAGGTGTATAAGAACCGCTCGGATATAGCGCTCAGACAGCAGATAGACGAGCTTACCGCGCAGCGCGAAGTCCTCGCGGACGCGCAGAGCTTTGTGGGTGCCGACTCGTCCCAGCTCGAATCGTTCACCAATCAGATCGGAGAAAAACATTCCGAGCTGATGCAGCATATCTATGACGGTGATTATGAGACGGCTTCATCAATGAAGAACGACATACTCAATCTCCAGAGCAAGCGCGAGATCGTCAAGGGCGGCAATACCTCGTTCGATACGAAGATAGCCGAGATAGACGACCACATAGCACAGCTCCGGGCGCAGATATCCTATGAACCCTTCGGCGTGACCATTACGGAGACGGGATACTTCATCAGCAAGGTAGATGGCTACGAAAACAAGCTGAATACCGAGAACGTGTTCGATCTCACAGCGGAGCAGATAGATGAGATAACCTCCGCGGAGGAGCGGCAGGAAAACCCCGTGGGCGTTATCGGAAAGCTGGTAGGCGACTATACATGGTATATGGCGGCGGTGCTTGATGACGTAAAGCTCGGAACGGTGTTCCAGGGCGCGACGGTGTCACTGCGCATAGGCAGCTCCAATCAGAACGTGAAAGCGGAGATAGTAAGCCTGAAACCCCAGCCGGACGGGCGCAATGTGGCGGTGTTCAGATGCGATATGTTCCTCGCGAATTTCATAAATTCACGGGTGGCGCAGGCAAGACTGATACTCGACGACCATACCGGCATAATGATACCGAATTCGGCGCTGAGAATGGACGACGAGACCGGTGCGATAGGCGTCTATATACAGGACGGTACCGTTGTAAGGTTCAGGAAGGTGAACCAGATACTTTCACAGGAAGAATACACACTTGTGGAAGATACCTCCGACAGATCGAAGGACGGTTTTCTTTCGCTATATGACAATATAATCGTGGAAGGAAGGGATCTGCATGACGGCAGGATCATCGGATAACGTACTTTCCGCTGTCGCAGACAATCTGAAACGCATCAGGGAAAACATAGAGAACGCAAAGCTGAAAGCCGGACGCACCGATGAAGTGCGGCTCATGGGGGTCACGAAGACGGTGGATCCGGAGATCGTGAATTTCACTGTGAGAAACGGCGTGACGCTGCTGGGCGAGAACCGTGTACAGGAATTCCTCGACAAGCGTGACAGATATGAGGGAGACCCGGAGATACATTTTATCGGGGGGCTCCAGACAAACAAAGTAAAATACATCATAGACAAGGTAAGTATGATACATTCCGCGGACAGCGAAAAGCTGATACGTGAGACAGACCGCCGCGCGGTGAACGCGGGGCTTCGTATGGACATACTTATCGAGGTGAATATAGGGGCCGAGGAGAGCAAAAGCGGCATAATGCCGGAACAGCTCGATGAGCTCGCGTACATGGCGGCGGAGATGAACGGGGTAAGGCTCCGTGGACTTATGGCTATACCGCCGATAGACACCGACGGAAGCTCGGAGAGATATTTCGCTCAGATGCAGAGACTGTTCGCGGATCTGCGGGACAAGACCGCGGGAGACGGCAGGTTCGCCGTGGATACGCTGTCAATGGGAATGTCGGGAGACTACGAGACGGCGATACGGCACGGCTCCACGATAGTGCGCATAGGAAGCGCGCTGTACGGAAAAAGAATATACAGATAAGCTTATCATACAATCATTTCCCGCTCGGGTACAGCGGGAGGAGGAGGACTCACAATGGGATTCAAGGACATAATCAGGAAAATGGGGATCGACGGCGGCGACGATAATTACGACAACGACGATTATACCCCCGATATGCCTTCGGCGATCAATTTTGATGACTACGAGGGTTCAAGACCCACGATCAAGAGCAGCAAGATGATGAGCATTCCCGCAACGACACATCTGCAGGTCATCGTCGTAAAGCCGGAAAAGTATTCGGACGCTGCGGCGATCGCCGATCATTTCAAGAACAAGAAGACCGTTGTTCTGAACCTTGACAACACGAACAAGGACGTTGCGAACAGACTGATCGACTTTCTCGGAGGCGTTGCTTACGCCGCGGACGGAGATCTCAAGCGCATTGCGAGTACGACATACATAATCGTACCGGTGAATGTCGATATCTCCGGCGATATGATCGAGGAACTCGGAAACAACAACGATTTTATTTAAGATAAATGCACAGTCATGACGACACCGCAGAGTTTTCCGCAAGACTCGATGATATGTGCGCACTGGCGGAAAAGCGGGGAAGACCCGTTTATTCCGCGTTTCTGAATGACCGGGAACAGTATCAGGCGGTGAAGCGCCTCGGAAACCGGAGCGGCATCGAAACAATGCTGTGGGGCGGCGATGAGGCGTGTACGCGCAGAATGCTGTGTGTTGCCCCGGAGGGAACACAGACCGGGCGGGAGGATTTCCCGATATATCCGGTGACGCTCACATTCAGAAAAGCGGACAAGCCGGAGCACCGCGACATACTCGGCGCGTTCATGGGGCTTGGGATAGAGCGTGAGACGGTCGGTGACATATTCATCGGCGAGGGCGCTGCCGCGGTATTCTGCACCGTAACAGCAAGAGACATGGCGACCGGCTGTATAACGGCTGTCGGGAGAATAGGCGTGTCTGTATCGGACGGGCTCGGTGAAAACGCAAAGAAAGCGGTAAAACCTGCGGAATTCAGAGAGATCACGATAAATACCGCGTCGCTGAGAGCGGACTGCATAGTCGGCGGGATAACCGGACTTTCAAGGGAAAAGTCCGCCGGACTGATACGTTCGGGGAGCTTCATGCTCAATTATTCCGAATGTGACAATATAAGCAGAACACTGTCGGAAGGTGACGTGATAACTATACGCGGCCACGGGAAATACGTTCTTACCGGAGATATATCGGAAACGAAGAAAGGACGCATGAGGCTGGTCGTAAAAAAATACAGCTGATATCACAGGAGATAAGCTGAAAACGGAGGATAACATGGATATAAACAGCATGATCGACAGGGAATTCACGGAAGCAATGAGAGGCTACAAGAAGGAAGAGGTTGACGATGTACTCGATTCCGTTGCCCGTGAATACGCGCAGCTCAAAAAAGAGAATGAAGACCTTGAAAAAAAGCTCCAGGTATGTGCCGACAAGATCAGGGAATACCGTGAGGACGAGGACGCTCTGAAAGACGCCCTTCTCGGTGCGCAGAAGGCAGGAAAGGCAGTCATAGCGGAAGCGAACGAGAAAGCGGCAGTGATAATACAGGAAGCCGAGGACGATGCAGCCGACAGACGTCAGGAAGCCGATGACTACGTTGCGGACAAGAAAGCCGAAGCGGAGAAGATAATCGCCGATGCCCTCGAAGAGAAGAAGCGCATCGAGGAAGAAGCACAGAAGGCAAAGGACGATATCCACGCGCAGATGGAGATACAGACCGAGCTCGACAAGGAAGTTCTCGACCGCACAAAGCGCGAGGCTGAGGATTTCCGTACCCGCATAATCATGGAGTACAACAACCATATCGAGTTCATCAAGAAGATACCGGAGCAGTGCTTCAACGAGTTTGTACTGAGCAATTCGCAGAATCACAGCAGCAGCGCGCTCCGTGAACTGATCGCGGCACAGCAGGGCATACAGACTCCCTCCGTACCCGATCTCGGTGACATGATCGCGAAAGAGCCGGAGCAGGCCGCCGAGGAAAGAGATTCCGACGTCAAGGTGGTCGAGTCGCTGTCGGGCATAGAAGTCCGTGAGAGCGATTCCGAGGAAGACATCGTTGAAGAGGAGACCGCGCAGGCGGACGAAATGCCCGAAGAGAAAACAGAAACACAGGGTATCACATTCGGCATAGCCGGCAATGAAAATGAAAAGACCGAGGAAGAGAAGGAAGAGCCTTCTTTCGGCAGCTTCACGGTGGAGAACGCGTTCGGCAGCGATGATGACGAGGACGAGGACGACGATGATGCCGGAGAGGAAGAAAGCTCCGGACTGCCGGATTTCCTCTCGTCCAAGCCCATGAGGACCAATAACGGCAGTTCCAGATATGACAAGCTCGAATTCGGCAGCAATAACAACAACAATAACTTCAATAACCGAAACAAGAAAAAGAGAAGATAAATATACAACGAAAGAAAGGACATCAGACAAATGGCACAGGATCTTAACGACACCCTTAATCTCCCCCGGACCGGTTTTCCGATGCGCGGAAATCTGCCCGCAAGAGAACCCGGCTGGCTTGAGCAGTGGGAAAAGGACAGAGTTTATTACGAACTCCAGAAGAAGAACGAGGGACTACCGAAATTCATACTCCATGACGGACCTCCTTACGCAAACGGCGATATCCACATGGGTACGGCTCTCAATAAGATACTGAAGGACATAATCGTAAAATATAAATCCATGACCGGCTATCAGGCTCCGTATGTCCCCGGCTGGGACTGCCACGGTCTGCCGATAGAGCTGAAGGCACTCAAGCAGATAGGCAAGGAGAGCAGCGCGTCGAGCATCGACCCCGTCGAGCTGCGCAAGTGCTGCCGTGATTTCGCGCTTTCATGTCTGGACGATCAGAAGAAGCAGTTCAAGCGTCTCGGTGTATGGGGCGACTTCGATGACCCGTACCTCACCATAAAGCCCGAATTCGAGGCAAAGCAGGTAGAGGTATTCGGCAAAATGGCGGCAAAGGGTCTTATGTACAAAGGACTCAAGCCGGTTTACTGGTGCGCGGACTGCAATACCGCGCTCGCGGAAGCTGAGATCGAGTATCAGGACGACGACTGCCATTCCATATATGTAAAGTTCCCGATAACCGACGGCAAGGGCAAGTTTGACGCGCTCGGAATAGATATGTCGAAGGCTTCGGTAGTTATCTGGACGACCACAACATGGACGCTTCCGGGCAACCTCGCTATCTGCCTCGGACCGAACTATGAATACACATTCGTGCATATCGAGGACGAGGAAAGCCGCTCGTTCGGTGAATACCTCCTCATGGCGACAGAGCTTGTACCGGCGGTAATGAGCGCGGTGAAGATAAGCAGGTATTCTACCGTTGGCTCGTTCACAGGCAAGGAGCTTGAATTCGTGGAGACCGACCACCCGTTCATGGGAAGGAAGTCCCCGCTGATCGTCGGCGACCATGTAACGCTCGAAAGCGGTACCGGCTGCGTTCATACGGCTCCGGGCTTCGGTCTTGAGGACTTTGAAGTGTGCATGAGCTACAAGGGTATGTTCAATATCGTAGTTCCGGTTGACAGCAAGGGCATACTCACCGAGGAAGCTGGCAAATTCAAGGGTCTTACCACAGATCAGGCAAACAAGGAGATAGCGAAGGATCTCGACGAGAGCAATTCGCTGCTCGCGATAGAGAAGATAGTCCACCCGTATCCGCATTGCTGGCGCTGCCACAAGCCGATAATCTACCGTGCTACCGAGCAGTGGTTCTGCTCCGTGGACAAGTTCGCGGACGAAGCGGTGAAGGCTATCAATGAAGTGAACTGGATCCCCGGCTGGGGTGCTGAGCGTATCACCAATATGGTGCGCGACAGAAGCGACTGGTGCATCTCGCGTCAGAGACGCTGGGGCGTTCCGATACCGATACTGTACTGCAAGCAGTGCGGCAAGCCGATCGTGAACGACGAGACTATAAAGGCGATATCCGACCTGTTCCGCAGGGAAAGCTCGGACGCTTGGTACGCAAAGGAGCCCGCGGAGTTCATTCCCGCAAGCGTGAAGTGCGACTGCGGCTGCGGCGAGTTCACAAAGGAAATGGATATATTCGACGTGTGGTTCGATTCGGGCTGCACATGGGCTGCGGTGCTTGACGAGAGGGATTATCTCTCTTCTCCCGCGGATATGTACCTTGAGGGCTGCGACCAGTACAGAGGCTGGTTCCAGAGCTCGCTGCTCACTTCCGTGGCGGCTACCGGACACGCGCCGTACAAGGCAGTATGCACCCACGGCTGGATAGTTGACGGCAAGGGCGAAAAGATGTCCAAATCAAAGGGCAACTATATCGTTCCCGAGGAAGTCATCAAGCAGTACGGCGCCGATGTTCTGCGCCTGTGGGTAACATCGCTTGACTACCATAGCGATATAAGAGTTTCTCCCGATATCTTAAAG
>CAMVGH010000118.1 GCA_947166945.1 uncultured Clostridia bacterium
TGGAGCCGCTGGAAACGTCGATAACGCCCACGTCGCCCTCCTTCAGCATATCCAGCAGTTTCTTCTTTGCACGATAGAACATAACGCGCGCCCAGTTCTCCGACTGCCCGAAAACAGCGGCAATATCGGAGAATTTCAGTTCCGCGAACACCCGGAGCGAGAATATCTCCCGATACGGCTCATCGAGCCTGTGCAATGCCTTATGTATCTGCATAGCCGAATCTTTGTCGTCGAGACTTTCCTCAAACGAAGTCCCGTCAGCCGTCTGCACCGTGTCGTCCAGCGGTATTCCCCGGTTCTCTGCGCGTTTGAGGTAATTGAAATAGTTGTTCTTAGCGATAGTGCAAAGGTAGGTTTTTATGGAGCAGGTGCCGTCAAATTTGTCGATAGATGTTATTGCTTTCAGCATAGTATCCTGCATTATATCCATAGCAAGCGTTTCATTCTTGCAGAGCCGCAGGATGAATTTGTACAGGTCGTTCGCGTAAAGCCTGTATATTTCCTCAAATTCGAGCTCCATATCCTCACCCCTTTCACTATATTAGACAATCCGGCATTATTGTTCGTTACAGAAAATGCTGCACAAATTTTAAGCTTAGTTTATGTAGATGTTGACAAATGAACTTGTATATAAGTATAACAGATACCGCGGGGATTTTCAAGTATCCGAAATTCAGACACCGGAAACAGTACCTTCCCGCACAGCGCCTTGTTCCTCATATTAATAGCATTCATAAACACAGCAATTACAAATCTACATTTTTATAAAAACGAAATGTATCGAACATAGTATTTTGCTTCTCCGGAAAAGAAAAAGCCTTATCCCAGTATCACACAAGGATAAGACTCTCTCAGTCATCAATTATGCTCTTTTAAGACTGTTTTTGCTTCAAAATCAGCAACGGTCATGTTCGCTCTCTTGGCGGCATCAACTGATTTTCCTAAGATTTCCATTGTCCGCTGATAGGAGAAATCCGCGTTTTCGCTTATTCCGACAGATAAGCGGGACCCTCACGGCTTATCTGTGTGAGCACTCCGTTGTCTATCGTATATCCGGTTACATAATCATCGGAGGTGGTTATATAGATCTTGTCGTCCTCGATCCCGAGCCAATCTTTTGCGCTCACCTGAAAATCCGCTATGCCGCCCGAAGAGCTTTCCGATACTCTCATAAGCTTCTCTCCGTTGTAATAATACAGCGGTACTAACCATTGTCCCTCCGTCGCCAGCATAATGCTTATAAGCACTCCTCCGTCCGCAAGAACATTATAATCTATCGTTGTATCTTTCCCACAGACGTAGCCGTTAAGTCCCACAAGCCCTGTACTTATCGGAGCTTCACCGAGGACTGAATGATCCGCGCCGTCCACAAGTCGGACTACTCCCCCCTGATACAGAAGTGACGATCCGCGAAGCTCAAGATCGTGCATTTCAAATTCAGCAACATACGGTGTATCCTTGATCGAGTATATCGTGAACTCGGGATAATCGGCGTAAACATCGTCGAATTCTCCATAGCTTACAGACCATTCTCCGTTTTCGTCCTTTGTGAATGTTACTGCGAAGTAATACTCCGTAGGCGGCTGCGGGGCATCAGTGTCTCCGGAAACTTCCGCACCGTCCTCCTCGCCGACGGGATATTCGTGATTCATGTACATCTCATACTCATTCTGCTCGTAGAAGCGTATGCCGAGCGTAACGCTGTTTTCGCCGCGTGAAACGAGATACCGCCGCGACTTTGCCGTCATCACATCGTCGCCGGTTATGTAATGCCTGCCGTAGTCGCCCCGTAAGCCGGAATTGATATTTTCATGTAAAACGCGCTCGAAGTCCTCTCCGTAAATGCTGAGCAGTTTATCCTGCCCGAGAACGCTTATCTCGCCGGGTCTGACCGTTGTGTCGATAAGCGTTTCCTCATATTCGTATTTTGCGACCCAGTCCTCCGAAAGATCGACTGCCGGGCTGTTATCATATCCGTTGTAATAGATTAGTCCCGTGCAGTACATCACTTTCGGTTCGCTCTTTTCTATGACGAATACCTCGCTCTCGCCGCTGTTGATGCACTCCATATACCATATATCGTCCGTCTCGCCGACAGCGAACGGGCGGTGGAATCCCTCGAAATCGAAGTCGAATCCCATAAGTTTTCGCTCATCATAGTCGTAGTTGTATGCGAATGCCAGCGTGTCGTAGTCGCCGCCGGTCGCGGGAGTGCGCTTCCATGTTCCGTAAAAATTATCTTCGAGTATTTTTATCGCCTCATCGCTCGTTATTTGGAAATCAACGCTGTTATCTATGATATACCTGCGCTTCTCTTCGGGCTTCTTGTTTTCCTCGATAAATCCGGTCAGCTTGGCGCTGAATGCAGCCCATGCTTCATCAGTAAGCCCGAGTTTTTCATACAACGGCAGCATTATCTCAACCTGAGTCGCAGTAATTCCGGCTTCTGTATAGTCGTCTTCGGTGTGGTAATAGAGCCACTTCGGGGAGAATACTTTTTCACCGATAACAATACAGTATTCCGAGGCGAAAGTCTCAGCTATCTTATTCCTGTCCTCAGACCGAAGAGCAGCTAACTCCTCATCGGTATATATCATATCCTTGAAGTTTTCGCGTGTACGATAATACTCGTTATTATTCTCTATCGCATCATAAACTTTGTCAATCGTAAGACCAAGCTCCGTCATCCACAAATAAAGATTCATGGTGCCGTCATTTCCGTCAAGAGTATATGGTGTTTCACAACGTATTTTGGACAATTTGCTCATTAGTTCAAGATCCTTATCATTGTCGGATAATTCCAGCAATTTGTTTGATATTGTCGTAAATTTATTTACCCACAGATCTTGAAAAATACTGTTATAACGCGAGTCATAATACTCAAACGGAAGAGGCATAGATGTATCTGTTATCTGCTCAAAACGGTCTTCCGCAGTCACGGAAACGTCATCGCTTCCGCCCGGCTGATATATCGTGACAACAGGCTCCGTTGAAGACTGCTGAGCGGGGTTTGTCCCGATCGTGTTATTCTGCAGGCTGCTCCACAGCACGATACCGCCCGCGATAACTGCCGCAGCGGCAAACCCGCCGAGAATGCCGTTCCGTATGCGGCAGCGCTTAATATAGCTCTCCGGCAGCTTTGGGACTTCCATTAACTCAACACGGTGTACTTCGGTTTTATAGTTCGGGTCGGCACTTTCGTGTCCCACTGCGGCAAGCACGTTCCTGTCCTTTGTATCTCCTATAACATCAAGCAGCCGTTCTTCTTTCGTTCTCATACTTCAACGCCCTCCTTCACAAGATACTCCCGCAGTTTTTCCCGTGTCCGCATAAGCGTCACCTTGACTTTGCTCTCGCTTATGCCGAGCCGTTTTGCAATATCGGCTACCGTGCAGAAATTCCAGTACCGCATAAGAAACATCGTCCGTTTTTCGCGGCTCAGCGTATTGAGAAACCTGTCTATAAGCGCTGTCAGTTCCTTGTCCTCAACGCTTTTTGCAACATTTTCGCCTGAGGGTATGCAGTCGGATATTTCGCTGTAAACATCGGTGTAGTTTTCACCTGCACGGCGCTTGCGGTGCAGCAGCTTAACGCGGTCAAGTGCGATATTGCGTACGATGCGGTAAATGAACGCGGCAAGCGGCGAAGGTTCAGCCGGCGGGATAGCGTTCCAGAGACGAAGATATGTATCGTTGGCACATTCCTCGCTGTCCTCACGGCTTTGCAGGATATTGTAAGCTGTGGCGCGGCAGCGAGCCCCGTATTTTTTGTCGGTCTCGGATATAGCGTTCTCCGAGCGCTCCTTGTACAGCAGGATTATCTTTTCGTCTTCCATATTTCCTCCCGGCGATGTCATTTCAGAAGCTTCTATAAATATAAACGACAAAAACGGTGCAAAGGTTACACTTTTTCTGAAAAATTTTTCTCTATCCCCTGCTGTGCTTCAGTGAGTATCCGGGTATCTTACAACACCTGTAAAGAGCGGCTGTCCTCTCTGCGTGAAGATAGTGAACAGGAACGGACGGTCAAGCTTCAATTCGGCATGATCGTCGGGCGGCGCAGCGTTGCCTGCCGCAAACCCGATCTCTATATATGAAACAGCCTTGCAGCCCTCCTCATCTATCGTTACTCTTGACGCTGTGCTTATTTTAGATGCGGCTACGAGCGGAACATCGGTAAGCGGAGTAAAATCCGCCTTTTCCATATCGAACATATCCGTAACTCCGAGTTCTTTCAGCCCCTCTTTAAGATCGGCATTCTCGGCAATATCGAATTTCGGCACGGACAGGTCGATATATACGACCTTACTGCCGAAAGAGTCATTATCAGGCATTTTTTCCTCAATATCCGGAAATTTATCCGCGAGAAAACACATAGCTTCCGGATCATTCAGCAGATCATTTGTGTCATATCCCTCGTCCGGAAGTATAAACCGGATCCCGGCACCGTTGTCCTTGAAGCTCATAACGCACCCGCTGAATTTCTGCCCCCAGAAGTATCGTCCCTGCATCTCTTTCTGGTGCATGAAATCACAGGATACATCGCCGTCGGGCGTGTGGAAGATATCACTGTATGTGTCCGCTCTGTCGAACTCATTATTCCATTTGCCATAGAAATTGACCGTTGAGGCGATCTCCAGCACCGGGATATCAAATCCCTCCGGCGGCTGCATCGTAACTTTATCGGCATATTCTTTCAGCAGACCGTCCGTCTGTCCGTTGAGCCAGCCCCGGAGCGCCCTGTCATACTGTTCTGTTCCCATTTTGCCGCTGAATGTGGAAGCATAATGTTCCCGGGCGAGTATATCAAGCGTGTCGGCGTTGTAGGTTATATCTTCATCGAGCCACAGCGAGTTTGCCGTTATCTGCTTGGCTTTGTAATTTGTACGATAATCGGAAAGCCACAAGTCCCTTGTCTGTGAACGGAGAGTTTCGATATCACTCGCTCCGAGAAGCCGCATTATCTGCGCACGGGTATTACCGCCGGATATTTCAGCGGCTATACTCAGCCCGTTGTAAACTCCCACCGGGGAAAATATACTGTTTTCTTCCGTGCCGGAAAGGAAAGCCCTCATCGTACTGCGGTAAAATCCGTTCAGATCTGTACACGCAGTTTCGGCGTTATCGGATATCTCTCTGCGCTGTTCGTAGTCCGTTGTTTCAAATATGGTTTTATCGGGAATCTGCGCCGCAGCCGCCAGAAACAGATTTTCAGGCGCGAGCAGCCTTCCTATACCCACTGCTGCAACTATTGCGGCAGCTGCCGCCGCTGTCGTGCGGACAGCGAATCGTGTGAATTTTCGTCTGAATGAAAGCTTTTTATCAGTCTCGAACGCCTTTGTGATAAGTGCATCATCTATCTCCGTAATTCCCATGAACAGCTTCCTTTCGGCTGTATATCCGCTCATATCCGCACCCCCTCTTCTTCGAGACAGATCTTTAAGCTCTGCCGCATCGTGTACATTTTCTGTGCAAGATTGTTTTCCTTGACACCGTGACGCTTAGCGATACTTTTCAGCGATTCGCCCTTCCAGTACCGCAGTATAAAGAACATTCTGTCTCGCTCCGACTGCTTTTCCAGCCAGCGGCTTATTATCCGCCCGAGCTGCGCGGCATCAGCCTCACTCTCAACATCAACTGCCGCGGGAACGATCTCGGCTATCTCATCAAATAATATCTCCGTCCCCGCAAAGCGCTTTCTGGCATGGAGCTTGTCCCATAGGTCAATGGAGATGTTCCGGACGACTTTTCCAAGCCACGGTCTGAAATGCTCCGGCTTCTGAGGCGGGATAGAGTTCCATGCAGTATTGTATGTATCGTTGACACATTCCTCCGCATCTTCCTTTGTATGCAGCACATTATACGCGAGAGTATAACAGAACTGCCCATACCTCACATCGGTTTCCTTTATCGCTCGTTCATCTCTTGCCCAATAAAGGCTTATTATTTCATTATCGGTCATTTTACCGGCCTCCCCGTATTATCTTCTATAATATAAGACGGATATCGGATAAAAATATTAGTGCGTTTTCAAAAAATTATAGCATATTATTTACGCTTACGCAACGGATATTACAAAACGCGGTCATTCCATGCCGGAAACACCGCGTTTTTGTTTATTCTTAACCGCTTTTCGGCAGCCGCGCGCATTTCGGCTGTTCCCGTACACTTCGGATCATCGGGCGGCGGTACTATCTCCGTAAGCTTTTCAAGCCAGTCGGTTTCAATGTCCGTTCCTCCTTTTGTCGCTTCTGTGACAGCCGTATCCGTACTTACGGACGTTTCCTGCGAAGAAGTTTCCGTCATATCGGCAGTTTTTATTTCCTTCTCCCGTTCTGTCCCGGACGGTGAGTTTACGCCGGCACAGACCGATATAAGCACAGCCGCCAAAAGTGCTGCTGCAAGTATCTTATTCTTTTTCATCATCATTTCCTCCGGTTTCCACATCTTCTGTTCTGGTTTGTTTTTCTTGTTTCCGCATGGCTCTGAAATATATCAGCAACAAATATCTCCTATTGCATCGAAAAAATGTATCCGTCGGCAGCAGGTATCAGACACAATAAAGTAAGTGCAGCAAGCGGTATCAGCAGCAATACTGACTTTCCCTCAAACAGTTTGTTCGGCATTGCAAGAAATTCGGCATACTTGCTTTTCTTTGTCTCACATACATGAACTATTGCGAAAACTAAATTGAAAAACGATATAAACCCGCATAGCATATAAAACAAACTTCTCGGCAAGTCATGAAAAGGGCCTGCCCAGAATCCACGTGGGTGTGTTTGAATCCACATGATCCCGAAAACAGAAAACACAAGCGGTATCGCAGTCGCTATCGGCATAGCTTTAAGGAGCTTGAACTTTGATTCAATGCATTTGCCGACAAATCCGAAAAGTATCGGGAACCATACTCCCGCAAAAAACATTATTGACATTGTACATACATTACGGTAAGCTGTGCTTAAATCCGAACCTATACCGCCGCAAAGCACAAGTATCTCAAAAGCAGCTGAAACCAGCTCCGTACACATAATTGCTGTAAACCAGCCTTTAATTGATCTGTTCATACGTCACCTCCGATAAACTGCCTCTACCCTATATAACGAAAATGTGAGCAAAAAGTAACACCTGTTTTGCCGATTTGTGCATATTGATCCCGATCTTTGTCAATAATTACCCAAGCTATTATATCACATATCCAATTAAAGCACAATACCCCGACACTCACCAAAATGTCGGGGTATGATCTTATTCTTCGCTACCGCCCCACTCAACGAGCGTAAAGCCGTTTCTCTCATAGTGCGGCAGTTCCTGCTCCGTGATATCCACGGGCGTGTCGCTTGAACGGTATGTCATAAACACTCGTATCTGCATATCGGGCGCGGGTGATACTGTCAGCGGGACGCTCCGTGCGTAATCGTCGGTGTGCAGGGTGATGATGTTGTAGGGGTTGTCCTGCATCTTCGGGAGCCAGTAGATGATGAACTCGTTGGCTTCGCGTGCCGTCAGACCTATGTACATCAGCTTCTCACGCAGAAATTTTGCAGTATCGGCTCCGGCGACACAGAAGCCTTTGCTCATATCGAAGTCCGCTGCTCCCTTGCCCTCCCAGTAGAGACAGTAATACTCGTCGCCGTTCTTGTCATACAGCGTGCCGTCGGGCATTGCTGTCACGTTCCAGCCGTCACCGTAGTCGGGATATGTGCAGGTCAGCTCGCCGCCGAACGGGAAGTTTACCTGCACCGAAATGTCGGTCTGCTCTTCTGGGTAGAGGTAGATGACGGGTTTTGCGTAGTCGCCGAGGAACCAATAACTATGATTTATCGAAACGGTGCCGCCGTAATAAAAGTCGTCTATCATATATGCTATTTTATGTGCAAACTCACGGTCGGAAAGCTCATAGCGTACAGGTTCACCCATAGTAAATCCCGATGTCAGCCAATCGCTGTACAGACTGTAACTCGTAGTAATACTTCCGGCAAATTTCGCGCGGGCAAACCCGAACAGCTCCCACATACCGAACCATGCCGAACTGCCGTTCCAGCTGAGCAACTCCCAATCCGGCTCATTGTAGGGACCTTCCTCCTCTATCGTTATTGTAGGCATCATTTTTTCATCATAGAAATAATAATCAAACTTATCCGCTTCACCATTCACTGTGAGAGGAGCGTCGGTTTCCCTGCGTGTGAAAAGCGGGTGCATATTGAGCGTATCGCCGTCGAGGGTGTAAAGATAGTCTTCCTCATAAAAGCCTTCCACGTTGTCATCGTGATATGTGCGAGTGGTGGCAAACCACGCCGGAGTGCCGTCTTTGAGCTGTGACAGTCCGATCACGCCGCCGTCGTAATATACGACCGAATAGCACAGATGCATAGTGTCTATATATTTCATTGCGCCGTCGGCAACGCGGTAAACATCGGCATCGAACGTCCGATCATAGCTGCTCTGCTCACCCCCGACGTGTGAAACAAGAACCTCTGGCTTACCGTCAAAGTCAAGGTCAAGAAACACTATACCGTATGTGTTGCCTGTATAAATATCGGACTTTGCCGTCATTACAGCGTCATAGACCTCCTTCATTACGGGGTCTTTGTCCATGCCAGCGATAACGTGATCATCGGAGGAAATGTTATACTCTGTTATGTCGGAAAATTCATCAATGATCTCAATATCTGCCAATGTGCAGGTATTGATTGTCTTAATGACCGAGCCGTTCTGTGTCTGGGCACAGGTGACATCTTTTAGCTTTACCTTTGCGTATGCGTAATCTGAGACATCAAGAGAATATCCATCCAAAGGCGTTGCAGTAAACAGTATGGAATCGGAATATACAACATTGCCACCGAAGCTGAACTTATACTCCGAGTCCGCAAACATCGGAAGACCATACATATATTCGGGATCAACAAGCACCGATATTCCGTCATTGTCTGCGCAGACAAGCGCATTCACGGTAACGATATCATCTGTATGCCAGCCCAGTTCAAGCCGGTTAATTTCCTTATATCGGCGTACTTCCGGATTGCTCACTTTATAATAATCTTCATCTCCGGTAACTTTCACAAGCTCTGCCCGAGGGTCATCCCATACGATATTGTACGCGGACGGGAATTTTTCCGAGCGCATGATCTTTGAATATTTTACGCGTTTGTCGATATCGCTTTCTTTGCTCTCCGAAAAAGAATATGTAGAAGCGCGAACATAGATATCAGACGCTCCAGCATCAACGACAAGGGTTTCTTTTTTATCGTTGCTGTCGATAACATGACTTGTGCTTTCGTCAAGCTCATAATTGAAAAACAGATTCTTATCATATTCTTCTGATGACCAGCTGCTGAGCTGCCGGGAAATGCTTCCGTCCGTAATGGTTCGCTGCCCCGTTTCTGAGTCGTATTGCTCGTTGTACCTAACGTACAGACTTGTTTCGTGATCTTTTTTCGGCGAAGTAGCAGCCCATATTCTTGCCGGAACTTTTACCGGCTCGGGCTCGGCTGTAGTTGTGACCGTCGTTGTCGTACTTGCGGTGGTAGTGGTAGCTGCCGTCGTTGTAACTTCCGCAGTCGTCGTTTCCGCCGCGCTCGTTGTCGTCCCGCTATCCGACACCGCCGGTGCGGTGGTTCCCGCCCCGCACCCCGAAAGGAGCAAAGCCGCCGCGGCTGCAAAAGATATAATCTTTGATGTTTTTCTCATTTCAGACCTCCGATATGTAAAAATTTCCTCTACCATATAAAACGACTAAAAAGGGCAAAAAGTTACGCTGTTTTCGGAATTTTATTCATTTTTGTATAGTTGCACAATTGGCTTTGTGAACAATAACCAATCCCGACTGCAAGATCACACTGATCTGTTTTATTGAGGATCCTCAAACTGCCATACAACACTGTCGTTGTTCCCTGTCTCCAGAAATGTTTTTATA
>CAMVGH010000119.1 GCA_947166945.1 uncultured Clostridia bacterium
GCCCAGAGCTCTGGGGGCGTTGTTGTGTTTGCTGAAGAAGATAAGCAGGAACAGTGTGAGCACATAGGGCAGGATACGAACAAGGTCGTTGTATGTGGAGGGCATTCCGAGCTGCTGTATGAGCGCCTGTCCGCCGCTTCTGGCAAAGCCGAAGATAAGGCAGGCACCGAGAGTCGGAAGCACCGACCAGTTTCCGAAGATCATGGCTGCTATGGAGAGATAACCATAGCCGAGATAGATGTCGGGGGAGAAATTCGCGGAAATGGAATACGCAAAACTCATACCGGCTATTGCCGAAAGACCGCCGGAGATGACTACCGCTATCGTTCTCACGCGGTTTACGCTGATACCCGCGGCATCGGCGGCATGAGGATTGTCCCCGCAGGCTCTGAGGTGCATTCCGAAAGGCGTTCTGTACATCACGAACCACATTATCACCGCGATAACTACTATCATCACCTCAAAGGGATACAGATTAGTGAATACCGCGCCGAGAACGGGAATATCCGACAGTACAGGCACCGAGAAACGAACGCTCGTCCCCAGCACGAACTTGTTGGAGGTCTGTGAGAAAAGGCTCTCGTTGAGACGCTTGGTAAGGAAGCTGGTGAGCGCCATGGCAAGGATATTTACCACAACACCGCTTATGACCTGATTTGCCTTGAATTTTATGCACAGTATGATATGCACGAACGAAAACAGCATACCGCCTATGACCGCCGCTATGAAGGAAACATAGTACGGTATCTGGGTGGAGCTGTCAAAGCTCTGCATGAGCAGTACGGCGACAAGCGCACCGGTAAATGCACCGAAGCCCTGCATACCTTCAAGGGCAAGGTTGGTGATACCGCTCTTTTCACTGAATATGCCGCCTATCGCCATTATGAACATGGGAAGCGCAAAAGCAAGACCGTCAATGATTATCGTTTCTATCATGATGCCTGCACCTCCTTGCTGTCCTTCAGCTCAGTTTCAAGTCTGCCGGCATACATTCTCATAAATTCAGCACAGGCAGCAAATATCAGTATGACCGACATCACGAGATCTGCCATTTCGATCTCAACGCCCTGCTGTGAGCTCATGTAGATCGAACCCTTGGAAATTACTGTGATAAGTAACGAGGAGAAGATGCAGCCTATGGGGTCGCAGTTCCCGAGCAGCGCCACAGCTATGGCATTGAAGCCCATGCTTGGTACAACTCCCGGCTGTATGGAAGCGTAGTAGCCGCAGTAATAGGTGATGCCCGCAAGCCCCGCAAGCGCTCCGGATATTGTCATGGAGAGGATTATGTTCTTCGATATGCCTATACCGGCATATCTCGCCGCCTGCCGGCTTTGCCCCACTGCCTTTATCTCAAAGCCAATGGTCGTGCGGTTCATTATGAACCATATAATTATTGCGGAGATCACCGCGAGGGGAAATGCGAGAGGTATATTGAATTTCAGGTCGAATGCCTGTACATTGGTGATCGTAAGTCTCGCCGCGTCGCTCACGGGATTGCTCTGGCGGGACACGGTGTTCACGAAGTATGTGTTTATGAAGAATGTGAATACATACATCAGTATGTAGTTTATCATGATCGCCGATACTACTTCGTTGATATTGAACCTGTATTTCAGCCAGCCTATCAGCGCACCGACAAGCGCTCCAGCGGCAATGCCTATGATGACCGCCAGCGGCTTTGCGACAGCCGCCGTTACGTCCGCGTAACCGACGGTTATGGTTGCCGTGAAGCCCGCCGCGAGCATCATACCCGATACACCGATATTGAAAAGTCCCGCCTTCATCGCCACCGCTACCGACAGAGACGCGAAGATCATCGGAGTAAGCGCGTCAAGGAAGCTCATGAAATCCGTGAACATATTCTGCCGTCCGGCATAGGACTGCTTCGGAAGAAGTCCGGAGCCCTGAAGAAGATTTCCGTATGCAGCGAAAGGATCCTTTCCGAGTACCAGCAGTATTATCGCGCCCACTATCAGACTTATGAGGATAGCGACCAGCGATATTCTCACCATTTGCAGCTTTTCGCCGCCTATCAGCTTTACTATCAGCTTCTTCATGCGCTCTCACCCCCGTCCGTTACACCCATCATAAATCGTCCTACTTCGTTCACCGTAAGTTCCGAAGCCTTTGCGATACGGTTTATCTGTCCGTCGAATATTACGCCTATCGTATCGGCGCAGTCCATTATCTCATCAAGCTCCAGTGATATCAGCAGAACTGCCGCTCCCCTGTCGCGCTCGGCGATTATCTGCTTGTGGATATTGGATATCGCGCCTATGTCAAGACCGCGTGTAGGCTGCATGAATATGATAAGCGGAGTTTTCAGGTCTATCTCGCGGGCGATTATCGCCTTCTGCTGATTGCCGCCGGACATGGCGCGGGTGGTCGTGGCATTGCCGCTGCTGCTGCGGATATCGTACTCCTCGATCAGACGGTTTCCGTGTTCGGTAAACGCCGTCCTGTTGATGACGGTATGTTTCGAGAACGCCGCGTCATAATACCGTTTCAGAGCGAGGTTGTCTCTCAGTGAGAAATTGAGTACCAGTCCCACATTGTGTCTGTCTTCGGGTATGTATGCGACTCCCGTTTCTATTCGCTTTCGTATGGGCATACGGGTGATATCCGTACCGTTCAGGGTTATCTTTCCGGACGCGCAGTCCCGCAGACCGGCGATAGCGTCGGCAAGCTCGTTCTGTCCGTTTCCGGAGACTCCCGCCAGTGCGAATATCTCTCCGCTGTGTATCTCGAATGACACGTTCTTCACCGCGTCATGACCCATTTCGCCCTTTACGGTAAGCCCCTCGACTTTCAGTACCGTCCCGCCGGGCGAAGCCTCGGTCTTGCCGGAGGAGAATGATACTTCATGCCCCACCATGAGCCTTGCCATTTCGGAAGTGGAAGTCGATGCCACATCGAGAATATCTATGAGCTTTCCGCGGTTGAGTATCGCGCATCTGTCCGCCACGGACTTGATCTCTTCAAGCTTGTGGGTGATGATGATGACGGTCTTCCCGCTGTCACGCAGTCCCCGTATAATATCAAGAAGATATTCGATCTCCTGCGGGGTAAGCACGGCGGTAGGCTCGTCGAAAATGAGTATCTCCGCGTCCCTGTACAGCATTTTCAGTATCTCGACCCTCTGCTGTGTGGAGACGTTCAGATCGCTTATGACCGATGTCGGATCGACTTTCAGTCCGTATTTTTCGGAAAGCTCCGCAATATCGGCGTTGGCTTTCTTTATGTCCACCCGCGGTATTATACCGAGCAGGTTCTTCTTCGGCTCCGAACCGAGGATTATGTTCTCCGCCACGGTATAATTGGAAACAAGGCGGAAATGCTGATGCACCATTCCTATGCCGAGCTGTGTGGCATGGCGGGGAGAAGTTATCTTCACCTTTTCGCCCCTGATAAAAATTTCGCCCTCGTCGGGTTCATACATACCGAAAAGCACGCTCATAAGGGTGGATTTCCCCGCTCCGTTCTCTCCGAGCAGCGCGAATATCTCGCCCTTCTTTATCCCGAGCGAAACATCGTTGTTTGCGATAAGCCCCGGAAAGCGCTTGGTGATATGCTTCATTTCAATTATGTATTCGGAGTTGCCCATATACAGTTCTCCTGTTCATAAGATAAGGCGGCGGCTTTGAAAAGCCTGCCGCCTGTGGGTGGTTGTCAGAAATTATTCAGCGTCGATACCTGTGAAGTTGTCGGGTGTAAGTCCGTTGAAGTTTGCAGCCGGAACGATAGTGCCTGCCTTGATAAGATCGTAAGCCTTGCTGATCTTTTCAACAGCGTCCGCTGTGAGCTGGCATCTGCCGTTCTCACTCACGAAGCCTACCGAGTCGGTGTCGATACCGAGGGTATAGTTGCCGCCCTTGAATGTGCCGTCGAGAACTGTACCGAGCACTCTCTTGTCGTTCTTGCCCATGATCTTGAGGGCAGATGTGAGAACAACGTTCTCGTCGCCGTTAGCGCCGTCATTGTACTGGTCGGTGTCGCAGCCGATAACGTAATCCTTTGCCGCGCTTTCCTTCACCGCGGTGAACACGCCGTTGCCGGAAGCGCCCGCTGCCACGAATATGATGTCGCAGCCTTCCTTGATGAGTGCGTCGCCCACTACCTTGCCGTTTGCGGGATCGCCGAAGGAACCTACATAGTTGCCGCCGACATTCTTGCCGGTAACGTCCGTACCTGCGTAGGACGCAATTTCAACGATCTCTGCCTTTGTGCCGTAGTGCTTGTTTGCGTAGTTCACGCCGGACATGAATCCGTACTGATAGTTTACGTTGGACGGGAATGCGATACCGTTTACTACCGCTACCTTGTTTGTTTGGGTGCTGAGTGCGGCAGCAACACCTGCGAGGAATCCGCCCTCCTGCTCCTTGAATGTCATTGCATAAACATTGTCAAGCGATACTTCATTGCCGTCCGCATCGGTCGGGAAAGTATCAACGAGTATGAAGTCCTTGCCGGGGTTATCGCTTGCGACCTCGGCTACAGCGGCGAACTGGAAGCCGTCCAGCACTATGGCATCATAGTCCGCAACGATATCCTGTACCGCCTGTACCGCAGCCGCCGGATCACCGCTCGGATCCTGTACCGGAGTTACCGAGGAAGCGGGGTGTTCCGCGACAAAATCGAGGATACCGTTGTAGTTGTCCTGATTGAACGAACCGTCATCAACTCCGGCGCCGGAAGTAACTATTGCTATCTTGAGAGCCTTTTCGGAGCTTGCCGCACCGTTGTCGGCAGCCTGTGTCGTCTGCTGATTTCCGTTTCCGCAGCCTGCTATCATTGCGGCTGCCGCAAGACAGGCGATCGCGGAAATAATTTTTTTCTTCATTTCTTTACCCTCCTGTTTTACTTTTCTTTATTTTTTTGATAAACTGCACGGAAGCAAAAACTTCCGGTCACAGTTTTACTTTTATATTATACCATAACCGTCATATAATGTCAATGACCATATTCACATTTTCAGGAACCGCTCTCTTCCGCATTCTTACTGCCTTTGGCAAGGTTCCTGAGCCAGCGTTCCTTTTTCAGCCAGATATGAAAAACTATGACCTTTATAATATCCAGCAGTTTCACTGCAAGATACATCATCACCGGTCCGATGTCCGTGAAAAGACCGAGTATGAATACCAGCGGTATCATAATGACTATGGTTATCACCGAGTCGGTATATGCGCCCATCGCGGTATCTCCGCCGGCGCGCGCCACAGCCTGCTGTGCGTTCATATATACCCATACCGGCATGAAGAACGACATCATTATGACCATATCACGGCATATCTGCACCGCGCCCTCGCTGAGCTTTCCGAATACGAGCGGGATAACGAGCGTGGTCGCAAGCCCGAAGAATGTCATCATCACCCCGAATACCGCCGAACCGGACAGCAGCCATGTCTTCTGCGTCCGCGCCTTTTCAAGATCACCCGCGCCGAGCGTCTTGCCGAGTATGACGCCCGCCGCCGAGTAAATGCCGCCGAAAGCCACAAAGAACAGATTTGCCACCGCAAAGCTCGCCGCCATGCCCGACACAACGTCCGCGCCGCCCCTGCCGTTGTATATGGCGGTAGTCACCGTTTCCGACATGACCCATACCATTTCGCAGAACAGCACCAGCGAACCCTTTTTCAGGATCTCCCGGAACAGCTTCCCGTTCACCCTGAAGAATTCTGTCAGCCCGACCGCAAAATCGGGCTTCTTACGGATATAGATGACCGCGAATATCACAAATTCCAGCATTCTCGCAATGACAGTGGCTATCGCGGCGCCCTCCACCCCGAGAGCCGGAAATCCCAGATTTCCGTATATCAGCAGCCAGTTGAACAGCGTGTTCGTAAGTGTCGCCGCCACAGTCACCAGCAGCGGAGTCTTTACCTGTCCCATATCTCTCAGGGAGCTCGCCGTACACATCGAAAATGTCATGGGAAGACCCATGAAGAACATGATATGAATGTACTTTACCGCCTCGTCAAGTATCGGATCCGCCTCTGTATTGCCTATGAGCATGAGGGACAATATCTGCCGCGGAAAGGCGACGCAGACCAGAAAATACGGAATGAACGCGGCAAACCCCATTATCAGCTTGAACCGGTATGCCTGCTTCATTCCCTCCTTGTCCTCCGCCCCGAAGAACTGGGTCATGAAAATGCCGCCCGACATACCTATCGCGTTCAGGTAAACGAGGAACACGAACAACACCTGTCCCGCCACATTTACGCCGGACATCGCCACATCTCCGAGCCCCGACACCATGAAGTTGTCGATAAGCGACACAAGGCTCTGTATAAGCTGCTGGAGCATTATCGGCACCGCAAGAGCCAGTGCGCTGCCGTAGAATTTCCCCGTTCCGAACAGCTTTTTCCGTTCTTTTATCTCTGTCATTTCTTCTCCTGTATGGCATAAAACAGCCGCGGTCCGTTCCCGAACCGCGGCGCACTTTGTTTACACTGCGGGATCAAGGTGGTATTCCTCACCGCTGCCCGGTGTGAGCAGAATGCCGTTTTCACCGTCTTCGGTGATCTACACTTCTATCGGTTCCTAAGCTTCCGTGGACATACCGCCGGCGTTGTTCTCTGCCGGTTCATACTCCGCCGTGAAAGGCTCCGATGTATCGAGGAGCCTGCCCTCGCCGTCCGGATCGTATTCATAGATGTCAAAAGTCATGGTAACGGTTCCGAGCGGTGAAACTTCAGCGGCGTCACCGAACATAACTTCCTCGCGCAGATGCTTTCCGGGCGATATCTGAGCATCGCCGTACGCCTCATGTTCTTCACCGTTGAGACTGCTCTGCGGTATGCGGATATTTATGGTCTTGTCCGTACCGTTGTACGCGTACAGAGAAACTGTGGGACCCCAGAAACCGGGATCGTAGCCCGCGCCCTGGAGAACGATCTTTACGCCGTCCTTATCATAGGCTGTCTTGCCGGAATCGTCATATTCCGCCGTAAAGCCTTCCATATCGGGATTTTCAAACCTGATCCTGTCGGTGAATATCGAGTTCTCCCAGTCGTCTCCGACGACTATCTCAAGTACAAATTCCATATCCGGCAGCGCACTGAACCCGTACCGTTCCAGAACGGAGTCATTGATATGTATTCCGTACCTGTTGGTATCATTTGTCGCGGGTACTTCTATTATGCCGCCCACATTGAATTGTCCGTCCTCGCTTATGGTGATCGGATCCGGATCGTTCATCCAGCCGCCGATGCTTGCCTCATGGAAATAGAGCGAGAGTTCCTTGCCGGTGTTGTTCGTGATATCAAGCGCTAACATCTTCTCGTCGAAATACTCGGGGCAGGTCGTGATGCCCGAAGTGGTGATCCTGATATCATTCGCGTCATAAAGCACTGTGCCTACCGGGATAGCATAGGGATTTTTGTCCGCGCCGGTGGTGGTATTGGTTACCGGGTATTCCTTCTCGGTTTCTGTGGTCGTCTCTTCTGCCGTTGCTTCGGTCACGGAAGCGGTGCCGGACGCGGAGGAGGTTGTTGTCTGTGAGCCCGCGTCGCTTCCGGAGCAGCCTGCAAGCAGGCATATCGCCGCTATGACCGCGGCTGTGGAAACTGATCTTTTTTTCATAACTTTTTCCTTTCTTTTTTAAGAGTTCCCCGGACAGATCTTTATATATTACTGTCCTCATAAATCAGTATTATAACAGATTTTTCACATTCTGTCAATCGGAATACCGAACTTTCCGGTATATGCAAGTGTTTTTTGACACAGGGGTTGAAATTCGGGAAACAATGTGGTATAATATACCTGTTAGTTTACGCTAACCCTATTTCACACACATCACAATACATGAACAAAGGAGATATACATTTATGAGCAGACAGCAGTTCACACCCGAAAACGATGGCTTTCTGGGAACCTACCACGGCGGCCCCGAAAACAGTAAAAAGGCGATCATACTCATGCTCGGAGACTCCTCCGACGACCACATGGCAAAAAGCGGAGCGAAGTGGGTCATAAAACAGGGCTGCCACGCTCTGGCGATGTCCGCGGGAAAAAAGGACTACGGTCATCACAATTACCCGCTGGAGAGATTCGGAAAGGCGATAGAGTTCCTGAAAAGCAAAGGCATCGGAAAGATCGGGATAGCAGGCGCCTCCACCACGGGAATGCTCGCGCTGGTCGCCGCGTCATACTATCCGGAGATAACCCTCACGATAGCGATGTCCCCCTCGGACTTCATCATGGAGGGCTTCTACCGCGACGGGAAAGACGGTATGAAGGAGCGCCCCGGGGACGGAGAGTCATCCGTGAGCTGGCAGGGCAAGCCTCTGCCCTATCTGCCCTATGCCTACCGGCACCCGGAATACTGGCTGAAACTTGAAGAGGAAGCCAGAAACGGCGGTGACAAGGCTGCCGCAAGAAAGATGTTCGACGAGTCGGAACGTCTGCACCCGGTGCAGGAGGAAGAAAAGATAAAGGTGGAGAATATACGGGGAAAGATCGTATTTGTCGGTGCCGAAGACGATGTGCTGTGGGACACCTGCCGGTATATCCGCCGCATGGAGGAAAGACTGGAGAGCCTGCCGCATGACTGTACATACGAGGCTCTGCTTTATGAACACGGCACCCACTTCGTATTCCCGGAGTCCATGCTGAAAACCATGCTCCCGGTCGGCTCGGGACTGCTGGTAAGCATGATGTTCAGGGCGGGAAAGGAACACCCGGAAGAGTGTCTTGCCACAAGGGAGGACATTGACCGTAAACTCACCCGGATACTCGGTGAATGGTAAGAACGGCATACAGAAAAGCGCACTGCCTGTGACAGTGCGCTTCTTAATGTGCTATGACTTACTTTGCTACGGCGTCCTTGAGAGCCTTTCCTGCCTTGAATGCGGGAACCTTTGTAGCCTTGATCTTGATCTTTTTCTTTGTCTGCGGGTTGATACCTGTTCTTGCGGCGCGCTTGCGGGACTCAAATGTACCGAAGCCGACGAGCTGTACCTTGTCACCCTTTGCGAGTGTCTCTGTGATGACTGCTGTGAGAGCGTCCAGAGCCTTGCCGGAATCTTTCTTTGTAAGTTCGGATTTCTCAGCGATAGCCGAGATGAGTTCTGCCTTTGTCATAAAAACTGACCCTCCTTGATTTTTGAACATTCGGACCTTTGTCCTTTGTTTACAACCCTATTATATAGCATCTTCCGACATTTGTCAACAATATTCTGAAAAAAAACCTTTAATTTTTAACTTTACGTATTACGATACATCAGAGGACATCATATATGTATATATTTATATATTATATAAATATAATTGACAAATCATTTATTATGGTGTATTATACATAATCGGGTGCAGCCGCGTGATCTGTGAGATATACAAGCACTCCCCCGTTTACCACATCGGCGGCGACGAATTTGTAGCGGTGCTTCAGGGTCATGATTATCAGAACCGTCACAAGCTGCTTGAAACGACCCGCCAGAGCTTCGCGGCAAGCTGCGACAATACGGCACTCGACCCGTGCGAGAGATATTCGGCGTCCGTCGGAATGGCAGAATACGCTTCTGACGACAACTCCGTTGAGCTGGTATTCAAGCGTGCCGACTCGGCAATGTATGAGGCAAAGACAAAGTTCAAGAAAGCTCACGGAAGCTACCGGTAAAAAATATATTCCCGTTCATACAGGACGGTACGCATAAAGAAGTTTTACGCCATAGTATTTCTGATATTCAGTCAGAAGT
>CAMVGH010000120.1 GCA_947166945.1 uncultured Clostridia bacterium
GGTGCAGATCGAATACGATCAGCGGGATATTGTTCTCTATGCACATTGCCGCCGCAGTACCGTCAAGTACGCGCAGACCGTTTACAAGTATATCCTTGTGCCGCAGAGTCTCATACTTCACCGCGTCGTCGAATTTCAGCGGATCCTTGTCATATACGCCGTCAACCATGGTGGCTTTCAGGACGATGTCGGCGTTGATCTCAGCCGCTCTCAGCGCCGCCGCACTGTCTGTGGAGAAGAAAGGATTTCCCGTTCCGCAGCCGAATATTACCACTCTTCCCTTTTCAAAATGACGGAGAGCCTTCTCGCGGATATACGGTTCGCAGATAGCGTTCATCGCTATGGCGGACTGCACTCTCACATCGCAGCCCAGTTCCTTGAGCGCATCACCGACCGCAAGGGCATTCATTGTAGTGGCGAGCATTCCTATATGGTCCGCGGTAACTCTGTCCATATTCTCACTGGAGCGTCCTCTCCAGAAGTTGCCGCCGCCGACGACTATGCCTATCTGCACGCCCGCGTCATAGCAGCGCTTAACGCTCCTGCATATTGAATTTATCGTCGGGAGATCCAGTCCCGTCTTCTTGTCGCCCGCAAGAGCTTCACCGCTCAGTTTCAGCAGTATTCTTTTGTACTTGGGTTCAGCCATGATATCTACTTCCTTTCGGTTTATCAATAATCAAGAACACGAAGTGTTCCGAGTACATTCAGCTTTGAGCATTTCTCTTCAAATACGGCTTCGTTGAGTTCTCCGGTAACGAATGCGCATTCATTGTCCGGAGCGCCGTCGCGTGAAAGCCAGCGTACTTCCCCGAATATGTCCTCGACTGTCTTTCTGTCTTCCGCGGCGCGGACATAGAACCTGTTGCTGAGTTTCCTGTATGGGATAATGAAATCCTGTGCGCTGTCCTCCCAGTGCATCGACCGTGTTGTATGGTCGGTCTTCAGGGCATTCACTATATCGGCTACGACCGCGCTCGCAGTGGGATATTTGCCGGCGCCCTTGCCGTAGAACACCACATCTCCCGTTGCGTCGCTGCGCACAAGGATAGCATTGAACACATCGTTCACGCCCGCAAGCTGGCTCTCTTCGTTTATAACTGCCGGACAGGTCATGACCGCCACCTCATCACCGCGCTTTGCGGCAAATCCGATCAGCTTTATGACGCTGTTCATGCTCTCGCAGTATTTTACGTCCTCAAGGGTTATCTTCGTGATGCCCTCTGTATGGATATTGTCGGGATAAACATGTCTTCCGAACGCAAGGGACGCCAGTATGCAGATCTTTCGACAGGTATCGTGTCCTTCCACGTCCGCGGAAGGGTCGCGCTCGGCGTAACCCAGCTCCTGCGCGATCTTAAGCGCTTCGTCAAAGCCCATGTTCTCCTTTATCATCTTGGTGAGGATAAAGTTCGTTGTACCGTTGAGTATTCCCGCGATCTCCTCGATCTCGTCGGTGGAGAGGCACTGGTTGAGGGGACGGATTATCGGTATGCCGCCGCCTACGCTCGCTTCAAAGAAGAAGTTCACATTATGTTCACGGGCAATTTTCAGAAGCTCCGCGCCCTTTGTCGCCACAAGCTCCTTATTTGATGTGACCACGCTCTTCCCTGCTTCAAGACAGGCTTTTACATAGCCGTAGGAATATTTTACGCCGCCGATGACTTCGGCTACGACACTCACTTCCGGGTCATTGAGGATATCATCGAAATTCTTGGTAAACTTGTCCCTGAAACGCTCATCGGGGCAATCTCTTATCTCAAGGATATATTTGAGATCAAGTCCGTCTCCGACCTTCTTTTCAAGGGCTTCCTTATTCTTGCAGAAAACCTCGACGGTCCCGGAACCCACGACACCGAAACCGAGTACAGCGATCTTTTTCATATTATATTTCCTTTCTGTGGAACATTCATATTCGTATTATTATATCATATTTTCCAATATATTACAAGTATTTTTATAAAATTTCATTCAATTTTTAATTATTTTTGTTACATAAAAATCCCCGCACTGCATAAGGGCGGCGCTGATATAGAAGTTTAAGCCATGGTATTTCTGATGCAAAGTCAGAAGTACTATGGCGTTTCTATTGACAGTGCAAAGATGACGTGCTATAATGGTAACTAACATAAATCGGAATTTATTAGGAGTGACTTTGGTATGCAACTTGTAAATGAAAAAATCAACCGAGATAAATATTATTCAATTGGCTATTCTCCTGAATTAGATAGATATGTCCTTGCTTGTGTAGTTACTTGGATTGCTTGGTATAATAGGTATTATGAAATTTCAGAAGAAGAATATAATTCATTCGGTTCTGCCAAGTTGGATGAAATAGCAGATACTTTATATAAACAAGGTTGTAATTCTGAGCGATTCTTATTCTCCGAGAAGAAAGAAGAAAACAATCAAAAGCAACTGGAATTGTGGAGTAAATTCTGATTTGTCTTAGCAGTTGTATAAAATACAATGCCCCGAAGCACTTTGAAGTACTTCGGGGCAAAACTTCTATATGGGTATTCGTCTTAAGCAGCGCGGAGATCGGAAGTTATTTCACTTTTTAAGGAGTTTTTTCAGATACTGCCCAGTGTATGAAGCGCTTACCTTAGCTACCTGTTCGGGGGTACCCGCGGCGATCACGGTGCCGCCCTTGTCGCCGCCCTCAGGTCCGAGGTCGATTATATAGTCGGCGGTCTTTATAACATCGAGATTATGCTCTATCACTATCACGGTGTTGCCGCCTTCCACGAGCTTCTGAAGCACTTCTATCAGCTTATGGACATCGGCTGTATGCAGTCCCGTTGTCGGCTCGTCGAGGATATAGACGGTTCTTCCGGTCGCACGGCGGGAAAGCTCGGTGGCAAGCTTCACACGCTGTGCCTCTCCGCCGGAAAGAGTAGTCGCGGGCTGTCCTATCTTCACATATCCCAGACCCACGTCGTTCAGAGTCTTCAGCTTACGGTATATCTTCGGGACATTCTCGAAGAACTTACAGCCCTCTTCTATCGTCATTTCAAGCACATCATAGATGTTCTTTCCCTTGTAGCGGACTTCAAGTGTCTCGCGGTTGTAGCGTCTGCCCTTGCATACCTCACACGGCACATATACGTCCGGCAGGAAGTGCATCTCGATCTTTATGATCCCGTCGCCCTCACAGGCTTCGCAGCGCCCGCCCTTTACATTGAACGAGAACCGCGCAGTCCCGTAGCCCTTCATCTTAGCCTCATTTGTGGAAGCAAACAGATCACGGATATCCGTGAAAACGCCGGTATATGTCGCGGGGTTGGAACGGGGGGTTCTGCCTATCGGTGCCTGATCTATCGCTATCACCTTGTCGAGCTGCTCCGCGCCCTGTATCTCCCTGCACCTGCCGACATGGGTACGCGCACGGTTCAGGGTCGCGGCAAGGTAATTGTACAGTATCTCGTTCACCATGGAACTCTTGCCGCTCCCGGATACTCCTGTCACGCAGTTGAATACACCCAGCGGTATCTCAACATCTATATTTTTAAGATTGTTCTCCGCCGCTCCGATTATTTTCAGATACCTGCCGTCCGGCTTTCTGCGGACCGCGGGAACGGGTATCTTCTTCGCGCCGGACAGATACTGCCCCGTTACCGACTGTTTGCACGCCATTATCTCTTCCGCTGTGCCGCAGGCTACCACTTCACCGCCGTGAACTCCGGCGCCGGGACCTATATCCACGATGTAATCAGCCGCCAGCATGGTGTCCTCGTCATGTTCCACAACTATGACCGTGTTTCCGAGGTCACGGAGATTCTTCAGCGTATCTATCAGCTTGTCATTGTCGCGCTGGTGCAGTCCTATGCTTGGCTCGTCAAGTATATACAGCACTCCCATAAGTGAGCTTCCTATCTGGGTGGCAAGGCGTATGCGCTGGCTCTCGCCGCCGGACAATGAGCCTGCCGCACGGGAAAGTGTAAGATACTCCAATCCGACGCTTTTCAGGAAGTTCAGCCTTGACCTTACCTCCTTGAGTATCAGCCGTCCTATAAGCTCGTCACGCTTCGACAGCTGCATTCCGTTCACGAAGGCGTAAGCCTCGAAAATGCTCATCTTGCAGAAATCGCTTATATTCTTCCCGCATACGGTGACGCCGAGGGATTCCTTTTTCAGACGCTCCCCGTGACACTCCGGACATTCGGTGTCGTGCATATACTGCTCGATCTCTGCGCGCGCGGAGTCACTTCCGTCTTTGTAACGGCGTTCGAGATTGTTGATGACGCCCTCGAAATCAGCGTTGCGGTAGCCGCCGCCGAATGAGTCGATCACATCTACCCTTATGCGCTCACCATGCGTGCCGTAAAGAAATATGTCAAGCTCTTCCTTTTTAAGCTCCTTCACCGGTACATCAAGCGATATCCCGTAATGCTTTGATATCGCCCTGTAATACATCATCGCCACAGAATTCTCGTCAAGGGAATTCCAGCCTACCGCGTGTATCGCGCCCTCTCGGATAGTCTTGTTCTTATCCGGTACAACAAGTTCCGGATCCACCGTATGGAACATTCCGAGTCCCATACAGTTCGGACACGCGCCGAAAGGATTGTTGAACGAGAACATTCTGGGGACAAGTTCCTCGATGCTTATGTTATGCTCGGGGCAGGCGTAATTCTGTGAGAAATGCAGTTCCTCACCGTCGATAACATCTATATACACAAGCCCGTCTGTAAGCTTTCCCGCTGTCTCAAGACTGTCCGTAAGGCGGGAATCCATTTCGTCCTTGACAACAAGACGGTCAACGACTACCTCTATATTATGCTTGATATTCTTGGACAGCTTTATCTTCTCCGAAAGGTCGTACATTATCCCGTCGATGCGGACACGGACAAAACCCTGTTTGCGCAGACTTTCAAGTTCCTTCGCGTACTCGCCCTTGCGGCCTCTCGCTATCGGAGCGAGTACCTGTATCTTTGTTCCGTTGCCGAGTTCCTTTATCTGATCCACGATCTGATCCACTGTCTGCTGGCTTATCTCCCTGCCGCATACCGGACAGTGCGGAACCCCTATCCTCGCATACAGCAGTCTGAGATAGTCATATATCTCCGTTACCGTTCCGACCGTGGAGCGGGGATTGTTTGAGGTGGTCTTCTGATCTATGGATATAGCCGGGGACAGACCCTCGATGCTCTCCACATTCGGCTTTTCCATCTGTCCGAGAAACATTCTCGCATAGGACGAGAGAGACTCCATATACCTTCTCTGCCCGTCCGCGTAGATAGTATCAAACGCAAGCGAGGATTTTCCCGACCCCGACAGTCCCGTGAACACCACAAGCTTGTCACGCGGGATAGTCACATCTATATTTTTCAGGTTATGCTCCTTGGCACCCCTGATTATTATTTTGTCATTTGCCATTCTTCTGTTCCTTGCCTTCTCTGAGTTCCTTTATCTTGTCGCGGAAGAACGCTGCCTGCTCGAAATCAAGCACCCTTGCCGCTTCCTTCATCATAGCCGTATACTGTGTTATCAGCTTTTCCCTGTCCTTCACGCTTAGCTTCGAAACCGGCTTTCCGCCTGCCTTTTCCGCCTTTGCGGATATGTCTATGACATCGCGGATCTCCTTGATTATCGTCTTCGGCACTATACCGTGCTCCTCGTTGTATCTCATCTGTATCTCGCGGCGGCGGTTGGTCTCGTTTATCGCGTACTCCATGCTGCCCGTTACCGTATCCGCGTACATTATCACCTGTCCGTTCGCGTTTCTTGCCGCTCTGCCTATGGTCTGTATGAGCGAGGACTCGCTGCGCAGAAATCCTTCCTTGTCCGCGTCGAGTATCACCACAAGCGAGACTTCCGGCAGATCAAGACCTTCACGCAGCAGATTTATCCCGACAAGTACATCAAATTCGCCGAGACGAAGATCACGGATTATCTCCATTCTCTCGATCGTATCGACATCATGGTGCATATAACGGACTTTCAGTTCCAGCCTTTCCAGATACTTTGTGAGGTCTTCCGCCATTTTCTTCGTAAGCGTCGTTATCAGCACACGTTCCCTGCGCTTTATACGCTCGTTTATCTCCGAAACAAGATCCTCGATCTGCCCTTCTGTCGGCTTCACTATGATCTCCGGGTCAACAAGTCCCGTCGGACGGATTATCTGCTCAGCCGTCACAGCGGCGTGCTCCTTCTCGAAACTGCCGGGAGTAGCCGAAACATACACCGCCTGATTGATCTTCGCGTAGAACTCGTCAAAGTTCATCGGGCGGTTGTCATAAGCGGAAGGCAGTCTGAAACCGTATTCTATCAGGTTCTTCTTTCTCGCGGAGTCGCCGCCGTACATTCCCCTTACCTGCGGGAGAGTCACATGGCTCTCGTCCACCATGAGCAGAAAGTCCTTCGGGAAGTGGTCTATCAGCGTTATAGGAGTGCTTCCGGGAGCGCGTCTCGCCAGCACACGGGAATAGTTCTCTATCCCCTTGCACATTCCTATCTCGCGGAGCATCTCCATATCGTACTTTGTGCGTTCGGCTATGCGCTGTGCTTCTATCAGCCTGTGCTCCGCGGTGAATTTCTCCACCTGCTGTTCCATTTCCGTTTCTATATCCGCAAGTGCGGCTTCGAGCTTCTCTCTTCCGACGATGTAGTGCGACGCCGGGAATATCGCCGCGTGCAGAAGCTCACGCTTTGCTATGCCCGTTACTACCTCGAACTCCGATATGCGGTCTATCTCGTCCCCGAAGAACTCAACTCTCACCGCGTTCTCCTGTGTGGCGCCCGCCGGAAATATCTCCACCGTATCGCCCCGCACACGGAATTTGTTTCTTATGAAGTTCACATCGTTGCGCTCATACTGCATCTCTGTCAGCCGCTTCACAAGCTCGTCCCGTCCGAATTCCATTCCCTTGCGGAGCGAAACGGTGTTGGAGCGGTATTCCTCCGGGCTGCCGAGGCTGTATATGCATGATACCGACGCCACTATGATGACATCACGGCGCTCGGCGAGCGAGAACGTCGCCGAATGGCGCAGACGGTCGATATCATCGTTTATGGCGCTGTCCTTCTCGATATATGAGTCTGTCGAGGGAATGTACGCTTCCGGCTGATAATAGTCATAATACGAAACGAAATACTCCACCGCGTTGTCCGGGAAAAATTCCCTGAACTCGGTGCAGAGCTGCGCCGCGAGTATCTTGTTGTGCGCAAGTATCAGTGTCGGGCGGTTTATCCGCTCTATTATGTTCGCCATGGTGAACGTTTTGCCGGAGCCGGTAACTCCCAGCAGTACCTGCTCACGGTTGCCGTCCTGTATGCTCTTTACAAGCTTTTCTATCGCTTCCGGCTGGTCGCCGGTGGGCTTGTAGGGTGATCTTAATACAAATCTGTCCAAATTTATCTCCTGATCTTCGCAAAACTTACTCAATTTGCCAATGCCATACCGCACATTTCTTCGTAAAAACCGGGTATCACCGATGTCATAAGTATCATCGACGCGGTAGCGGCATCAAGAACAGCGTGTCCTATCATTACCGGCACCGGATCTCTTTTCTTATAGTAATACAGGCAGAGTATGACCGTCAGCGGCAGAAACGAAAGAAATCTGTACAGCATATACCGCACATCAAAGAATGTTGGTATAAAACAGTGCTGGAAAGCATAGAAGAACGCGGGAACAATTATCGCCGCGTACTTGTTCTTTATGCCGTTCACACCGCAGCCGAGATACAGCCCGTCCTCCGCGAACGGTACAGTCAGCGGCAGCAGCACCATATTGATGACCGCAGGCACTGCGGGTACCGGCGCTATCACCTCAAGCGTTACCGCCGGAAAAAACGCTCCGTAGCAGATGAAGCCTGCCAAATACATTCCCGCCATGCCGATGACGACTATGCCCACCGGAATGAGCAGGAACCTCTTTATGCTCTTATTCCCTTTTTTGTAATTTATAAGCTCCCTGTAGCTTTTTCCCGCGCCCTTCGCAAGCAGGACAAGCAGCATTATCGTGACGATATTTACCGCGCTTGCGACTATCGACCACCAACTGCCGACAGCGCGAAGCTCCTGTCCCGTAATAAACGCGCCTGTAATAAAAATGAGAAAGAATATGACAGCCCGTACAGGCAGAAAAAACGGCAGATACTTTTCTTTATTCACAGCTTACGGGTTCCCCCTATGACAATTTCTTCCCCGCTTTTGCACGGGGAAGAAAATATATTATCAGTCCTCAAATACCGCGCCCACGCTTGCGTTGCGCACCTGAGCGGCATAGCGCTTCAGATACCCTTTCAGCTCCTTGGGCGGCAGTATGCCCTTTTCTTTTCTCTTCGCTATCTCGTCCTCCGGGACAAGCAGCTCGATGCTGCGGTTCGGAATGTCAATGTGTATCCTGTCGCCGTTCTCTATAAACGCGATAAGACCGCCTTCCGCGGCTTCCGGTGAGATGTGTCCCACGGACGCCCCACGGCTCGCGCCGCTGAATCTGCCGTCTGTTATCAGCGCTACACTGCCGTCGAGACCCTTACCCGCTATTGCGGCTGTCGGGGAGAGCATTTCCGGCATACCGGGCCCGCCCTTCGGTCCCTCATATCTGATGACCACTACGTCACCCGCAGCGATGCCGCCGCCCAGTATCGCGTCATACGCAGCCTGTTCGCCGTCAAACACCTTCGCGCTGCCGGTGAAATCCATCATCTCGGGTTTTACGGCACCCTGCTTGACGACCGCGCCCTCGGGTGCGAGATTGCCCTTTAGTATCGCTATACCGCCGTCGGCGCGTATAGGAGCGTCTATCGGGTGAATGACCGTCCCGTCCGCTGACTTCGCTTTTGCGAGTCTCTCGCGCTGTGTTCCGGATACCGTGAGCACATCAACATCAATGAGTTCTTTCTTTGCAAGCTCGTTCAGCACTGCCTGAATGCCGCCGACAGCGTTCAGATCTTCGATAAAGATGCTGCTCGCGGGGTTGAGCTTCGATATCTGCGGTATTTTTCTGCTCATAGCGTCGATATCGTCTATCGTTATGTCCGCTTTTGCCTCATGTGCTATCGCAAGCAGATGCAGCACCGTGTTGGAAGATGCGCCTATCGCCATATCGGTGGCAAGCGCGTTGAGCATATTGCGCCTTGTAAGTATGTCGAGCGGTCTTATATTCTCCCGGACAAGCTCAACTATACGCTCGCCCGTTTCCTTTGCAAGTCTGCGGCGCGCCGAATTGACTGCCGGCTCGGTGCCGTTGAACGGGAGAGCAAGCCCGACAGCCTCAGTAAGGCAGTTCATGGAATTCGCGGTGTACATTCCCGAACATGAACCGCAGGTCGGACAGGCGTTGTTCTCCCATTCGGTCATCTCCTCGTCCGAGACCTTTCCGTCCGCGTATTTTCCCACAACTTCAAATGTTTCGGACAGACCAACGCGCTTGCCGCCCACACAGCCCGCTTTCATCGGTCCGCCGCTCACGAATATCGACGGGAGGTTCAGTCTCGCCGCAGCAAGTATCATCGCAGGCACTATCTTGTCACAATTGGGTATGAAAACTATGCCGTCAAGCGGGTGTGCGGTAAGCATGATCTCTATGCTGTCGG
>CAMVGH010000121.1 GCA_947166945.1 uncultured Clostridia bacterium
CTCCAGAGCCGTAAGCTCGTGGTAATGCGTGGCAAACAGGGTCTTGCAGCCTATCTTGCTGTTGATATACTCCGCGGTCGCCTTAGCTATGGACATTCCGTCGAATGTGGAAGTGCCGCGCCCTATCTCGTCGAGTATCACAAGGCTGTTCTTCGTGGCGTTTTTCAGTATCTCCGCCACCTCGTTCATCTCCACCATGAATGTGGACTGCCCCGCCGCTAAGTCGTCGCTTGCTCCGACGCGGGTGAAGATGCGGTCAACTATGCCTATCCTCGCGGAACGCGCGGGAACGAAGCTGCCGATCTGCGCCATGAGCGTTATCACCGCGACCTGCCGCATGAATGTCGATTTACCCGCCATATTCGGCCCCGTTATTATCAGCAGGCGGTTCTCGTTGTTGTCGAGAAGCGCGTCGTTCGGGGTGAATACCGTGTCGGAGCGCATCTTCTCGATGACCGGGTGCCGCCCGTCCTTTATGTCTATCACCGGTTCGAGCGATATGTCCGGGCGCACGAAATTCTGCTCCCTCGCCGCCTGCGCATAGCTTTGCAGCACGTCCGCATACGCTATCGCGTCCGCCGTTATCTGCACCTTTTCGAGCCGCTGGGATATGAAATCCCTTATCTCCGTGAATATCTCCGACTCCAGCGCGAGTATCTTGTCGTTGGCTCCGAGTATCTCGTTCTCTGTCTTTTTCAGTTCTTCGGTTATATATCTCTCGCCGTTGGTGAGAGTCTGTTTTCTTATGTAACTGTCGGGTACCAGCGGGATATTGCCCTTCGATACCTCGATATAATACCCGAATACGCGGTTGTAGCCGACGCGGAGGTTCTTTATCCCCGTAGCCGCACGCTCCCGCTCTTCGATCTCCTTCAGTATGTCCTTGCCGCCGCTGGCTATGGCACGGAGCCTGTCAAGCTCATCATTGAACCCGTCACGGATATACCCGCCGTCCTTCATCAGAGCGGGCGGATCCTCGGCTATGGCGTTCTCCGCAATGGTCGCTATCTCGGTGAGCGGGTTTATATTATCGTTCAGCTTTGCCAGCAGTTTCACGTTCCCCGCTTCGGCGAGCTTCTCCTTCAGCAGGGGTATGCGTTTGCAGGTATTTCCCAGCGCTCTTATGTCACGGGGCCCCGCCGCGTGGTAAACGACCCTCGCCATGAGCCTTTCGAGATCGTATATGCCGCTGAGGGCTTCACGGGTCTCTTCCAGAAGCACATAGTCGGAAGAAAGCCTGTCCACCGCGTCCAGCCGCTCCAGTATCGCGCCCGCGTCCAGAAGCGGCTGCTCTATGAAACTGCGCAGCTTTCTGCGCCCCATTGCCGTCTTTGTCCTGTCGAGCACCCATATCAGCGAACCGCGTCTGTCGCCGCTTCGCATCGTCTCGGTAAGTTCAAGGTTACGGCGTGTGGTTATGGGAAGATCCATATACTCGTCGGTGAAATGCACAATAAGACGCACAGACCGCTTTATCCGCGCTTTCTGTGTGTCGTTTATATACCTGAACACCGCCAGCAGAGCTTTCTCCGCCAGCGGCACCTTTACAAGATCCTTAGCGTCCTCCGGCTTTCCGAAATACTGTTCATAGAGCGCCGCCTTGTCGTTCAGCGAATAATCCGCGGCGTCCATCATGTGTCCGGAGACATTTTCAAGCCGGAAGTGAACGAACTTGTTCACCTGCTTGTAATCAATAAAACTGTCGTTGAAAAGAAACTCCGCGGGAACATACCGTGACAGCTCCGCGTTTATGTCCTGCTCCATGTTCCTGCCGCGCTTTTCCATTGCGTGGAACTCTCCGGTGGAGATGTCCGCGAACACCATTCCGCAGACGCTCTCCTCGCAGTACATACAGCAGATATAATTATTGCGGCTCTCGTCAAGCATACTGTCCTCGTAGAGCGTACCGGGCGTTATCACCCGTATCACTCCGCGCTCGACAAGACCCTTCGCAAGCGCCGGATCTTCCATCTGTTCGCAGATCGCCACTTTATGCCCGTTGTCGATCAGCCGCTTTATATACTGCTGCACCGAATGGTAAGGTACACCGCACATCGGCACTCCCGCACGGGAAGTGAGCGTAAGTTCCAGCTCTTTCGAGATATTCTCCGCGTCTTCGTAGAACATCTCATAGAAATCCCCGAGACGATAGAACAGCACGCAGTCACTGTACTCGCCGCGCACTTTCAGATACTGCTCCAGCATGGGGGTGACTTTCTTCTCGTTTTCTTCTTTGACCGCCATTTCCCGTCACTTCTTTTCCTTACCGAATTTCGTTATCATCTTCCGCGGATCAGCCGCAGCCGCCGCAGGTAGCGCAGCTCCCGCCGCAGCCGTGCGCGGCGTGCGGGTCGCAGGTGTCGGGATCCTCGCCCTCACAGCTCATGGAGATTATCATGTTCACCTCATTGAGCAGCATATCCAGCGCGTTCTTCACCACGGCGAAATTCGCCATGTTCACATTCTTCATAACGTCGCCGTACGCGTCCTGCATCTCTTTGTTCATCAGGCGTATCTTTTCGCCGTCCTGTTCTTCCTCCGGCTTCTGCATTTCCACAGCCAGTTTCTGTCTCTTAGCGCTGAATGCGGAGATAAGCTCCTGCAAGCCCTCGTCCGCGTCATTCGCGGCTTTCGCCGCCACATAATCCTTGTATCTCGGATCCGCCTGTATAGCCTTTCCGAGTTCTCTTGCCGCCATTATTGCGTCCATATCCCTGCTTCTCCTTTATGGTCTGAAATTTTCCGCTTTTACTCTCTTGTGTAAACGCTCTGTACAGCGCCTTCGCCCCATGTCATGGTGTTCTTGTCCTCCGAAAATCTTACTATGTGCGATGTGGAGGACTTGGAATTCTCGGAGCTCTGGGTGAATATCTCATGCCCCGACACGGTATAGGTGCCGCGGGAAACGCTTCCTGCCTTGTTGCGGGTATAGCTTCCGTTTTCATTGAAGATATATTTGTCTGTGCCTGTACCGGTTTCGCGGCTCCATGTGCCGATAACGTCCTTGGCGTCGATATCCGGCAGCGGCTCCGGCTCGCCTCCGAACAGACCGTCCAGCGCTTCGCAGCTTCCGACCGCGAATATCATTGCGATCACCATAAACACCGCCGTTAAAACCAATAATTTCTTTTTCATTTCAATTCTCCTTTCAGCCTTCCGGCTCTCCTACAAGCGCCCACGGAAGCGCTTTTACGATCCTTATATCCGCAAACTGCCCGATCAGCTCATCGCCTCCCGCGAAATCCACTATTATATTCTGTCGGGATCTCCCCGTGAGCAGTTTTTCGTCCGTTCGTCCGCGCCCTGTGCAGAGTACGCGCAGAGTGCTTCCGACATAGCGTTCATACGCCTTTTCTCCGAGACTTCCCTGTACATCGAGCAGCTCCCGGAACCACTTTCCCTTTTCCTCGCCGGATACGGGGTCTTCCATTTCCGCGGCTTTCGTACCCTCGCGGCGGCTGTATATGAACGTATATGCGCTGTCGTACTTCACCCGTTTCATAAGCTCCAGCGTCATAAGGAAATCCTCACGGGTCTCACCGGGAAATCCCACTATTATATCCGTTGTGAGCTGTATGTCCGGTATGCGGCTCTTAGCGTAATCCACAAGTTCCAGATACTTTGCGGTATCATAGTGCCGGTTCATGAGTTTCAGTATCCTGTCGCTGCCGCTCTGCACCGGCAGATGCAGGTGGTGCGATATATGACGGCTGTCCGCTATCACATCTATCAGCTCATGTGAACAGTCCTTCGGGTGGGAGGTCATGAACTCGATGAGATACTCCCCGTCAAACCCGTCAAGCTGTCTGAGCAGCTCCGGGAAGTTCATTCCCTTGTCCTTGCCGTAGGAATTCACGTTCTGCCCCAGCAGAAGTATCTCCTTATATCCGCTTTCCACCAGTCCGCGCACCTCCGCGATGACCTCCGCGGGTTCCCGGGAACGCTCCCTTCCCCTTACCTTCGGCACCACGCAGAACGTGCAGAAGTTATTGCAGCCGTACATTATCGGGACGCTCGCCCTGAACTTCTCACTTCTCCTTACGGGAAGTCCCTCCGCCACAACGCCGTCGGACTCGGGCGTACACACTATCCTTCTGCCCTTTTCATATATACCGTACAGCAGTTCCGGAAATCTGTGCTGAACGTGTGTGCCGAATATCAGATCCACGAACGGAAAACGCTGCTTCATGCGCTCCGCTATATGCTCCTGCTGCACCATACACCCGCAGACCGCTATCACCATTTCCGGGTTCTTTTCCTTGTAATGCTTGAGGGCGCCGACATTGCCGAATACCCTGTTCTCGGCATTCTCACGCACAGCGCAGGTATTATAAAGCACAAGGTCGGCGTTTTCGGGACTGTCGGTGAAGCCGAAGCCCATTTCCGCGAGCATACCGTCTATCTTCTCGCCGTCCGACACATTCTGCTGGCAGCCGTAGCTGTGGGTGAACGCTAAGGGCGTATGACCGAACAGATGTGTTACCGCTCTCACACGCTGTATGAAGAAGCGCTGTTCATTGAGTTCTTCCTCGCTTACGCTGCTTACCGCCACGGCATTCACTTCCTTTCAGAAAAAAAGTTTACAATTATCCAATCATAAATTATAGTATAACATAATTCCCGCAATTTTTCAAGTATTTTTTCATCAGCGCGGTATTTCAAAAGAAATATGAAAATTTTGTGAAATCTGTATAATATTTTTATTTTTTTCAAAAAATACTTGTAAATTATTTCAGAATGTGTTATAATAAAAATACAAAAAGGGCAGATGCCCGCCTGAAAGGAATGATCAAAGCAATGAAGGTACAGATCACAGCTAAGAAAATGCAGTTAAGCCCGAGCTTCTCTGATTACGCGGAGGAAAGACTTTCCGCAAAGCTCGACAAGTTCTTCGGAGATGAGGCAAGCGCCAAGCTCATACTCACCGAACAGAAAAACAAGATCATACTCGAGCTTACCGTTGTTTATGACGGTATCACTTTCCGTGCCGAACAGTCCGCTGCCGATAAGAATGACGCTCTTGACGCCTGCATCGATAAGATCATACGCCAGATCAGAAAGAACAAGACCAGACTCTCAAAACAGCTGCGCGACAGCTCATGGACCGATAAGGTCGAAGCTATCCCCGATGAAGAGGTGGATTACGAGATCATCAAGCACAAAAAGTTCGAGCTTCGCCCCATGAATGTCGATGAAGCCATTCTCCAGATGAACCTCGTCGGACATACCTTCTTCATGTTCAAGAACGCCGATACAGGTGACGTCAACGTGGTTTACAAGAGAGCTGACGAGAAATACGCGGTTCTCGAACCCGAGAAATAATACCGTTACCCAAAAGGGCTTCTCTGCCGAGAAGCCCTTTCTTAATTTATTTTTTGTGTGAAACATAAAAAAGACGAATCTTCCGATCCGTCTTAGATGCTTGTGCCGAACTCCCTGTTCAGCCCCTATTATGCTCTTACATCCATGAGAGCCCCGCGTCCGTCCGCAGACGGTGCGGCTTCCGAAATGCTTTCTATAAGCTGCGCACTTGCGTTCTCGTCCGCTGTCATGAATTTCTTCATCAGCGCGAGGCTTGCGTCGGTCTGCAAATTGGACCTTGACATGCTCATAGACATAGTGGATAAGAAATTAGTTATCCCATCCATATTAAAGCACCTCCTTCATCCTTGTAAGAACATTATACCGTAACTACGCTGTAATTTCAATAGGCAATTTCCACAATTTTCCGCGGAAATATTTGATTATTTTACCGTGCGTTTTCTCACCGGCTGCTCCGTATGCGCTGCGGAAGGCTTTTTCTCGCCGTGTACGATCTTCGGGGATTCCTCTCCGCGTGCGCAGGCGGCATTCACGATGACTTTCACGATAGATGCGTCGCTCGGTGCCTCAAACATAGTCTCGTTCAGCAGGGATTCAAGTATCGTGCGCAGTCCGCGCGCTCCCGTCTTGCGCTCGATGGACTTCTTTGCTATCTCACGCAGAGCGTCCGTCTCGATCTCAAGCTCTACCCCGTCAAGGCTGAACAGATAGCTGTACTGCTTCACTATCGCGTTCTTGGGTTCAACGAGTATCTTTATCAGTGCGTCCTCGTCAAGCTCGTCGAGTACCGCGATGACCGGAAGTCTGCCGACCAGTTCGGGGATAATGCCGTACTTTACAAGGTCGTCCGGCTCAACGGCATGGAAAAGCTTGGTGAGCGACTTGTCTTTCTTTTCGCTGATCTCGGCGCCGAATCCCAGCGCGGAGGAATTTATACGGGCGGATATCGTCTTGTCGATGCCGTCGAACGCTCCGCCGCAGATGAACAGTATGTCCTTGGTGTTTATCTGTATGAACTCCTGATTGGGGTGCTTTCTGCCGCCCTGCGGAGGTACGTTTGATACGGTACCCTCGACTATTTTCAGGAGCGCCTGCTGTACGCCCTCACCACTTACGTCGCGGGTTATGGAGGTGTTCTCGGAACGGCGGGAGATCTTGTCTATCTCGTCGATGTATATTATGCCGTGCTCAGCTGCCTCGATATCGTAATCCGCTGCCTGTATAAGCCGCAGCAGCACATTTTCAACGTCCTCACCGACATAGCCTGCCTGGGTGAGCGTAGTGGCGTCCGCGATAGCGAACGGAACGTGCAGGATCCTTGCAAGCGTCTGAGCCAGCATCGTCTTGCCGACACCGGTGGGTCCGAGAAGCAGGACATTGCTCTTCTGAAGCTCCACGTCCGTATCCGCCTCATCGTTTGCGACGGTTCTCTTATAATGGTTATACACGGAGACAGCGAGGGTCTTTTTTGCTTCCTCCTGCCCTATTATATACTGATCCAGCACTGCCTTGATATCCGCGGGCTTGACTACCGCCGCCTGTTCGGACTGGCGCTTCTTCGGCTGAGACTGGCGCTTCTTCGGGACAGCGACTTCCGAGACATCGCCCTCGTCGAGAAGCATGCGGTAGGACGCCAGCACACACTCGTTGCATATCGCCGCGTTGTTGGAATACAGCATTCTTATTACTTTATCATCGGATTTTCCGCAGAAACTGCATCTGAGCATAATGCGATTTCCTTTCCTCGGGTGCCTTTGCCCCTTATCTCTTGTCTATTACCCTGTCGATAAGCCCGTATTCGAGAGCTTCCTGTGCGGTCATGAAGTTGTCGCGGTCGGTGTCTCTCTCTATCACCTCGATAGGCTGTCCGGTCATTTCCGAATACATTCTGTTCATCTTTTTCTTGATGTTCACGATATGCTTTGCGTGGATCTCAAAATCCGACGCCTGTACTCTGCCGGTGCCGCCGAGGGGCTGGTGTATCATGATCTCGCTGTTCGGAAGGGCAAGTCTCTTGCCCTTTGCGCCTGCCGCAAGCAGGAACGAGCCCATGGACGCCGCCATACCCATGCAGATAGTCGATACATCGCACTTGATGTAGTTCATGGTGTCGTAGATAGCCATTCCGTCGGTTATGGATCCGCCGGGGCTGTTGATGTACAGGCAGATGTCCTTTTCGGGATCCTGTCCTTCGAGGAAAAGCAGCTGCGCTACAACAAGTCCCGCAGTTACCGAGTTGACTTCCTCGTGCAGCATTACTATCCTGTCGTTCAGCAGGCGGGAATAGATATCATAGGCGCGTTCGCCGCGTCCCGTCTGTTCAATGACCGTTGGTACAAGGCTCATATAATCCATATTGCTTCGTTTCCTTTCTGTGCGGGGGCTTCCGTTACGCGGATCATTCCTTGTTCTCTGTTTCCGCTGCGGAGTCCTTTTCTGTTACTTCTGCGCTGTCGCGTACAAGGTCGAACGCCTTGCCTACCACGATATCCTGTCTGATGCTCTTCTCGGAGATAAGCTCCTTGACATTGGAGATATCCTTCTTGTACTGCTCGGCGAGCTCCTTGTACTGATCCTCGATCTCCTCTGCGGAAGCCTCAAGGTTTTCGAGAGCGGCGATCTTTTCAAGACCGAGTCTGAGCTTGACCTGTGTGATCGCAGGCTCCTTGAATGTTTCTCTGAACTTCTCCATGGTAAGACCCGTGTAGTTCAGATAGTCCTTTATGGTGACGCCCATGTATCTGTTTCTGTATTCCCACTCACGGAGCATATCATTTACGCGGTTCTTTATCATAGCGTCCGGGATCTCGCCCTCAACGAGCTTTGCCAGCTCTTCGGAGATCGTGTTGTCGAGGTCGCTCTTTGCGTGCTGATCCGCGTGTTCCTGGAGGTTCTTCTTTACATCTGCCTTATATTCGTCGAGGGTATCGAATTCACTTACGTCCTTTGCAAACTCGTCATCGAGATCGGCAAGCTCCTTGCCCTTGATCTCGTGGATCTTGCACTTGAACACGGCAGCCTTGCCGGCAAGCTCCTTGGCGTTGTAGTCCTCGGGGAATGTTACGTTCACATCGAAGTCCTCACCGATGCTCTTGCCCTCGATCTGCTCCTCAAAGCCGGGGATAAATCTGCCGCTTCCGAGTTCGAGGTTGAACTTCTCGCCCTTGCCGCCCTCAAAAGCTTCTCCGTCAACGAAGCCCTCGAAGTCGAACACTACGGTATCGCCCTTCTGAGCGGGTCTGTCGGTAACATCGACTATTCTCGCGTTGCTGTTTCTCACGCGCTCTACTTCCGCGTCAACATCGGCGTCTGTAATAGTCTTGACTATCTTGTCCACCTTTAATCCCTTATAGCCGGAAATATTCACATCGGGCTTTGTGGTGAGCGTAACTATGAATGTGATCCCCTCTTCCTTGCTTATATCGTCCACCTTTGTGTCGGGGATATCAACGACTTCCAGCTTCTGATCCTCGATAGCGTCGGCAACGACCTTCTGGTAGATGTCGTTTACCGCGTCCTCATAGAAGAATGTATCGCCGTATCTCGCTTCGATCATCTTTCTTGTGGCTTTGCCCTTTCTGAATCCGGGGATCTGGATATTTTTTCTTCTTCTCTGATACGCGCCGTTGAGCGCTGTCTCGAATTCCTTGGCATCCGCCTTGACAACCAGCTCGGCTGTGTTTGTCGCTGTCTTGTTGTTAGAAATTACTTCCATTTTGTGTTACCTCCGTAGATTGCAAAATTATATGAATTTATTTCTATAATTTCCTTTTTCAGTTTATTTTCACCGGCATGAATCCGAGATAGTCGGCGGAGATAAGGCTGTACGCCGTCCCCTCGTATTCACCGATAAATGCTTTGTCATGTCCTGCCCTGCCGTGTATATGACCGTAGTAGCAGCGCTTTATGCCGAACTCCTTTATCACTCTGAGGATATACTCGTTCTTTTCGCCGTCGTACAGGGGCGGGTAATGTATGAACGCCGCAAGCTCGCCTCCGAGCTTCACCCCTTCCGCGGCGGACATTCTCAGTCTGCCCTCTTCGCGGTTCAGCACCTTTATGTCGGCTTCCTCGGTCCCGTCGTTTATCCAGCCCCTTGTGCCGACCACGCTTATCCCTTCCGCAAGGTACGCGTTGTTATTGATTATCCTTATCCTGTCCAGCCCTTTTTCCGCGAGGAACCGCCGCATTTTCCCCAGC
>CAMVGH010000122.1 GCA_947166945.1 uncultured Clostridia bacterium
CCCGTATTCAGGTCTGCGTCAATGGACATCTGCTTACCGGGCATAGCGTCGAGGGTAAATCTCGCAGCGACTTCGGAAACACGCTCTGAACCCTTTGTGATAACGAGGAAGTTTGCGAGGAATATAATGATGAATATGATAAATCCTACTACCGGGTCACCGCCCATTACGAACTGTCCGAACGTGGCGATGACATTTCCCGCAAATCCGGTGCTGAGTATGCCTCTGGTAGTCGAGACATTAAGTGCGAGACGGAACACGGTGGTTATAAGGAGTATTGTCGGGAATATCGAGAATTCAAGGGCTTCCTTGATATACATGGTTATCAGAAGGATAACGAGGGACAGCCCTATATTGACAAGGAGGAGAAAATCAAGGAGTGCGCCGTTGAATATACCGTTGAGCGGTATGATAAGCGCAAGAATGATAAATACAACGAACACCGCAAACACGTTGCTGAGCAATCGTTTTACCATTCCGGCATCTGCCTCCTTCCCTCATATTGAAAAAAATCAGCCGGGATTCTGTTCGTCCCTGCGCCTTGTGGCGTCCTCGGGCGGATTGAACTTTATACCCTTTGCGTTGAACATATCGGAGATTACCACGGCGACTGCCTGGAACAGCACATCGGGTATCTCCTGTCCTATCTCGACCGTCTCATACAACTGTCTCGCAAGGGGACGGTCTTCGGTTATGAATACGCCGTTTTTCTCGGCGATCTCTATGATCTTGAGCGCGAGTGCGTCCTGTCCCTTTGCCACAACATACGGGGCGCGGTATGCGGACGTCTCGAGATCGTATTTAAGGGCTACGGCGTAGTGGGTCGGGTTTCTCACGACGACATCGGAGCCCGGCACCTGCTCCATCATACGCTGCTGCGCCATTTCACGCTGTTTCTGCTTTATCTTGCCCTTTATCTGCGGGTCACCTTCGGTCTGTTTGTACTCGTCCTTGACTTCCTGTTTCGACATTTTCAGGTTCTTCTCGAACTGATACCACTGGAAAAGGTAATCCCCCGCTGCCACGAACACGAATATGACACACAGTATCATGACTATCGTGAATATTGTATTTGCTATATATGCCACCGCGTATATCGGCTCGGTATCTACGAGGCTTACGATCTCGCTCATTCTGCTCTCGATCTGCCCGTACACCACCACGATTATCGCGGCAAGCTCGATTATTCCCTTTAATATGCCTACCGCCGACTGTGCCGAGAACATTTTCTTTATACCGTTCAGCGGATTGAGCTTTGAAAATTTCGGTCTGAGGGGCTTCATTGTAAACAGACCCCTCGTCTGTGCCATTACGGTTATCACCACCACCAGCGAAATTATCGCGCACAGCGGCAGGACTATCATAAGGCTGTCAAGTATTACATTGAAGAATATATTTGTGTAGGTGCTGAACTCGTTGTCGAGCTCCTCCCCCACACGCGCCAGCCCGTCGGTCACCGACCTTGTGAGCTGTATGAACATATAGGAGCCCAGCGCTGCCAGTGAAGCAAACGTTCCGAGTATCGCCACCGCGGTGACCACCTCGTTGCTTTGCAGCACCTGTCCTTCTTTCTCTCTCGCGTCACGCCGCTTTTTAGGCGTGGCTTTTTCGGTCTTATCGTCTCCAGGCATTGTTCGCTCCGCTCATGAGCCGCTTGCGCTCGAGTCCCGGGGGGAACCTTTTCTGAAGAAAAGGTTCCCCCCGGACCCCCTTCCAAAAGACTTTTTATATGCTTCGCAATATAGCGGAAATTTTTCTGCCGTATATGCGGATCAGACAAAGTGGGTGACGGCAGTGTTGAGATTTTCCCATAAGAAGCCGAACAGCTTGTCAATGAATTCCGACATCGGCTTGGCTGCGGCTATTATCGTGATAAAGCCTATTATCAGTTTCAGCTGTATATTCAGGACAAATATCTGAATGGTCGGGACGGCTTTCATGATTATACCCATGCACACTTCCACGATCAGTTCGACCGCCAGAAGCGGCATCGCAAATTTAAGCGCAAGCTCAAGCACTGTTCCGAAGTACATCACAATGATGAGCGCAAGATCGAGCGTGTTGTCGGTAAAGCCGTACCCTATGGGTACCATATCGTATGACAGCTTGAACAGCCGTATATACGCAAGATGACTCTCCGTAATGAAGAAATACAGGACGAACATATAGTAGTAGTAGTTACCGAATACCGGCATCGTAACGCCCGTTCCCGGGTCGTACGCCTTTGCCATGCCGAGGCCTACCTCGGTATCCATTATTTCACCCGCGTAAAGCAGTACCGTAAGTATAAGGTTCGTAAAGAAGCCGAATACTATGCCGATAAACAGTTCGCGGATTATTATGAACGCGAATCCGATAACTCCGTTGAATTCGGGAGCCGCAGTGCTGCCCATGGACGCCGACATCACCACCGCGAGCACTATGGACATGAACGCTTTGATGTTGTTCGGTGTGTTGTTTCGTGAAAATATCGGGTTAAAGGTGAATATCCCCGTCGTCCTGCAAAGTACAAGGATAAACCCCGTAAAATTCGTATAAAGTGTATCCCAGACGAACATCACGATATAGGCGTGTTCGCCATGAGTTCAACTATATAGTTGAAGAAATCTATAATGCTTGAGCACATCCACGGTCCCATCGCAAGGAGCGCGAGTGCCACGATAACGGCTTTCGGCGCGAAGGTGAGCGTCTGCTCATGCACCTGTGTTGCCGCCTGAAGTATCGCTATTATGAGTCCCACAAGCATCGCGATCAGAAGTGTCGGCACCGCAAGCTTGAACGCGAGTATTATAGCCTGTGTGAATATTTCGAGTACAAGATCCTCACTCACGCGTTTTCAGCCTCCTTGAAAACCTTTGCCGCATACGGCGCCGCTACAGGTTGAATGAGTTTACAAGCGTCCCCACCAGCATCTGCCAGCCGTCAACCAGTACGAACAGCATTATCTTGAACGGCAGCGATATCATCGAAGGCGGGAGCATCATCATACCCATTGCCATAAGCGTGGAAGATACCACTATATCTATGACAAGGAACGGTATGAACAGCATAAAGCCCATCTGGAACGCTCTCGTAAGCTCACTGATTATAAATGCCGGTATCACCGTTTCCAGACCGAGCTGATCCTTGAAATCGGTCATTTCCGTATCCGTCTCCGTGAGGTCCACGGGGACTTGTATTATGCTTTCTATCGGCTCGACAGGCTGTATGAAGTCCGGGTCGATCACGCTGCTGTTTTCCTCCGTAGCTGTGGTCTCCGCCGCAGCAGCCTCTTCGGACTGCACCTGTGCCTCATACACCGACTGTCCCTTGAGTTCGAGGAAGAACTGCATATTCTTCCGGGACGTGTTTTTCAGCATGAACGTTTCCAAAGTATCCGCCGAACGTTCGAGCATTTCGTTTATTGTTATCTCCCCGTTTGAATAGGGCTGATAAGCCTGCTCATTTATCTGTGTGAACGTAGGCCACATGACAAACAGCGTAAGAAACAGAGAAAGCCCCATCAATACCGAGTTTGGCGGGATAGACTGGGTCTGCATCGCATTTCTCAGAAAGCTGAATACTATGACTATCCTCGTGAATGAGGTGAGCATCACGAGGAACGACGGTGCCACCGAGAGTATCGTGATAATGAGTATCACTTCAAGAGTCTGGGAACCGTCTATTCCGATGAGCTGTTTCAGCAGTGAATCATCGATAGGCTCTGTACCCGGATTTTCCGCGAGCACTTCCGTTTCCGCTTCGCCTTCCGCCCGGCTCAGTGCCGAAGCTGTGACGCACAGCAGCGATATCAGCAGGCAGGTCACGACAAGGGACACGATGAACCTTACGAAATATTTACTGTTCTGTTTTATCGTTTCCCTGACTGCCGCCGTATTCCTGACCATTGCCGTCTTCCTTTCCCGCGCCTTTTTTCCTGATGACTTCGGCTACCGCTGCGGCAAAAGACATTCCGCTCTGCGATTCGGGAGTCTGCTGCTGGGCATTGTACTCCTCGGGTGTCATGTCTATATCGGATATCTTTTCGATATGCTGCCCCGAAACGCCGATAAGGATCAGTTTCCCTCCGACGCTCACCACCGCGAGCATACCGTCTCTTCCCAGCGAGACCCGATCTATCACCTTCATACGGTTCCCGTTTATATAGCCTACTCCGTTATTCAGCTTCTTAACGGCATATACAAGTATGAAGAACAGGCCGAGTACGCCGGCGAGGGATAAGATCATCCAGATCCATTCCATAGGAAATTCAGCCGAGTATCTTGGTGACTGTCGCTATTATTCTGTCGGGCTTGAACGGCTTTACTATGAAGTCAAGGGCGCCGAGCTTGATAGCCTCAACGACCATTGCTTCCTGACCCATAGCGCTGCACATTACCACCTTTGCGGCAGGATTCATCTTCTTGATGTCCGCAAGAGCTTCGATACCGGTCTTATTGGGCATTGTGATATCCATGATAACGAGATCGGGCTTCTCCGCTTCGTAGGTCTGGCAGGCGATAGCGCCGTCCTGAGCCTCAAGGATATTTGTATATCCGTTCTTGGTGAGAGTGTCCTTGATGAGCATTCTCATGAATGCCGCGTCGTCAACCAGTAAAATCTTCTTGTCCATATCTGTTTACTCCTTATTTATAGAATCCATAAGCTTGGATTTCATAATTTCCGTTATTCTTACCGCGAAGTTATCGTCTATGACGACTATATCGCCCTTGGCTATCAGGTTGCCGTTCACTATTATATCGACCGGCGCGCCCGCCTGACGCTCAAGCTCTATGATAGTGCCCTGGGTGAATTCGAGGATCTCCTTCACCTTACGCCGTGCGCTTCCTATCTCGACGGAGATATCCAGCGGCACTCCCATGAGCAGCTGGAGATTGGTCTTCTGTTCTCCGGAGAGGTTCACGTCCGGGCTGTCGAACTGGTCCAGCTGTGCGTTCTGCAGGTTCATCGGCTGAGGCTGGGGCTGCTGCGGATAACCGTACTGCGGGGGATATCCGTACGGCGGCGGGTATCCGTACGGCATCTGCGGCATACCCTGCTGTGGGTATCCGTATGGCATCTGCGGCATACCGCCCTGCATCTGGGGCATACCCTGCTGCGGCATCGCGCCCATCTGCGGCATTCCCATCATACCCTGCTGCATACCTCCCATTTGCTGGGACATATCCGGCACAGGCTGCTGCATCTGCGGCTGAGCGGCTCCTCCGCCCGCCATAGCGGCGAACATTGCGTCCATCTCTGCCTGCGACATCGTTCCACCGCCGCCACCGCCGGAAGGTGCCGCCGGTGCTGCCGGTGCCGCCGGTGCTCCTCCACCTGCCATAGCGGCGAACATCGCGTCCATTTCCGCCTGCGACATAGTGCCGCCGCCCGCAGCTGCCGCCGGCTGTTCGGCGACGGGCGCAGGTTCGTCCTCGTCGGCGGTACCGAGCACCTTGCGTGCTATGTATGCCGCGAGATCGAGGGTGAGTATCGAAGCAAACTCCGATTTTATGACTCCGTCGATCGTGAGATCGAAGTATATCGCGGCGACCTTGTCATCGGGCGCGAAGTCCTGCACCTCGCTGAGGTCGATATTTTCCATGATATACGGCGTCGGCGTGGAGATATCCACCACGATGCCGAGGAAATCCGAGAGGGCTGTCGCACTGGCGCCCATCATCTGGTTCATAACTTCGGACACGGCGCTGATATTCAGCTCATCGAACTCGAAATCGGGAGTTACCTCCAGCGGCTGACCCATGAGCTGATTGAGTATCATCTGCACGTCGTCCTGCCTGAGCACCATCAGATTGTTGCCCGAAAGACCTCTTACATATTCTATTTTAACGCAGACGGCGGGTTCCAGCTTATCGTACTGGAGCATATCGTCCGCTCTGACTACCTCCACTTTCGGAGTTGTGATCCACACCTTGGCGCTGAGAAGCTCGGAGACTGCCGTCGCGGCACTTCCCATGCTTATATTCATGACTTCGCCGAGGGCGTCCTTTTCCATCTCGGAAAGGTCTGTTACCGCCATAGATCAAACCTCGCTTCTGTAAACATTTTCGATCTTTACCGCCTTGTTCTGGTTGAATGACCCGAGCTTTCCGTCGAACCACACTTTTTCGCCTATCCTGAGCGTCACATTGCTGTCTATGCTCATATCCAACGGGATTATATCATCTACCTGAAGATTGAGTACGTCGTACACATCGAGTGATGTCTGTCCGAGCACTGCGGTTATGTTCAGGGAAGTCTCGTTGAGTGCCTTCATGATGTTGTCGCGCCGCTCCTGCTCACGCGCCGCGTCGTATCTGCGCGTTGTACGCACCGATCTCGTCACATATTTCTGCATAAGCTCGTCAAGGCTGAGTACCGGCATACATATCGTGATGATCGTCTTTGTATCGTTGACTGTCGCTTCAAGAGCCACCAGTATCATCGTATCGTCGTAGTCCACTGCCGAATACACACGGGAGTTGGTCTCGATGTTCACGACGCTCGGATTTACTTCGACATAAGGCTCCCAAGGCTCGCGGAGCAGGGCTGCCATATTGTTGATTATCTTGTCGATTATGCTGACCTCTATCTCGGTGAAATCCCTGTCCGCGTCCTTATATTCGCCGCGGCCGCCGAGCAGACGGTCTATAAGGGTATATGTGAGTGAATTTGAGAGCTGGACTATCGAGGTCACGGTTCCGATATCGTCATCGTGTATCCCGAGGTCGAGCGTTCCCATCATTACGTAATCGGGAAGTGCGTTGTTGAATTCAAAGTACCGCTGTTCCTCTATGGACGCGAGGCTGACCTTACAGTAGAGCCTCAGCAGACCTGTAAGGTACGAGGAAAGCAGTCTCGCGTAATTATCGAAGATACTGTCAAGTATCTTGATACGCTCTTTTGTGAACTTTTTCGGAGCGCGGAAGTCATATTCCTTGACGTCCGGTTCCTTGGTGCTTTCGACAACTCCGCCGGACATCGCGCTGTTAAGAAGCGCGTCTATCTGTTCCTGCGTAAGAGTCTCAGCCATTCTTTCCTCACCTCACCCTGCGGCTGTCGTATCGTATTTTATTCCTCTGCCGCTTCCCCGGTCTCTTCTGCGGCTTCTTCCACATCATCTTCCGGCAGATCCTGAAGTATCGAATCGGGGATCTCGGAGATCGGCTGACTGAATACCGGACCGGTATAGTCGTTTCCGGAAGCGGAGGAGCTGTTCTCCCCGCCGGAATACTTGCCGTCGAGGTTATCAACTATCTGCTTTACGGTGTCGTCTGATGTTCCGCCGTTGATATCCGTTCTGTCTATGACATCGGTATGCGAATATTCGATGCCGTAGTCATACATCAGCATATCCTGGATTATCTCCGTATCTTCCGCGGCTATCTCGTTCCGTGTTATAACAAGCTCGACGCGGCGGTTCTGCGCCCTTCCGTCCTCTGTATCGTTGGAAGCTACCGGATCGTACTGCGCTCTGCCCTCGACTATGTACTTCTCGCTGTCAACTATGACCTGAAAGTCCATATATTTTGTGACCGAGCTTGCGCGTAATGCCGAAAGATCCCAGTCATTGACCGCTGAAAGTCCCTGCGCGGTATGCCCCTGAACTCTTATCGACTTTATATACTGTCCGACCGCCTTGATTCCCGGCATTACGGTCCTCAGCGCCTTCTTGCCGGAATCTTTCAGCACATAGCTGTCGCCGTCGAACATTATTGAATTGTCAAATCTGATATTTATGCGCGATGCCGAGGACTGTGACACGCTTATGGACTCGGAGAACTCGCTTGCCTCGACAGCTCCCGAAGCCCACGCGAACAGTTCGTCGAAATTGTTCGGCAGTCCCATTGCATCTTCGTTGGTGCTGCTCTGTGTTCCCTCTCCGCTGTTCATCGGCACATCGGTATTGCCGTCGTCTTTGGATTTACTGTTGCCCTCGTCTATCTGTTCCAGCACGAATGGGTTTATATACTTTCCCTGACTGTTGAAGGACTGGAAGATGTACTGGAACTTTGTCTCGTCGGGGGTCGATGCCGCGTACAGAAGTACGAAGAAGCACATCAACAGCGTTACCATATCGCCGTATGTGGACATCCACTCGTCAACGCCCGTATGTATGATCTTGACTTTTTTCTTGGCCATTTCTTAATCTCTCCGCCGCTTGTTCTGCTGCGGCAAAACAAGTCGGTAATATATTATACCACAAAAACCTCATCTTTGCAATATTTTTTTGCGATTTTACGGTTTATTCTGCTCGCTTCGGAGCAATTCCGTCACTTCTCTCCGCCGTCTTCTTTCTTCGCGGACTTGGGCAGCATGAATTCCAGCTTTTCCTTTATCATTCTCGGATTGGAGCCGGAAGCTATCGCCATAACGCCCTCAATGATTATCTTCTTGCAGAACACCTCGTCATCGTGCGCGTTCTTCAGCGATGTTGCGATAGGAGTAAATATGACGTTTGCGAACAGTGAGCCGTAGAATGTGGTGATAAGCGCGACCGCCATCGCAGGTCCCAGATCACCGCCGTCCAGGTTCTGGAGCATGATTACCAGTCCGACCAGCGTACCGATCATACCGAACGCCGGGCAAAGGCTCGCGCCTTTCTCAAAAAATCCGCGGTTGGACTCGTGGCGCTCTTCAAGGAAGTCCAGCGAGCCTTCGAGCATCTCTCTTACCTTAGCCGCATCGTTTGCATCGACTATCAGCATAAGGCTCTGCTTCATGAACGGATCGTCGCACTTGTTTGCGCTGTCTTCCAATGCGAGCAGTCCCTTGCTTCGCGCTGTGTTTGCGAACTCAACGATCTGGTCTATGTATTTTTGAGCATCGTATTTCTGAGGCATTATCGCCAGTATCAGCAGTTTCGGCAGCGTTTTCAGCAGCGAAAGCGGCGACAATGCGATAAGAACGCCTATGGTACCGCCGACCGTGATCATCAGCGACGGTATATCTATGAACCAGCCGATCTGTCCTCCGTTAAAGATACCGAACAGGATAAGTCCGAATGCCACGACCCAGCCTATGATAAGTGTAATATTCAAAAAGGTTCCCTCCGTTTACCTATAGAATCTGCTCACAGCAAATCCCGCATAAACCCGAATACCTGCCGCGCAAATGCGGCGAACCATTCGGGATCATGCGGTGTATAGCCGTTTTTTTCAGCTCTCGCGCGGGTTTTCTCTCATACGCACATGGCACGCGCGCTGAAATCCCACGATCTTTCCCATAATATCGGCAATCGATTCCTGAACGATATAGCTGTTGCCGTTCGACATATTAACCACTGTATCGGGCGACGAAACCACATTTTCGATATGATCCTCGTTCAGCATGATCTCTTTGCCGTTGAGCTTTGTAAGAATTATCATTTTTATTCCTTTTATAACCGCTTTGCGCGGTGAGGGGAGACCCCTCACCGCAGCGGAAGTAAACTATTATTATCTCTTGAGGTTCATGAGTTCCTCGAGCATGGTATCGGATACGGTGATTATACGCGAGTTTGCCTGA
>CAMVGH010000123.1 GCA_947166945.1 uncultured Clostridia bacterium
AAAGGTAAAAGGTATCACGGACCCGGCGCAGCTTTTAAAGATAGCTGTCGACGCGGGCTATGACGTTACCGTCGAGGAAATGATCGAAGCCGAGAAGGAAAAGAGAGCGGAGCAGGCAAGGAACACGGACGAAAAGCTGTCTTTAGATGACCTCGAAGCTGCTGCGGGCGGTGTAAGCGGAAACGGTGAGACAGCTTCCGACGGACACGAAATGGGCTGTGACGTAAGCTATCATTGGAGAGGCTACAGCGAAGAACACAACGAATGGTGCAATAATGAATTTTATATTTCTGACAATAAGAGCTGTGGTTCAGGTACAAACGATTCTTGTACGATAGGTTCCGGTAAATTTGACCGATAAACATCAGATATCCGGCATACATCAAAATAATAAGGAGAGCATGACCATGTCAAAAGAAACAGCAAAAAAAACTCATAGCCGACTTACAGTCGAGCGAGGAACTCAAAGCAAAGGTGAACGGTATCACCGACCCCGTGGAGCTCTTAAAGATAGCTGTTGAGGCGGGCTATGATGTTACCGCCGAGGAAATGATCGAAGCCGAGAAGGAAAAGAGAGCGGAACAGTCAAAGAACACCGACGAAAAGCTGTCTCTCGATGATCTCGAAGGTGCTGCGGGCGGTGAGTTGTGGGGAGGCGAGGACGCTCCCGACGGTCATGAAATGGGCTGCCTTATGAGTTATTACGGTATGGATTATCAGCGGGATAAAAATATATGGTGCCGACACGAATATTATTGTACCAATGCAAACTATGAAGGTACCGGGTATATAACCCTGCCCGATTGACAGCAGGAGGATAACGATATGTCAAAAGAAAACGCAAAGAAGCTCATAGCGGAGCTTCAGACAAACGAGGAACTGAAAGCAAAGATCAAAGGTATCACAGACCCCGCACAGCTCGTTAAGATAGCTGCCGATGCGGGATATGATGTTACCGCCGAGGAACTTATCGAGGCTGACAGAAAACAAAGAGCCGAACAGGCAGCCAATACCGACGAAAAGCTGTCCATAGACGACCTTGAGGGAGCTGCGGGCGGAGCCGCCTGGAGGAGTGAGGATGCGCCGGACGGTCATGAAATGGGCTGCTTCTGGAGCTATCACGGATACTCCTATCAGCAGGAAAACGGTCTGTGGTGCAATCAGGCTCATTATTGCAATTCTTCCTACGAAAGCAAGCCGGACGATATTCGTGACTGTCATTGATGACAGTCACGCGGAAGAACAATGATCGTATCACGCGGAGCAAATTTGTTCTTTAAGAAAAGGGTAAACGAATGATAACTGTAAAGCAAGACGATATCGGACTTTACCGTGACTTGTTTTCCGGATACCGGACGCTGTACACCGACAGGTGTGCGGACAGAACGGCTCGCGCGGGAAGAGCGCTGTACGCTTTTCTTGACGGCGAGCCGGCGGGGTATCTGTTAATATCGGACGAGCACGGCGGCGATTTCATAAGCTATGTATTTACCGTGCCGGATAAACGCGGCATGGGCGTTATGCAGACGCTTATCCGTTATGCCGCCGATACTGCTGAAAAAATGATCGGCACTGCGTTTTCGGACGCACGTGAGTTCGCACCCGCTCTGATGCACGTTATGGAAAAGCTCGGATTTGAGCAGGGCGGGTCAAGGTATATGTTCCGCTGTGACGGCGACGATCTCTGGGAACGCTGGGACGCTTACATGAACAAGACGGGTAAGCGGCTGTGCGATACGCTCCGTCGGCAGGGATATTCCACAGTGCTTCTCAGTGAAGCGTCGGAGGAACTGCTCGAACAGTATCGTCAGACCCCGACAAGCGAATATAAAAACCCCCTCAATCATCAGCATCTGATAATGCCGGGCGCGGAAGTGACGAAAGATGTCAGCGTATTATGCGTAAGAAACGGCGTTCTGTCTGCGTATGTGTTCGCATATATGCCGGAGCGCAGGAGCGCGATATTCAAAACGCTTTCGTCATCGGCGGCGCTCCACGGCAGCGGTGTGATACTGCTCCCGATAGCCGAGTCGCTTGCAAGGGTACGTGAGCGCGGGTGTAAGCAGTTCGTGTTCTCAATGGACGGTATCGGAGATCACGCAAATTCCTTCCGGGACAAGGTGCTTTCCGTGCTGATCTCAAAGACAAGCAAAAGAATAAGCTATGTCTATTATCCGAAAAGGGAGACAAACGTATGAACGAAGAATTTAAAAAGATAATAAGAGAGAGCCTTATCTCTCATCTCGATATAGATGATGATACGCGCGCCGGAATGACCGACGACACTATCATCTTCAACACGGGCGATGACCGCCCCAACCTCGGGCTCGATTCGATAGACTCACTTGAACTCGTCACAATGATATTTGAGCTGTTCGGGTATGATGTTCCTGCCGAGGATGTAAAGAAACTGTACTCCGTGAACGCTATCGCGGCATATCTTAATGAGCATGGTATAACAGAATGAACAGAGTGGTAATAACCGGAATGGGCGCTCTCAGCGGTGAGATAAAGCCCTGTACGGCATTCGATACAACGGGTCTGCTGACGGATAAATTCGGTGAGATCGACGGACTCGACTGCGAAAACAGGCTGTTTGATATTATTGGTCGTTCACTTAATGAAATGCTTGCCGATGCGGGACTGACGAGTGCGGACATCTCCGCTTATGGCGCGGATTGCCGTATGTTCTTCGGGACACTCCTCGCCCGAGATAACACATATCTCGCCCACAGCAGAATCGGTGCGGACACGCTCGCCATGATGAACGAATTTGCGGTATATGCCGCAGGTCTTGCGGGGGTGCGCGGTACTGTCGATATATCCTCGGCTTCATGCGCTGCGGGAACCACTGCGATAGGAATGGCGTTCGACTTCATAAGAAACGGGCTGTGCAGATGCGCGGTCGCTGGCGGCGCGGAAGAGCAGACGCAGATAGCGGGCTATGGTTTCAACTGCCTTAAATCACTGTCCCACGATGTCTGCAATCCGTATGATGTGAACCACGACGGGATAAACATCGGTGAGGGCGGCGCGTTTTTCATGCTTGAAACGCTCGAAAGCGCACAGGCGAGAAAAGCGAAGATATACTGTGAGATACTCGGCTTTGCGAGCGGCAATGACGCTTATCACGCTACAAGCCCAGAGCCTACGGGTGAGGAAGCATATCATCTTATGCTGAACGCTCTCGATGACGCGGGTATTTCCGCTGAACAGATAGACTACATCAATGGTCACGGCACAGGCACGGTGCTCAATGACTCTATGGAAACGAATGCGCTGAAAAAGCTGTACGACAGTGCGGAACGCAAACCGTTCGTAAGCTCGACCAAGTCGCTTATCGGACATTGTATGGGAGCGTCTGGCGCAATAGAGCTTGCAAGCGTTCTGCGTTCGATTCAGAGCGGAGAGCCGATAATTATGCCGCGTCTTACGGATCCGCTCGACGACAGCGGAATGTACAATGCTCCTAAAAAGATCGACATAGACTACGCGATGTCGAACAGTTTCGGCTTTGCCGGCAACAGCGCAAGCATCGTTATAAGAAGGTGGGGGGACGAATGACAGCGTATATTGAAAGCGTCGGCATCATCTCCCGCTGCGCGCAGTCTATGGAGACTGTCACGGAACTTCTGAACGGCAGTGAAGCAGCTTTATCACCCATGCCGATAGAATTTGATTCGCAGATACCTCCCGCGAAAATGCGCCGGAACAGCAGATACAACAAGCTCGCCTGCACTGCCGCCGACAACGCAGTACGCGGGGCTTTCGTCCCCGAGGATACCGACCGCCGCAGGATAGGCACGATCATATCCACAGGCTACGGTTCGAGCGTATATTATACACAGTTCGCGGACACGGTCGTGAAGGATGTTCCCGGACTTTGCAGCCCGTTTGTTTATTCGGGAATGGTGCCGAACGCCTGTGTCGGGCAGATATGTATTCTGAACGGCTTCAAGGGCGTGAGTACGGTGCTTACGGGCGGCGATCCGCTTGAATACTCTTCCCTGCTGCTCGGAACAAACAAGGCTGATATGATACTCTGCGGCTCGGTCGAGGAATACAACGAAGCGCTTTATGCCGAGCTCGGCAGGCTCGAAACGCTGAAATGCAGCGAGCTTTCGGAGGGCGCCGCAATGTTTATGCTGACCCGCGAAAAGACAGATAAAACGCATTGCGCGGTGACGGATTTTTCGTCCGCGTCTCTCGGTAAAAGCCCGCTCCTTCACAGACTTGACGATAATTCCGCCGAAATTGTTTTCGGTGTGCTTGACAGATATAATGACACTCCCGATGCGGTATTCACAGCCGCAAACGGAACATACTTCGATGATATGGAAGATGCCGCAATATATAAAAAATTCCCCGAAGCGGTTCGGCTTGCTCCGAAGAAATACACGGGTGAAACTCTCGGCTGCGGATATGCGATTAACGCGGCTTTTGCGGCTGCGGCGATAAGCTGCGGCAAATACGATAAAGTGCTTGTTACGGGCGTTGATATGGTCGGTAATTACTGCACATCAATGATCGAAAGGGCGTAAACTATGGGAATACTTGAAGGTAAAAAAGTGCTTGTCACAGGCATTTCCGGCGGTATCGGTCTTGCCTGCGGCAAGCTGTTCATTGCCGAGGGTGCGGAAGTCCTCGGTTCATACCGCACGATGAAGCCGGAGCTCGAAGCTCTCGGTGCGAAGCTGTTCGCCCTTGATACCGATGACCGTGAGAACATCGAAAAGACAGTCAAAGCAGAGATACGGTCTTTCGGCGGCATTGATGCTCTTGTCAACTGTATCGGCATTACTGCGCCGGAGCCGCTGTTCGCTGCAGCCCCCGTTAAATGGGAAAACGTGATAGAAACTAACTTGTTCTCTGCAATGAGGATAATGCAGGGTGCGATAGTTCCGCTCGTGTCAAAAAAGGGCGGTGCGATAGTTAATATAAGCTCGGTGTTCAGTATCAGAGGCGGTGTCGGACAGTCAGGCTATTGTGCGTCTAAAGGGGCGCTTGACGCAATGACGAGAGCTGCCGCGACAGAGCTTGCGGGCAAAAATATCCGTGTGAATACGGTCGCTCCCGGATTTATCGAAACGGAAATGACAGCGGGATTTGATGAGAAGTTCCGCACGGAAAGCCTTGCAAAGATACCGATGAAGCGCTTCGGAAAGCCGGAGGAGGTCGCGGAGCTGTGCGCGTTCCTCATAAGTGATAAAGCAAAGTACATTACCGGGCAGTCATTTGTTATCGACGGAGGGCTGTCGGTTTGAATAAATTCCATGAAAGGTGATATACAAATGCCAAGAAAAAGAAATCGGAAGCTGCTGGTACAGATAGGCATCATTACCCTGCTCATTTTTGTCGCCACGCTTGCTTATTCAATGATCACGGATTACTCGATAACGGAGAAGTCTTTCCTTTCATCGAAAAATGAGATGATAGATCGCGATCTTATCAATATGAGCAGCTCGGAAGCTATGACGGGAATGACAAGCTGGTTCTGGGATTATACAAAAGAGCACGGTGATGATATAACAAGAGCTTTGACCGAAGAAGAGATCGCCCGATTGGAAAGCGAGGAGATCCAAAGCGCCTTGAACGCATACAGTTACGGAGAGCGAAATGATTTTGCGGAGTGTGATCCGGAACTGCAGATGTTCAATGCCAGAAATATATTTCAAGTCATGGTGCTGCTCAGAGATATGGAAATAAAACAGCTCAAATACGCGAGCATTGATTGTATATCGTTCACGAATGAGCATGAGGCGTTTCTGTATCTGAGAAATACAGCGGATGAGCCCGACGTGTTATCGGAAGAATCATTTTCAGACCCATATAACACATTTGCATACAGCGAAGCGTTCAAGACAATAAGTTATGAAGCGTCGCAGCATAGTGCCGTAAGGCAGATACTCGCAGGAGAACTCAATGAAGCGGGAAAGACGCTGTATGAGGTATATTCCGATCCGACAGACGGCAAGGTTTATTATATAGGATATACGCCTGTTGTTTTCGACGGGGTAATAGGCTGTTATCAGTGTATTCGTTATGACTTTACCGAGTTCAGACGCGATCTTCTGAATCATGCCATGAACTCGATGATAATAGGCTTTCTGGTGCTTGTCGTCCTGAATACACTTCTGATGCTGTTTATATTCGTAAACGCTATAAAGCCCCTTTCCAAAGTAAAGACCGGTGTCGAAGAATATATGAATGACAAGAACAGCGAAGCGGTCGTGGAAAAAATGAGCCGCATCGCAACACGTAACGAGATCGGTGCGGTTGCTGACAGATTCGCTGATCTTGCGCAGGAAATAGACAGATATACAAACGAGAATATGCGTCTTGTCGCGGAGAAGGAGCACGTTGCCGCAGAGCTCTCGCTTGCCACGAACATACAGACAAGTATGCTGCCTAATATTTTCCCGGCGTTCCCCGAACGTAAGGAATTTGAACTGTATGCGTCTATGGATCCCGCAAAGGAGGTAGGCGGCGACTTCTATGACTTCTTCCTGGTAGATGACGATCATCTCGGAATGGTGATTGCCGATGTTTCCGGAAAAGGTGTGCCGGCAGCGCTGTTCATGATGGCGGCGAAGATACTGATAAACGACCACGCACTTATGGGCGGCACACCCGCGGAGATACTCGCAAGAGTAAACAAGCAGGTCTGCGCCAACAACGACGCGCATATGTTTGTTACCGTGTGGCTCGGAATACTGGAGATAAGTACGGGCAAGCTCACAGCCTCCAACGCAGGACACGAATATCCTATGCTGAACAGTAACGGCAGATATGAGATGCTCAAGGATAAGCACGGTATGCCTATCGGAGCTTTCAAAAAATCAAAATACACGAACTATGAGATCACGTTGAAAAAAGGCGACTGCATATTTGTATATACCGACGGCGTTGCGGAGGCTACCGACGCGAACGATGAGCTGTTCGGCACGGAACGCACGGTCGAAGTGCTTAATGCAGCACCCGATGCTTCACCGGAGAATATACTCAGAAATGTCCGCGCCGCTGTGGACGCATTTGTCAAGGAAGCACCGCAGTTCGACGATCTGACGATGCTGGCATTCAGATATCTTGGAACGGAGGAAAACCAATGAAAGAACTTGTTTTGGAAGCACTGAACACCAATCTCCCGAAGGTGCTTGATTTTGTGGATGAGCAGCTTGAAGCCGCGAACTGCAATATAAGAGTCAAGACTCAGATAGATGTTGCTGTGGAGGAGCTGTTCGTAAATATCGCAAATTACGCCTACAATCCCGAAATAGGAACTGCGGTGGTTCAGGTATCGGTAACGGACGATCCGCTTTCGGTAGAGATAACCTTTATCGACAACGGAGAGCGTTATGACCCGCTTGCGAAGCCCGATCCCGACACCTCGCCGGCAGCGCTCAAAAGGAAAAAGGGCGGTCTCGGCATCTTTATGGTAAAGAAGAGCATGGACGATGTGATCTATGATTATAAGGACGGACGGAATATACTCACTATCAAAAAGACTCTGAACTGAACGGCGAGTGAAGATCGGCTGCGCTGCGCGAGAATACAATAATGTTCTGCTCGTCGATGCGGGTGACGCTATACAAGGCGCACCGATAGGCACATTGTCGAAAGGAGCGTACATAACGCGTCTGATGAACACAGTCGGATATGATGCGGCGACGCTCGGCAATCACGAATTCGACTACAGTATGACAGAGCTTTTGGTGAGAGCCGATGAGCTGAACTGTGGATATATCTGCTCAAATCTTTACAACAAGGAGACAGGCGAGCTCCTGTTTGACCCGTACAAGATCGTCGAAGCGGGCGGCAGGAAGATAGCATTTGTCGGCGCGACAACTCCCGAAACGCTCTCGGGCTCGACTCCCGTATATTTTCAGAATGATGCCGGCGAATATATCTATAGTTTCGACGAGGACGGCAGCGTTTATGAGCGCATCCAGACAGCGGTAGATAACGCGAGAGACGAAGGGGCGGATCATGTTATCCTACTTGTCATCTCGGAGAGACCGATGTCAGAGAGGGCTGGAGCGCACAGGAGATCGTTGCCGAGCTTTCCGGCATAGACGCGGTGATAGACGCACATTCTCACGATGTGACCCCTGCTCTTACCGTGAAGTCAAAGGACGGCAAGGACGTGATAATAACACAGACCGGAACAAAGCTTGCTAACATCGGTAAAATGACCATAACCCCCGAGGGTAAAATATCCACCGAGCTTGTCGGCAGCGTTCCCGCTCCCGATGAAGGCTCCGGGATAGCGGAAGATACATGGCTCGAACCGGACGGCAGAGAAGGAAGATTTGTTGATGAGACTGTCAACAGAACAATGATACAGATACAGTCGGAGTACAGCGATATACTTGACCAAAAGATCGGTACTTCCGCTTACGATCTTATCTCGAATGATCCGGAAACAGGTGAAAGAGTGGCAAGAAACCACGAGACAAACCTCGGTGACCTCTGCGCCGATGCGTATAAGTATGTTCTCGGAGCCGATGTCGGCATTGTGAACGGCGGCGGTATTAGAGCAGCTATCAATGCAGGAGATATAGCATACAAGGATGCGATCTCGGTATTCCCCTTCGGAAATATGACACTTGTAGCGGAAGTTACCGGACAGCAGATACTTGATATGCTTGAGACCGGCGCTATGAATTATCCCGGCGAACACGGCTCGTTTATCCACACTTCCGGCATTGAGTACACGATAGATGACAGTATCCCAAGTTCCGTAAAACTTGACGAGACCGGCGTATTTCTCGGCGTTGACGGAGAATACAGAGTAAAGAATATGCTGATAAACGGTGAACCGCTTGATAAGAAGAAAACTTATACTCTTGCCTCACATGATTATTTCCTCAAAAACGGCGGTGACGGTTACATATTCACAGGCAAGTGCAAGATCATACACGACAATGTCATGTCCGATTCCGATCTTATTTCGGTATATATCCGTGATGACCTCGGCGGTGTAATACCGGAAAAGTACAGTAACCTTTACGGCGAAGGCAGAATAAAGATACTTTCCGCGGAGGCGGGAACAGACGGAGACAGCGATGCAAGCGCACAGACAGCGGAAGATGAAAACGCTTCTGACGTATCCGGCAGCACAGCTTCGGATAACCCCGCCACGGGCGCGGAGCTTCCGACTGCGGTATTACTCGTGTCACTTGCCGCTGCGTTGGTATCATGCAGAAAATATTACGGTGCCGGAAAATAATAACGGTGAAAGAAGAAAATAAACTCATCTATGTGATATGGTTTGTATAGGACAGAACGGATACCGAAGGAATTCTTTTCTAATTTTCAAAGGTGGTAAATATGAATGAACTCAACACCAAAGGTCGTCTGCTCTTCCTCGAACACTACCTGTTGGATAATACAGACGAGGAACACCCTGTCACAACAGAAGAATTGATACGGATATGCGAAAATTACGGCTACAAAGCCAATCGCAACACTATCCGAGATGATAT
>CAMVGH010000124.1 GCA_947166945.1 uncultured Clostridia bacterium
GATATCATTGACACTGTTCAGCTGTTTCTTGATCCGGCATCGACGGCATCCGACATTCTGTATTTCAGTGAGATAGCATTGTCGATACCTTTCTTTATCTTCTCGATAAGAATGTATCTCGCACTTACCGAAGCTTTCGGAAAACGCAAGCGCTGGATAGTGGTATGGCTGCTGTTTGAATGGCTCGCTTACGCGATCTTCGGATTCAACAGAAACTTCCGACCGGACGAAAAGTACCTGAAGAGCGGTGAAGGGAACACCTCCGAGCTGAGCGGCGTAAACCTGCTGAGCGACGGAAGCGGACTTTCCATAAATCTCCGGAAGCGTACCGTGAACAACTTCTTTAAAAAGTTCACATTGCTGCGCGACGTACACATGACGGTCCCCACCGGACACATGGTACTGCTGCTGGGCGGCTCCGGCGCCGGAAAGACCACATTTCTGAACGCAGTTACGGGTTATGAACAGGCGGACGCGGATATATTGCTCGGAAAATACAATATCTACAAGGACTATAACCGCATGAAATACGATATCGGATTTGTACCGCAGGCAGACCTGATGCGCGGGTACGATACGGTTTACCGCACAATAACGGACGCGGCTTCACTGCGACTGAACACGGGAATGACCCCCGCGGACAGAAAGAAGCGTGTACAGGAAGTCCTCGATATTTTCGGACTTTCTTCCATACAGAACAGCCTTGTTTCAAAGCTCTCCGGCGGTCAGAGAAAGAGACTGTCGATAGCGATAGAATACATATCATATCCGACACTGTTCATACTCGACGAACCGGATTCCGGACTTGACGGAGTCGTTGCAAGAAAGCTCTTTGAAAAGCTCCGCGAGATCGCGGACACAGGCAAGATCGTAATGGTCATAACCCATACCCCCGACCGTGTCATCGACCTGTTCGATGATGTGATCGTGCTTGCCAAGGACGCGGACCGCACCGGACGTCTCGCGTACTACGGACCGGTAAAGGAATCCTATGAATTCTTCGGCAAGAACTCCATGGAAGAGATACTGCTTTCGATAAACCAGAAGGACGAAGGCGGAGAAGGCAGAGCCGATGAGTTCGTATCCAAGTATGTTCATAGGCTCAAGACGATCGGAGGTGAGGCGTAATGGACTGGCAGCATTCAGGAAGAATACAGCAGACTGTCATTTATCTCGGCAAGCTGTTCAGAATGTTCATTTATCAGAACGACTGGAAAGTCCTCCCCATGGCCGCCGTGATCGCGGCTATCGTCACCTATGTTGTCGGCGGCGATCTCTATAAGACAATGGAAGGCACCACTGTCGGCGCGTTCGCCATATCCTGCGTATGTATCTGGAACGGATTTTTCAACTCTATCCAGGTCATCTGCCGCGAAAGAGCGATCCTGAAACGCGAACACCGCGCCGGTCTTCATATCTCGGCTTACGTATTCTCACACATGGTGTATCAGGCGTTCCTCTGCCTTGCGCAGTCGATAATAGTGGTACTGGTGCTGAGAGTTGCCAAAGTGCAGCTCCCGGCGGCAAGCTATGTTATGGGGAACGCGATGGTGGATCTTGTGTTCACGCTCTTTCTCATATCCTACGCCGCAGATATGATGGCACTGTTCATCTCCTCGTTTGTAAGGAACCCCACAACGGCTATGACATTCATGCCGTTCATAATGATATCCCAGCTTATTTTCTCCGGACAGTTCTTCGAGCTTCACGGTATAGCGCTTACAGCCACCGAATTCACGATATCGAAATGGGGTATGAACGCACTGTGTGCGGTGGGTGAGTACAACAAGCTCCCGAACGACTCCATGTACAAGGCATTCATGAAAATGGATATCGAGGAAACAAATGAGAAGATCGAATCGGCAGGCTCCGCTGCAAGAGAGGAAGCCAATGAGTTCATGGCATCAGGAAGCGAGACTTCCGCCGCGCAAGTGCAGGCTGCCGTCACTTACGGAAACGCCGCTCAGCTTTCTCCGGATATGATCGCCTCCGGCATACAGGGTGCTGGCATTGACCCGAAGGATTTGCAGGGACTGGATCCTGATGCGCTTAAAACTCTGGATACAGGCGCACTGAAGGATCTCGACCCGAGCGTTCTCGGTACTCTTGATACGGCGGCTTTGCAGGGTATAGATACAGGCGCGGTAAAGGATCTTGACCCGAATTCCCTTAAAGAACTCGGAAGCATCAACAGCGACGATCTGGCGGCTCTCAGCCAGGCAGCCGGTACAGCCACACTGCCTGCGGAGATCACGACAGTTCCCGCCGCAACAGCCGCACCGGCCGTTACGACCGCGGCACCCGTTGTAACTACCACAACCACAGCCGCGACGACCGCCGCGACGACAGTTGCCGCAACTACGGCAGCCACCGTTCCGGCAGCTTCCTCCGAGGAAACATCTGCCGAAGATACACTGAGCGAAGTTGTGGAAGTTACGGAAGAGGAGACAGAAGATACGACAGCAGAGGAAACTTCCGCGGAGGAAACGACCACCGAAGAGATCGTGACGAGCGAGGAGACCACGGAACCGCCCGTAACGGCACCGGCAGAAGAGACTGCCGCAGCCGAAGAGACCGCGGAAGGCGGAGATGCCGGTATCGGCGGAATGAGCGCCGACACCATCAGCGCAATGCTCAGCGGCGGGGATACGGACGAAGACGAGATCGACCGTATGCTCAGAATGATGAAAGATTATCTTTCCGATGATGAGGGACGCGACAAATTCATAAAGAAGTGCGGCGCCCTCAGCTACAGCGCGGAATTTGAATCAAGCTTTGATAACATCACGGACAGCTGGTTCACGCTTATCGGGTACATAATACTATTCCCCATACTCTCTGTGATAGTTCTCGAATTCATAGACAAGGACAAGAGATAAACGAAAAAAGAAAAGACTGTCGTTTCCGCGCGGGGCGACAGTCTTTTTTGTTGATTTCAGATAAACCTCAGTTTTCCGCTTTCGGGGTCAAGCTCGCGGTAGAAGCAGTTGTTGGGTATGCCGTTGGTGCTTGTGTGGCAGATATTGCCTTTGTCGGGCGTCACCTGAATGACGAGGGAATTCTGCTCGCAGTTCACGAAAATGTGGTGGACTGTGAAAGTATTGCCGGACTCGGCACCCTTGAACCACAGCTTGTTGCGGGAGGTGCTCCAGAGTATGAGCTTGCGCTGCTTTATAGTCTCCCTGAGCGCCTGCTCGTTGATGTAGGCGACAAGGATCACCTCTCTGGTATCGAGATTTTGTACCGCGGCGGGAATGACTTTGTTCTCCGGGGCGATCTTTGATATCTTTTCAAAATCTAGCATAAGCTCGTCTGTTTCTTCAATAAGGCTCATTACTGTCTCCTTACGGGGATATTTTTTTCTCTGAGATGCTCCTTGACCTCACCGACGGTAAGCTCACGGAAATGGAACAGGGAAGCGGCGAGCGCAGCGCTTGAGGGTGTCTTTTCAAACACTTCGGAGAAATCGGTGAGCTTTCCGCAGCCGCCGCTTGCGATAACGGGGATCTTTACCCGGCTGCACACGAAATTCAGCATCTCGATATCGAATCCGGCTTTTGTTCCGTCTGTATCTATGGAGTTCAGGCAGATCTCACCGGCACCGCGCTCCTCGATCTCCTTTACCCAGTCACCGAGGTCAAGCCCCATATCTATGCGCCCGCCGTTGATATATACGGTGAAGCCGCCCTTGCCGTCACGCTTTGCGTCGATGCCCACGACAACGCACTGTGAGCCGAATATCTCCGCCGCGTCGCTTATGAGCTTCGGATTTTTTACCGCCTGTGAGTTTACCGATACCTTGTCCGCACCCGCACGAAGGGTCTCGCGGAAGTCGTCGGTGGTTGCGATGCCGCCCCCCACGCACAGCGGCACGAACACGCGCTTTGCCGTTTCACGCACCACGTTCAGCATAGCGCCGCGTCCCTCGTGGGAAGCGGTGATATCATAGAAAACTATCTCGTCGGCGCCCTGTCTGTTGTATTCGGCGGCACATTCCACCGGGTCGCCCACATCTTTTATCCCTTCAAAATTAACGCCCTTCACGACCTTTCCGTTTCGCACGTCAAGGCAGGGGATTATTCGTTTTGCTAACATTGTGACTCCTTTATCGCCTGCTTAAGATCAAGAGTTCCCGAATATATGGATTTGCCGCATATCGCGCCGTACAGTCCCAGTTCACGGCACTTCCGGATATCCTCTGTGTTCTTCACTCCGCCGCTTGCGATGATATCTGCGGAGCAGGCCTTGTTTATCTCGTCGAGCTGCCCGGCGTTCACTCCCGCGAGAGTGCCGTCCTTTGAAATGTCGGTGAATATGATGTACTTCACACCGATATCCGACATTGCTTTCGCAAGATCGGTGAACCTTACGTCCGATGTCTCCAGCCAGCCCTCTGTGGCGACCATGCCGTTCTTGGCGTCGATGCCCACGGCTATATGTCCGCCGTACTCCTTTACAAGTGTCTTTACAAGGGCAGGGTCCTTTACCGCCGCCGAGCCTATGATAACGCGCTCCACGCCGCCGGAGAGGTACATTTCCGCCGCTTCCGGCGTGCGTATCCCGCCGCCGACCTCGACTTTCAGCTTCGTATTCTTCGCCACATCGAGGAATATGTCCTTGTTGGCAAGTGAACCGTCCTTCGCCCCGTCCAGATCCACCATGTGTATCCATTCGGCGCCGCAGCTCACGAACATTTTCGCCGTGTCCATATAGCTTTCCGCTACCTTGTGGGCGGTGCCGTAGTCGCCCTTTACGAGCCGCACGCAGTTACCGTCCTTTATATCAATTGCCGGAAGTATTATCATTCTGATCTCCTGTTGGTTCTGTGTTTTTGTTGTCGGATTTTCTGTATCTTTTTCCGGTAATGACTATCATCACCGCCGTTAACGGGAAAAGCAAGAGAAAAGCGGTCGTGATTATGCCCGTGAATGTCACCGGCAGAGCGGTCTGGTTTATCACGCAGTATGCCCACATTGAGAAAAATGCCGCCCACGTCATCTTCATACAGTCCAGCGCTTCAATGACGATCATTCGTATTTTCATATCGCCGGTCCTGTTCACATTCATTCCGATGTGTTTTATCTTCTTTGCCGCGAGGTTAAGCAGGCTGAATATTATCAGAAGCCCGAAACCCGCCGCAAACGGGTAAAATCCGAATACCTTGTATGAATATACGTCGAATGTGCCGTCGCCGCCGAAATGCACGCCTATGCGCTCCGGAAGTTCCCCGTATGACAAAAGGAAACATACAAGGAATACTCCCAGTGACGCGAAGGACAGCACGTTTGCGATGATATGTCCGACCCTGAATGATCTTGAAGGCTCCGGAGCTTCTTCGCCGTCGTCCTCAGCCGTGGCAGCCGCGGTGTTGGTGCTGTACTTGTAATGTATTCTTGAAAAAAGCACCGGCACCGACAAAAGAATAAAAATAAAGAATACCCGGAAAGCGTCAAGGGGCGTTCCGTCACCCATTCCGGTCTGGTGTACGACGCAGTATGTCCAGTATGAGAAGAATACCGACCATGTGAGCTTCATCAGATCCAGCAGCAGAGCCGCCGTACAGCGGAATACCCTGTCGCCTTTTTCGTTTACTTTCAGCCCTGTCTTCTTTATCCTGTTCACCAAAAGTGTCAGTGCGCTGAACGCACCGAGCAGCCCGAACCCCATGACAAACGGATAAAATCCGAATATCTTATATGAATATACATCAAGCTGTCCGTCGGCGGCGCTGAAATGAACGCCTATGCGTTCCGGCAGTCCGTCGTATGACAGCAGGAAATATACGAGGAAACCTCCCAGCAGTCCGAAGGCTATGATATTTGCGGCAGTGTGTATTATCCTGTATGCTTTCATAACGCGAGGAAATTCCGAAGTATCCGGAGTCCCGTCTCACCGCTCTTTTCGGGGTGGAACTGACAGCCATACACATTTCCCTCAAACACGCACGCGGGAATATTTCCGCCGTAGTCGGTGTATGCTGCGACATTTCTGCTGTCGCAGTGAGCGGCGTAGGAGTGGACGAAATATACATACGGTTCCTCGCCCAGCCCGTCGAGTATCGGGCATTTCTCATTGTACAGGAGCCTGTTCCAGCCTATCTGCGGTATCAGCAGTCCGGGGGGCGTCATAAGCTCCACCGTTCCGTGTATCAGTCCGAGCCCGTCCGTCTCACCGAACTCAAAGCTCCTGTCAAAGAGCATCTGCATACCGAGGCAGATACCGAGCAGCGGTTTCTTTTGCGCCTGTTCTTTTATGGTGCCGATCAGACCCGTCTCACCGAGCATCTTCATAGCGTCCGGGAACGCTCCCACCCCGGGGAGAATGAGCCTGTCCGCTTTTTCGAGTTCGGCAGGGTCTCTGGTGACGATATTTTCCGCGCCGAGATGATCGAGTGCGTTTTTCACGCTGAACAGATTACCTGCCCCGTAGTCTATTATAGCAGTCATAATATCACCGATAATTCCTGATCCTTAATTGTATTACGATCACAGTGTACCCTTTGTTGAGAGCGCTTTCCCGCTCTCATTCAGTCTTACCGCGTCTTTCAGCGCATGAGCGAGAGCCTTGAAAAGCGCTTCCGTGATATGGTGGTCGTTCTTTCCGTACTCCTCGCGCAGATGCAGTGTGATACCGGCGTTGAAAGCGAAAGCCCTCATGAATTCCTCGGTAAGGCAGGCATCGTATTCACCTATGCGCTCATTTGTAAATTCCGCATTGAACACAAGGAAAGGTCTTGCGGAGATATCGAGGGAACAGAACCCCAGAGCCTCGTCCATCGGAATGAAAGCCGAGCCGTAGCGCATTATGCCCGCCTTGTCTCCGAGAGCTTCAGCAAACGCCTGTCCGAGCGCGATACCCGTATCTTCCACCGAGTGATGTCCGTCCACATTCAGGTCGCCCTTGCATTTTACGGTGAGGTCGAACCCGCCGTGAACGCAGAGCGCGGTGAGCATATGGTCGAAAAATCCGATGCCGGTGTCGATATTGTATATCCCCGTACCGTCAAGGTTCAGTACGACGGAGATATCAGTTTCTTTTGTCTTGCGTGTGATCTTAGCAGTTCTCATATTGACCTCTTAACCAATGATCTCTGCGAGTGCGTCCAGCAGCTTCTGCATATCGGAGCTTGTGCCGACGGTGATGCGCAGATAGTCTTTTATAATGGGCTTGTCCCAGTACCGCACATATATCCCGCGTTTTTTGAGTTCTTCAAAAATGGTTTTTGCTTCCATTGTTTTATGCTTTACGAAGAGGAAATTCGTCCTCGAATCCGGGAATTCAAAACCGAGCCTTATGAGGGCATTCTTGACGCGCTCGCGTGTCCTGATGATCTTTGCGCAGGTGCTCTTGTAGTACGCGGTATCCTTTGCCGCGGCAGTTCCCGCCGCGATAGCCGCACGGTTCATGGTATATGAGTTGACGGAGAATTTCACGTCGTTCATGAACTTTATGAGTGAAGCGTTACCCATAGCGAAGCCTATCCTCATACCCGCCATACTGCGGGATTTGGAGAACGTCTGCACCACGAGGAGGTTGTCGTATTTCTTTATGAGCGGCAGGCAGCTCTGTCCGCCGAAATCTATATATGCTTCGTCGATTATGACAACGGAACCGGGGTTGGCTTTCAGGATACTTTCGATAGCGTTCCTTTCGAGATATATGCCGGTGGGGGCGTTGGGGTTTGCTATGACGATACCGCCGTTGTCGAGGGTATAATCCTCCGGGTCGATAGTGAGGTCCTTATTCAGCGGGATCGCCTCATAGGGTATCTTATAGATGTCCGCCCACACATCGTAGAAGGAATATGTTATTTCGGGGAAGAGTATAGGCTCCTGCGAATTGAAGAATGTCTGGAAAGCCACCGACAGCACATCGTCGGAACCAACTCCGACGAACACTTCTTCCGGCTTCAGTTCATATTCATCCGCGATAGCTTTCACAAGCTCAGACGCGTCGGGGTCGGGGTAAAGCCTGAGATCCCTGTGACTGAGTTCTTCGAGAGCTTCCTTTACGGCGGGGGAGGGGGGATAGGGATTTTCGTTGGTGTTGAGCTTTATGATACCGGACTCTTTCGGCTGTTCACCCGGAATATAGGGTACAGCTTTTCTGACATTTTTTTCCCATTCAGCCATGTGGTAATTCCTTTCCTGTCGGTCTTATCGGCGTATATCTTCTAAGCGTACTTTTATGGAGTTTGCGTGTGCGGTGAGTCTTTCGCGTTCAGCGACACGGATAATATCATCTGCGGCGGCATTGAGCCCGTCTGCGGTATAGTAGATGTAGCTTGATTTCTTGATGAAGCTGTCCACAGAGAGGGGCGAGAAGAATCTTGCGGTGCCGGAGGTAGGAAGAACGTGGTTGGGACCCGCGTAGTAGTCACCGAGCGGTTCGGGGGCATACTCACCGAGGAACAGCGAACCCACGTTCACGATGCGTCCGATGTATTCCAGCGGATTTGCCGCCACGACTTCACAGTGTTCGGGGGCGAGAGCGTTTGCGATATCACAGGCTTCATACAGCGAACCGCAGACGATTATTTTTCCGTAGTTTGTGAGTGAGTAGTCGATTATCTCTTTTCTTTCGAGGTACTGTATCTGCCGTTCTATCTCGGCGGTGGTCTCCTTTGCGACACGCTCGCTCGTGGTAATGAGTATCGCGCTTGCGATCTTGTCATGTTCTGCCTGTGACATAAGGTCGGCGGCGAGGTATTTCGGGTTTGCGGAATCGTCCGCAACGACGAGTATCTCACTGGGACCGGCGATCATATCTATATCGACGGTACCGTACAGCAATTTTTTCGCGGTAGCGACGAATATATTTCCGGGGCCTACGATCTTTGAGACTTTGGGTATTTCTTTGGTGCCGTAAGCGAGGGCTGCGACAGCCTGAGCGCCGCCGCACATGAAAATGCTGTCAACTCCGCAGAGAGCTGCCGCGACGAGGATATCCTTATTGGGGCTGCCGTCTTTAAGCGGGGGTGTAGCCATAACTATCTCACCGACGCCTGCGATCTTTGCGGGGATAGCGTTCATCAGGACGGAGGACGGGTAAGCTGCGGTACCTCCCGGCACATAAAGCCCGACCTTATCCAGTCCGCGCACTCTCTGACCGAGGATACAGCCTGTTTCATCGGTCATCATATAGCCGTTCTGTTTTTGTTTTTCGTGGAACGCGGTTATCTTCTCTATGCAGTTCAGCAGCGACTCAACGAGAGCAGTATCCGCTTCGGTGAGCGCGTCCTGTATTACTTCCTGCGGTACCCGGTAATACTTCACGTCCGGGCAGTCGAATTTCGCGGTATATTCTTTTACCGCCTTGTCGCCGTTTTCCTTAACGTCCGCGATTATGGCTCTGACTGTCTTTTCAACGTCCGCGTTTATCTCACCGCTTCTTTTTTCGACTTCTTTCAGAAACGCCTTCTCGCTTCCGTCGGCATATATCGTTCCTATCATTGTTTCGTTTCCTTTC
>CAMVGH010000125.1 GCA_947166945.1 uncultured Clostridia bacterium
TCAGTTGATACGATTTGGTCTGTTTAACTTGGCCGGATTCTTGACAGAGGAGCAGTAGGCGATCTTGGCTTTCGTATCCTCGATGTCACGATCAAGCTGTTCGATAAATGTCAGCCTTTCCTCATCTGTCATATCTTTCATAAATGCACCTCCGTAGTTTTCCGCACACATATCGCACAGACCCCGCACACTTCTAAAGTCAGAAGTGTGCGTAATCTTTTCACGTAACAAAGCCGTTCGCTGACATCCGGCACAGATGCACAGATAAAATCGCGTTATTCCTGAATATTTTTTCTCGGAACTCCGAAAAAGTTTTAAGGATTTCTGTCAAAACATCTGTGCAAGTGTGCCGATTGCTTAACCAAGCCGCTTACGAATCTTTTTCTTCTGTGCGAGAAGCGTGCGGCGCACAGTTTTTTGTGTGCCTACGATACTTTTTTCATTATTCCACGATACCCGCGGGCGCGTCTGCCGTTGGAATTGATACCGTGAGTGTCCGGTCTGATCTTGAACTTCTCGACATTCTGATTCAAATAGCCGCTGAAGTTTCTCGGTGGGATAGGTTTTTCACAGTTTTCGCTGCACCAGTAATCATAGTGATCGTAGAGCTCGCGTGTTGATGTGAAAGCGTCCGGTACAAATGCGATCCAGTCCTCCGATTTCAGAAATGGAATGATGTTGCAGTTATCTTCCATACTCTTGCGGAGATTTTCTTTTGTGCGCTCGCTGAGAGAAAAATTATAGCTGTTCGCTATCAGTCTTTTCAGCCCCTCGATTGCCCAAAGCAGTATGCCTTCTTTCTCCGCAATCATCTTTTCGGCAATGAACGGATCATCAATTCTGCCCTCCGGTTTCGGGCGTGTGGTGATGATAATTTGTCTGCGGAAGAACGCATCCGTCATATCGTTCAGAGCTGTGAGCGTACCGTTACCGAACGCCATAATCTTTGAATATATCAGTGCCGGGTACGCTTGTATTCCTTTCCGTTCTATCATCAGCTTGCCCTCATTGGTCACGATCTGTTTGAGCTTGTTCGTCTGCCCGAGAGCTTCTATTTTTAAATCATCGTCCAGAAATAAATATCGGTTTTCGAGATTCGCTTGTGCAAAGCGGTTGTTCTCCAGATGATGAAGTCCGCCGGAGATCATCCCGTCACCGAACATATCTTTGAGCAGTACGCCGATACGCGACTTACCTTCGCCGCCGTTGCCGATGACCGTCAGCATTTTTTGTGACTTCGTGCTGGAAGTCAGGCAGTATCCGAGCCATTCCTGCACAGCCGGGATATCTTCCTCATAGAACAGATCACCGAGGAATTTCCGGAATACAGACGGCTCCGGTGCGGCGGTGTTGTACGCAACATTCAGGCGGTTGAAGCAGAATGTCTTGGCCTCGGTGAACCCGTCCGCGAGATAATATGTTCCGTTCTGCAAATGAATGATACTGCTGTCGGGAACGAACTCTGCGGAATGCGATTCGAGTTTCAGCGCACCGAGTAGCTGCTTAATTTTTCGCGAAATATTGCTGTTAACGAATGGCTTTATCAAGCTGTATATCTCGGTTTCGATGATGCTGTCATCGACAACTCCGTCATAGCCGATGAAGCGACCGTTTATGCAGCGGAGCACGTGATTTTCCAAAAACGCAGCACAGAACTTCGGCTCATTAATTTTCTTGTCGTTGATGAGCCATACCGGCTGCGAGGGTTCGCCCGTGGTATCGGCAACTTCTTTGGCGATGCTGTTACCGGGCATGACAGCCTGTTCTGTTTCCTGAGTTTGCATATTGTTTATCTGAAGCGCTTTAACTTACTTGACTTGTGATTTAGTACGACAGTTTCGCATTCGCGGTAAAACTTCAGAGAAAATAAAAATAGCCGAACAAAGAACTGCCAAGACTCGCGAAGTTTTCTTGGTGTGCGCGCGTCGTGCGCGCCTTTGAAAAACTTCTTCAGGACATCGTGTCATGTGCGTTTTCTTGGCGTTCAGTGTTCGGCTATTTGGTGACTCGTTGGGCAGGTCGCAATGCCTGTCACGGACCCGTGGCTCGTACCGCTGATGAGTTATTAAATTTTAGGATAAGACTTGGTCGTTCCACTTCACAGTCTTCGTTCTATCAATTTCCGGCGGCGGATTCTTCGCATATTCTGCTATGTCAATATCCGATATTCTTCCGCAGCCTTTGCATTTGATAGAGATAACTCCGTGAGGAGCTGTTTCCGGTCTGATGTCGAACAGCCGGAAGTTACATCTCTGACATTTGACAGATAACGGTCTCATCGACTTGACCTCCGCGACTGTGGGACTGCACGAGGCAATTGATTGTCTGTTCGTGTTGCCTGTTCGTGCTTGTAAGTTATTATACACCATGACGTGAATCTTGTAAAGAGGTTTTGAAAAATATTTTTTCATCTGTGTCGTTTATGGGACAATTAATAGAAGCGCCCGCAATATTGGCAATTTTGAACAAAAACCCTTAATCTTTAGCGTATAATATGGTATATAATACTTGCCATATTATTGTTATCTTTATATATAGTGTGTATTATGCCCGTCGTTCTGCACAGTTCTACTATTCGGTAGAGGTGCAGGTTCTGTTTTCGTATGTGGTATGATGCGAAGATAACAATATTACCGCTTCCTCACGTTTCATGCAGCACATAGTCCTTATCATCATCGATCACTGTCAACATACACCTCGCGGCTTCGGGGTCGAACTGTGTGCCGATGTTATTCTCAATTTCCGAACGGACTTTTTCCTGCGGGAGATACTTACGGTAGCTGCGGTTTGAGGTCATAGCGTCATAAGTATCCGCAACAGCGATTATGCGAGCTTCCAACGGTATATCCTCGCCGGCCTTATGCTCGGGATAGCCCTTGCCGTCATAACGTTCGTGGTGCCAGAGAGCGCCTGTCGCAAGATCAGGTCTGCTTTTTATCTCTGACAGTATGCCATATCCGATGCCGGGGTGTGTCTTGATGACATCATATTCCTCGTCTGTCAGCTTTGCGGGCTTATTGATTATCTCATTTGGTACGCCTATCTTTCCTATGTCGTGGAGAAGCCCCATATAGTAGATATTCTCACACATTTCCGCCGACAGCCCCATTTTCTCGGCAATCATGCGTGAATATTTCGCCACGCGGACGGAATGACCGTTTGTGTACTTGTCCTTCGCGTCTATCGTATGTGCCAATGCTTCCATGACCTCTACGGAAAGCGTCTTTACCTCGTCTTTCGCTTCTATCGCTTCATTTGTCGCGTTGATATTCCTGATAATGACATAGAACGCCCATATAAACAGAAAGATTATTATTGTGGAAAATATGTAAACTATAGTTGTTGACTCAAAACTCAGTTTATAGTTTGTAAACGCAAGTGAAACGTATGTCAGATTAAATATAACAGGCGGGATCAGGAATATTTTCGTGTTTACCTCACGCTTTTTATCCGTCAGTTGGGAAAGCGCTTTAATAACAAAATGATATAATAGCCATGAAGCAATGAATAAAACAGTTGTGCTGGCGATACTTAAAACGAAAGCCGGCAACGATGCTTCAAGTGTTTCGTCACTGTAGCCCCTTATCATTACAGAGAAAAATACTCCGAACATCAGATACACAAATGTCACCAGTGATCTGTTGGGCGCTTTCAGCCACTTTCCAACTAATCGCGAAAACATTAAGGTCAGGAACATATATAAAAAGCTTCCTGCAATAACGTTGATTATGAGTATAGTTCCTTGGTTCGTTTTTTCATAATCTTCGAGATTGAAAACAAATATGACCACTGCTAATGGGATGATCATCGCATAAATACTCACCACGTACATCACGATGGGATTTGTGAATGCTGATATCAAAAACAGCCTTACCTTACCTTTTCTATTTTTCAGAAAGCACTTTTTCAATGAAAGGTAAAGCAGAACGATACACCAGAACAAGAAACAGAGATCAAATATGTTTGCCACATTTCCTAATGCTTGCGTTATTATATCCATAACAAAAGTCCTTTTATCCCTCGTTTTCCTTTATATACACAGTCAGATCGGACATCATATCCCACTGCTCGGTGATAGGCTGTGTACATTCATAATCCGAGTAGTATGCGGGGTTTGCGATATCGGGCGTATAGAAATCTACCGCCGAATTTGCAGGAATTGTAACGCTCTTTGTCAGCTCTTTTTCGGTGCCGGGATTCACTGTCGCTGTGACAGTTACTGACGCAATAACATTGCCTCTCTCAAAGAAGCCCTCTATTGCATTGATACACGAGGGTACAGGCTCATCGTATTTGTATGTGTCGGTAAACAGCCATTCGGTCTTTCCGTCCTTCTCAATATATGACGAGGACTCTGAAAATTCAAAGCTCTCAGCGTCAAAGACAGCTGTGTACTTTAATGTACCGCCTGTGTATTCGACCTGCGGAAGCAGGATACTATAATAATTCTCTGTTCCTGCTTCAGTATATACCGAAGTCATACAGAGCTTACCGTCCTGAATGTACATTTCGGTGATCGTTTCGTACTCGGGGTTGTACCAATCGCCCATATCAGCTGGTATGGGCCAGAACTGATAACCGCCCTCGATCATATCCAGATAATATGTAGCGACAGGATTCCAGTCAGAACCGATACCGACAAGCTCATATCTCACATCGGGGCAAGAAAACTCCTCATAAGCCGGCGCGCGATAGTATGTAACATTCTCGGTGAACCAGTTGTAATAAGCCTTGTATTCGCCGGGGTCAATGCCGAAATCGACCTCCATTATCATAAACTGATGGTTTTTGAATACCGCCGGTCTCTGATTTGCAGCAAATATTTTTTCCTGATACTCGTTCCACTCGCTTTCGGGAATATCCACACGGTCTGACTTAACGGCGGGAGCTTCTGTCTCGGCGGCAGTCGTTGTGGTTGTTGTTCCTGCGGTTGTTGTCGTTGTCTGCTCCGTGGTCTGTGCAGCCGCAGTCGTCTCCGGTGCGGAAGCAGGAGCAGGTGCTGACGTACCACAAGAGGACAATGCCGTAAGCGACATTATCCCCGCGATCATCAATGCTGTTTTTTTGTTCTTCATAGTTGTTGTCTCCTTTTCAGCTTTCTTATTTTACTGCCTTCATAAACGCCGAACATATAACCGTAAAAATGAGATATGTTATCAGCGTTCCGAAGCATACGTCCGACAGAAAATGATTTGTCATGTGAATACGGTTATACCCGCAAATAATAATATATACACAGGCGAGCGCGAAGCATACGAGATTTTTCGTCATACTCCGTTTTTGCATACGTCGGACAGCATCGGAAGCGAGAATATCATCGCCGCTATCATCATGTGACCGCTGGGTCAGCTCTTAGCTGTGTTTTCCTTGACCTCGTTCTTTAACTCAACCTGATCTTCCTTTGTCTTTTTTGTTTCTTCAACTGTTTTCATGTGAAAACTCCTTTCCGCCCGTGTGGGAAAACAGATTATATTTTCTTAACCGTTTTTCGCGGTTGATAACCGTTTTTTTTGCTTTCTATATATTAAGTTGCAGAAAACCGGAAAAGGGATAATGTTTTCGACATAATCAACAGACCGCCCGATCTTGTTATCAGATATTCTTTTTTATCGTCAGAATATTCTTCCCGTCCTTGTACTCATAGCTCACCGCGTCCATGCTCTTTTTGACAATAAGGATACCCATACCGCCGATCTCGCGGTCTTCGAGGGAGAGCGTCGTATCGGGGTCTTCCTTTGCAAGCGGGTCATACTGTCTGCCGTTGTCGATAAATGTCACCTCAACGGAAAGCGGGTCTTTCAGAACATCGACCCGCACCGTCGCATAGCCTACATCGGGTTTGTAGGCGTAGTGCGCGATATTGGCGAAAAGCTCGTCGATAGCCACATCTATCGCCATTTGTTCTTTCATTCCGCAGCCATATTCTTCAAGCTGGGCGTCAACAAATTCTATGACGGTATCGACATTTTCCGGTGTCGCTTCGATCGTTAATTCCTTCATTTTATTCGCCTCCTAAAAATCTCACACAAAGCATCGTGATATCGTCAGACTGCTCGGCGCCGTTCGTAAACTTCGTGACATCGGCTGTAACCATTTCGCAGACAGGCTCGGCAATGCCGTTTGCAGCCGAGGGTGCGGGATAATTCTCGCCGAAGGACAGCAGCTTTTGCAGCCTGTCTTCGCCGTACTGCTCCTCGTCATTGTCCATAGCCTCGGTAACACCGTCGGTATATAGGTAGAGAATATCGCCCTTTTCGAGCTGCAAGGTAAGTTCCTTATACCGCACCCCGTCCATTCCGGCAAGCATAAGACCGGGCTTCAATATCACATATTCGGCTTTGCCGCCGTGTATCAGTACGGGCGGATTGTGTCCGGCGTTCGCTATGCGCACAAGACCTGTGTTCAGATCGAGATAACCCAGCCACGCGGTCACGAACATCTCCGCTTCATTGCCCTCGCAGAGCTTTTCGTTTGCGATACTGAACACTTCGGCGGGCGGAAGTCCGCTCTCGGCAAGGCTCTTGATAACAGTCTTTGATGTCATCATGAACATCGCGCCGGGTATACTCTTACCGGAAACATCGGCTATCAGGAAGCCGAGCGTATGGTCATTCAGCATATAGAAGTCGTAGAAATCTCCGCCGACTTCCTTCGCCGCGTTCATGCTTGCAAACAGCTCAAATTCCTTTCTTTCGGGGAAAGGCGGGAACACATTCGGTAATGCCGAACTCTGTATAGCCTTTGCTACCGCAAGATCGGCATCTATACGCGCCGCAGCTTCAGCGATATAATCTTTCAGTTTATCGACTGTCGCGTTAATGTCGTCAGAAAGCGTGTCAAATTCGCGTGAATCGCGTACATCGACCTTTTCTTCAAGATCGCCGTTGGTTATCGCAGCAAGTGAAGCATTGACAGAATTGAGCTTCCTTATAACTCTGCGCTTTATCAGCAGACGAAGTACAATGAACAGCACCGTGAATACAACTACCTCTATCAGAACGATGAGAAATATGGTGTCGTTCGCCTGTTCAAGCGCTTCCTCGGCGGGATAAAGGCTGAGGATATATGTACCGAATGTCTGATTTACGCAGTAGAAATAATCCGTATCCCACAGAACCGCTCTGTCGAACAGCATCTTTGCCGGAACATTTATAAGTTCGCCGTCAAAGTATATCGGCAGGTCAAAGATCTTGAGCTTTTCATCAGTACCTTCATTGTATCTGTCAAGTATTTCAGGGTAAGGGAACTTTGTGTGGTATGTGTTGGGCAGAAATGTTGTTGCCGTTAATATATCATAGTCGGAGTTTATCACAATATTGAAGCCGGTAAGCCCGACATTTCTGTTCATGGAGACCAGCTCACTTGCGTAAAGAGCGGCTTCGGCGCAGTCCTCGGGGAGATGTGCCGACAGGATAACGCTGTCGGGGATATCTCTGCTCACGGTCAGAAGATAATACACATCAAGCTTACCGTCAAGCGTCTTTACCGTGGTCGGGGTCATCTCATAGCTGATGGGGCTGCTGTTCTGCTCCATATATATGAGGGCAGAATCTATCATACTCGATATGTATTCGATATCCTTCACATTCTTTCCGATGAAATCCGCATTTCCCGAAAGATATATCGTTCCGTCCATCTTTGCTACATAGGAGTAGTTCGAGCCTTCAAGGAGTGCTGCGGCTGCTTCCTCACCATCCTGTGCATACGTCGTTGCCATAAAACCGCCGAAGCCATTGAAGAGCTCGGTATTGGTATCTGCTTTAATATCAATACTCAGAGATACGCTCCCGTACTGTAACAGCGCATTTGCTTTCTCTGCGCAGCTTATATAAAGCACGGTGTATGTGACTGCGCTCGACACGACGAACGCTATAAACACCGCTATAAACAGCCTTATCGTTATGATCCGCGACAGCTTTTTTGTCTTCTTTTCCATAATTTCTCCCGTTACGCCTGTTCGATATCGAGTACATCAGCCATTCCCGTGAAAGTGAAAACGTCCATAACAGGCGGCGTGACGTTTATGATCTTCATGCTGCCCTGCTTCTTCATCACCTTTGCGGAGGACAGCAGAACGCGTAGTCCGGCAGATGCCATGTATTCAAGCTTTCCGAAGTCAAAAACAAGCTCGGTAACGCCGCCTATGTTGTCCTTTACCGCTTTTTCAAGCTCTGGTGCAGAGGTGGTACCGAGCTTTCCTTCCGCTGTTATAGTGAGCTTTGTTCCGTCTTTGATTGCATTTACTGTCATAGTTTTTCTTTCCTTTCGTTATAGTTTCTTGTATATACTGTCTTTGGAGAGGATTCCCGTCGCAGGAGCAATGCCCTTGCCGACGATCTTACTCTTATCTGTCGGAGCGTTACTCACACTCACGATCCCGCCGCCGATAACGGAATTTTTTGTCGTAGTGCTTGCGGAAGTGTTCGAGCTTCCCGCACCTCCGAAAATGCTGTTGAACAAATCGCTTAACCATGCACAAAAATCGAACGCACCGCCTGAAACAGCTTCAACAGCATCATCGTCAAGCTCGCCTTCGCCGCCGCACTTTGCGATAAAATAATCGCGTATCTCGCTGTCTGTTGTGTGACAGTCGTACTGATCAGCAAAATCCACGAGAGTTCCTGTACCGGACGCTTTCACAAATTCCGCCATAATGTCCCGGTCGGACATTACCTTTGTGTAGAGTTCTTCAAGCTTCATAATATTTTTTCCTTTCTTGAATAAAAATTATAGTTTTATTCGGGTCTCTTATCATATTCCAAAGGTTCCTTTTTAGAATCAACTCCCAAAAGAAACTTCTCATACAGATCCGGACGAGTGCTGAATACATCGTCTCCCTCGGCTCGTACAGGACACCCTCCGAAGCCGCCTGTGACCGCGTTCACCTCGTCATCGGTAAGTTCAAAGCCTGCTTCCTCTATGAGTTTCTTTGCCTGCTCAGTGTTTTCGGCACAGTCAACTTTTTTCTTTAATTCGCCTGTCAGTTTCATATTGTCACCTCCGATTTTAAAACGGCCACCATTCTGCCGCCCACGGCCAAAGTCCCCCTGCGACCGACTCGGCGACATCATCGGAAAGCTCGCCCTCGTTCCCGTCCGATATTGAAGCCTTCAAAGCCTCCGCAAATTCCTCGACTGTTGCTTCAACACCGTTTTTTCTGAGGAAGTCCGCGAGAGCATCTCTTTCATTGATAGCCTTAAGCTCGCTTTTCAGAGTGGTGTTGCCCTCGGTCTCCTTAATAAAATCCTGTACTGTTTTCATACTGAATAACTCCTTTCGAGCGTAAGATTTTGTTTTATCTCAAACCGCGTCCGCGGCTTATTTTCGTGAGTGCCGCCGTAAAGCGGCGGCATTATCGGTTGCAAAGTTACTATTACCAAAGATCCCAACGAAGCCACTGTTTTAAAAAGGCTTTGA
>CAMVGH010000126.1 GCA_947166945.1 uncultured Clostridia bacterium
TGTCATGTTTCGGGCATTTACAAAACAGTACATCTATGATAATCAGATCATCATTTATGTTCTCTGTTTAATTTTTCTGCCGGATGAGATTTTATATATGAAACCTATTGACAAAGCAGTGGATAAATGATATAATATTTACATATTAATCAGATATGAATTATCGGATAAAGAAGGTGATCCCCTCTTGGATATTTTCGGCGCAGTCGGGAATACTCCCCTGTTCGAGCTGAAAAGCTTCGGCGACGAAAAGCGTGGCATACATATATTAGCCAAGGGCGAGTTCCTGAATATAAGCGGCTCGGTCAAGGACAGAGCGGCAAAAGCGATGATACTTGACGGTATAGAGCGCGGACTTCTCACAAAGGATAAGATACTCATTGACTCCACAAGCGGCAATACCGGTATAGCTTATGCCGCGATTGCAGCCGCACTCGGAATACGCGTAAAGCTATATATGCCGGGAAATGTCACTGTGGAAAGACAAAGGTATATGAAAGCTCTCGGCGCAGATGTGATCCTCACAGATATAATGGAGGGTATAGACGGGGCGTACAGCGCCGTACTTCGTGAGGTCGGAAATGATCCCGACAAATATTTCTTCCCCGATCAGTACACGAACGAGGCAAACTGGAAAGCCCACTACAACGGCACCGCAAACGAGATAATAGCCCAGACCGAGGGCAGGATAACACACTTCGTCGCAGGAACGGGTACCTCGGGAACATTCATGGGCTGCACAAGACGGCTGAAAGAATATAACCCGGATATACGGTGTTTCAATATGACGCCGGACTCGCCGTTTCACGGGATCGAGGGTGTCAAGCACTGTACCTGCCTTACCCGGAACGGATTCTTCGATGAGAGCATCTCTGACGGCAGGATCGAAGTGACCACGGAGACGGCTTACGGGACAGCAAGGCTGCTTGCGCTGCGGGAAGGTCTGTTCACAGGGATAAGTTCGGGCGCCAATGTGGCTGCGGCACAGAAGCTCGCCGAGACCGCACCCGACGGCTCAGTGATAGTCACGATACTGTGCGACAGCGGTTGCCGCTATATGTCCGGACGGCTGTGGGGTGACACAAATGCTTGAGATATCGGAAAAGCTGCTCGGCGAGATTCGGCTCGAAGCAGAGAAAGCATACCCCAACGAGTGCTGCGGGTTCATCTTCGGAAAGATGAACGGTACGGACAAATCGGCGGTCTCTGTACTGCCTAACGAGAACAAGTCAGAGCAAAGCGAGCAGTACCACCGCTTCATAATAACGGCGGAGGACATGATGAGAGCGGAGCTTCACGCCCGCCGCGAAAAGCTGGATATCGTAGGCATATACCATTCTCACCCCGACTGTCCCGCCATACCTTCGGAGTATGACCGCTCCCACGCCCTCGCGGTGTACAGCTATATAATAGTTTCGTGCAGGAACGGGAAAGCCGCGGAGCATACGAACCACATACTCGACCCCAAAACAAACTATACAAAATTCATTGCAGAGGAGATAAAAACATGGCAGTAACGGTACTTATCCCGACAACGCTCCGTATGTTCACAGGGCATCAGTCGGAACTGAAGCTTGACGGCGCGACCATAGGTGAAGTCATAAAGTCGCTCTCGGACGAATACCCGGAGACAAAAAAGGTGCTTTTCGGCGAGAACGGAAAGCTCCGCGATTTCGTGAACGTATTTGTGGGAGAGAACAATATCCGTGACCTGAACGGCTATGACACGCCCGTGAAGGACGGCGACGAGGTGATGCTTATACCGGCCATAGCAGGAGGCTCGCCCGTTGAGAGCGTCCTCGGAGAGAGACTTGGCGACAAGCTGACCAATGACGAGATAAAGCGATATTCCCGACACTTGCTCTTAAAGGAGATAGGCGTTAAGGGGCAGCGCCGTCTGAAAGGCGCAAAGGTGCTGATAGTCGGAATGGGCGGACTTGGTACTCCACTTGCGCAGTATCTTGCCGCAGCGGGAGTCGGAACGCTCGGTCTTATCGACTTCGATGAGGTAGAAGAATCCAACCTTCAAAGACAGGTAATACACGGCTCCCGCGATATCGGAAGACCAAAAGTCGCAAGCGCGAAGGACAGCATAAAACAGATAAACCCGCTCGTGAAGGTAGAAACCTACAACGAACGTCTTACCAAAGACAATGCCCTTGACCTTATCGGGCAGTACGATATCGTCGCAGACGCGTCGGACAACTACCAGACCCGCTATCTCGTCAATGACGCGTGCGTACTTCTCGGAAAGCCGGACGTTTTCGGCGCTATGTACCAGTTCGAGGGGCAGGCTGCCGTTTACTACGCAAAGGATGGTCCATGCTACCGCTGTATGTACCCTGCCCCGCCGCCTGCCGGACTTGTTCCGTCCTGTGCTATGGGCGGCGTTGTGGGCGTTCTCCCCGGTATCATCGGCACTGTTCAGGCTAACGAGGTGATAAAGCTCATTGTCGGAGGCGGTGAGCCGCTTGTCGGCAGGCTTGTGCTGTTCGACGCATGGAAAATGAAATGGAGACAGCTCAACATCTGTAAGGATCCGAAATGTCCGATTTGCGGCGAGAAACCGACTATCACCGATCTTGAAGAATATGACTATGAAGATTTCTGCGGCATAAAAGCAAAGGAAGAAGAGGAAGCAGAAGTCGAAGGAATAGAGCCGAAGGAGCTGAAACGCAGGCTCGATGCGGGCGAGAAGATCACGATAATAGATGTACGCGAGCCGCATGAACGCGCTATCGCCAAATTCCCCAACGCCATCATTATCCCGATCGGTCAGCTTGACCGCAGACAGGACGAACTTGACCCCGCCGCCGACACCGTGTTCGTCTGCAAGGAAGGAAAGCGCAGCATACGCGCCGTGCGCACTCTTCTCGAAGCGGGATACAAGGGCGCGGCGTACAACCTCAAAGGCGGTACGAATGCATGGTCACGCGATGTGGACAGCAGTTTCCCGCAGTATTGAAATAATTACGGGAAACTATTGCATTTTCTAAAAATTTATGATATAATACGTTAATAACATATTATAACTATATGTTTTATATGTTATAGATTCCAAACATCATCACAGGAGGCAATCAAAATGGCAACCAAAGACGAAGAAAAGATCATAGCACTTGGCAAAGATGCGGCGTATAACCTTGCCGACATCAACAAGACAAAACCGCAGTACGCTGCACTCACTCCCCGCTGGATAACAAAACTCCTTGAATTCAAGGGTCTCGATTCCGGTATCTACCGCGTGAATAAGGTTCAGGAGGGCGATACTCCCCTCGATGTTCTTTGCAGCTCGGAGAAGAAGTCCAACATTATCCCCCAGGGCTATGTTGAATACGAGGCAAAGCCCCGCGAGTACAGACTTGCGAATATCTCTACGATAATCAATGTACATACCGCAGTCGAGGACGTTTACAGCTCCCCCTTCGACCAGGCAAGAGAACAGCTTGAGCTTGCCATAGAGAGCCTTCGTGAGCGTCAGGAGAGCCAGCTCATCAACAACGATGATTACGGTCTTCTCAAGAATATCGCCGACAAGCAGCGCATCCAGCCTGTATCTGCAAGCGGAGCGCCTACTCCCGATGACCTCGATGAGCTTATCTCGAAGGTGTGGAAGGATCCCTCGTTCTTCCTCGCTCACCCGCGTGCAATTGCAGCATTCGAGCGTGAATGCACAAAGCGCGGCGTTCCGCCCGTAACCGCGAACATCGCAGGCGGCACATTCATTCTCTGGCGCGGCATACCGATAATCCCAACAAACAAGCTCCTTGTTGACGGTCTCAAGGAACCCAAGAGCAAGGGCGGAAAGACCAATATCCTTCTTGTCCGCACAGGTGAAGCAAAGCGCGGCGTTATCGGACTGTATCAGCGTAACCTCAAGAACGAGCAGTCCCGCGGTCTCGCTGTTCGCTTCAGAGGTATCGACGACAAGGGTACCGCTTCATATCTCCTTTCGCTCTACTGCTCGGCTGCAATTCTCGCCGATGACGCGATCGCAGTTCTTGAGGACGTAGAGGTAGGTGAATACTATGATTACGACTAATTCGTTCACCGGGCTGCCCTCGGAGGGAGAGCTTGAAGCACTGGCGAACTCGCTCTTCCCGGACTTTGATGCGGCGCACTGTGCAGAGGGTACAGCGCGTCTCGCGGAGACTGGTGACACTTCGGTGATATATGAAGCCGCGGCAAAAGCGGAGAATTATTATAACGGCTTCGGCGGCGGGTATTTCTCCGAATACGAGAAGCTTGCCGCAGAGCTCACAAACGGCGCTGCGGGTTATGAAAGCGCACCGGCACAGGATTCCGGTTATTCTCCGGCGGTGATGTCGGAGTCTCAGGCAGCTTCATACGTGCCGAAGACAGCGCAGCAGGCTGCCGCTCCCGTATCTTCAGGCAACAATGTCGTCGTCGGAACAAAGACCCTCGACCAGATACGCGCCGACTTCCCTATCCTTAAAGAAGTTATCAACGGTCACCCGCTTGTATGGCTCGACAACGGCGCCACTACACAGCGCCCACAGGCTGTCATAGACAGGCTGTCGTACTACTACACCCACGAAAACTCGAATGTTCACAGAGGAGCGCATGAACTTGCGGCACGCTCTACCGACGCGTATGAGAACGCAAGACAGATAACCGCGGATTTCATCGGCGCACCTTCAAAGGACAACATCGTGTTCGTGCGCGGCACCACCGAAGGCATCAATCTTGTTGCCAACGCTTACGTAAAGCCGCTTTTGCAACCCGGAGATGAGATAATCCTCTCTATCCTTGAGCATCACGCGAACATAGTGCCGTGGCAGCTTGTCTGTGAAGAAACAGGCGCAGTGCTTAAAGTGATACCCTGTGACGAAAGCGGACAGCTCATACTCTCCGAATATGAGAAGCTGTTCACAAAACGCACAAAGTTCGTGAGTGTGACGCAGGTCTCTAATGTACTCGGCACGGTGACTCCCGTGGAAGAGATCATAGCAATGGCTCATGCCCACGGTGTACGCATACTTATCGACGGTGCACAGTCCGTCGCCCATATACCGGTGAATGTGGCTGCACTCGACGCGGATTTCTTCGTGTTCTCCGGTCACAAGATATTTGCCCCCACCGGCATCGGCGCAGTTTACGGGAAGTCTGAGCTTCTTGAGGCTGCAAGACCGTATCACGGCGGCGGCAACATGATAAAGGACGTGACCTTTGAGCGCACGATATACAATCCCGCGCCCAACAAGTTCGAAGCAGGCACAGGCAGTATCGCCGACGCGGTGGGTCTCGGCGCAGCGCTCGAATACCTGAACGCGATAGGAATGCCCTCGGTAAACAAACATGAGCATGAACTTCTCGTGTATGCAATGAGCGAGATGAGAAGAATACCGGGGCTGCACCTTATAGGTACTGCGTCCAACAAGGCGAGCGTACTCTCCTTCGTCCTCGACGGATACAGCAACGATGCGGTAGGCGCACGGCTAAACGAGCTCGGCATCGCAGTGCGGACAGGTCATCACTGCGCACAGCCGGTACTCCGGCGCTTCGGTCTCGAAGGAACTGTCCGCCCTACTCTCGCACTCTACAACTCGTTTGAAGATATCGACGCTCTCATAAAGGGCATAAGGACGCTTGCGTGATCATTGCATAAAGGCAATACCCCGTCGTCAGGATCAGTCCTGGCAACGGGGTATTTTGTTATCCTGAAAAATCACACACATTTCACAATACAGACATTCAAAGAAATATCATACCGGAACCGTGGGACAGATCCCGACTGTTCTGGTATATACTATATAATCTATCTTCATTATATGTTATAAACCAAGGTGCATATATGGCAAGTATAGCGATGTTTCAAATGAAAAACGAGGGCTGCATATCCGATAATTTGCGGGAAAGCCTCGTTGCGATAAAAACAGCTGCGAATAACGGCGCTGATCTGATACTGTTCCCGGAAGTGCAGCTTACGGAGTTCTTCCCGCAATATCCGGAACAAGATGTAAGCGGCTATGCAGTTGACATCGGCAGAGATTACAGCGTGGAACGTCCGCTTACACGGGAAGAAGCTGTGCCTATAAATTTTCTCCTGCCCATAAAGGGGACTCGTCTCGCCGAAAAGAAACCCCTAAGGTTCAGTCGAAAGCACGGGAGAATAAAATGTAAGACCGCTCACATTTAAGTGAACGGTCTTTTTAGTCATATCACTTCCGGTTTTATGATACGACCGCTGCCTCCGCAGTATTTCACGGTAAGTGTGATAATGCGCTCCGCCGCATCGTTCAGAAGGCTGTCGGGTGTTGCATCATTTCCCTGAATAATGTAGAAGATATTGCAGGTGTTTTCGTCAACGCGGGTCTTGTTGACCTGCCGTATTTCGAGCCTGCACAAGACCTCATTGTCATCGTCGCAGTAGCAGTATTCGTGCGGCGCAACAGGTACAGGCTGCTCCTGACCGAGAGGAATATATCTCTCCGTGCCGTCTGTAAAGCGCAGAGTCACATCGCCGCTGACATTGTCGATGTTGTGTGCGCCAAGAGCAAGCTTTGTTTCAAGGGAAACGAGATTATAGATATCCACTGCCTTGTTTATGTAAAACATTCCGTGATTTTTCAGCAGCAGTTTTATGAGGTTCTCGCTTGCTGGAATGTTCTTGCGGCGCTTTACTCCAACATTGTCGTGCAGTATGTTGAAGCCTTCGAGTATAGGGTCGGCGTGGACATCAATGTCTTCGTACTGCGCGTACAGCTCGGTCAACCGCTTCTCGCGGTACTCGTTCCATTCAGCATTCTCGCCCGTGTTGTCGATGCTTTCCATTACCGCAAAAAGTATTTTTACCCCGCTGTCAAGCACAGCTTTTTCAACTCTGAACTGCATTTTCATATTATGTAGAACCAGCTTTCGTCGTCAACATCGACCTCCTGCACAGGCGGGTTCTCGCTCTGAACGGGATTGGAAGCATCGTAGTTATAACGCAGCCCTTGATTCTTTACGCTGACCTTTGCGCCCTCGGGAACGGAGCGGGTGATGAATGCGTTACCGCCGATAACAACATTTTTGCCGATGACTGTATCGCCGCCGAGAATGGAAGCTCCGGAATAGATAGTAACGTTGTCCTCGATAGTGGGGTGACGCTTTTTGCTTTTGAGAGCCTGACCGCCGCGGGTCGAGAGCGCACCGAGCGTAACGCCCTGATAAATTTTCACATTGTCGCCGATAACGGTGGTCTCACCGATAACGATGCCCGTGCCGTGGTCGATGAAGAAATACTTTCCGATAGTCGCGCCGGGGTGAATATCGATACCTGTTTCGCTGTGCGCGTACTCGGTCATAATACGCGGGATTATCGGTATGTTCAGCAGCCAGAGCTCGTGGGCAATGCGGTTGACAAGAATTGCGAACAGACCGGGGTACGAGTAGATTATCTCGTCTTTGTTGTATGCTGCAGGGTCGCCGTCGTAAGCCGCCTGCACATCGGTCTCGATATACTCGCGTATCTTCGGAAGCTTTTCGAGAAACTCGAATGTTTTGCCTTCCGCTTTTCCCGCAAGTGTGAGTTCGTCCGCGTTTTCAAGTTCCTTGTCGTAACGCAGGACGATGGATATCTGCTTAATCAGCTTGAATATCACGTCCTCGAGAAGCATCGAGATGTTGTTGCGAACGGTGTAAACACGGTAGGACTTGTTTCTGAAATAGCCCGGGAAGATGATACGACGAAGGCTTGCGATTATCTCGGTAATTACCTCCTTGTCCGGGTGGTCGAAGGTCTTGATCTCGTCGATAGTCTTTCCGCCGTCGTAATCCTCAAGCAGTCTCAGCATAAGGTGGTTGATGTTTTCTTCTAACTTGTGCATGATAGTATGGTTCCTTTCTCGGATATCATCTATAATATATAATACATATAGATATAGTATGTTTTATTATAGCACAAGGCGACAGAGATGTCAAGATGAAAAAGCGAAATGACTTCAATATTTCATGAAATAAAAAAACGCACAGTTGACGGCTGTGCGTTTATTAGAAAACTATTATGCGAGCTTTTCTTTAAGAGCAGCCGCGATCTTCCTGTATATCGGAGCTTCGACATTATACTTATCCGCAAGTCTTACGACTTCGTAGATAAGACCGTCTATCTCCGATAAATTCCCGGCGGCTATGTCTCTTTGCAGCGACGTGGTTGCCGATGGAACAAGAGTATCGAGTATATCAATATTACGCTTTACAATATCTTCGGCAAAGTGTATATCCATTGCATCTGCGATAGTATCTATCTCGTGTACAAGCCCCGCGAAACAGTCTCGTATCTCTCCGGGCTTCTGTATTTCACCGGCAGGAACATCATAGTACAGACCACAGGCTCCCTGCGGAGAAACATAAGAGAATTTGAGCAGCGCATCCCTTACGATATTGTCGGATAGAATTCCCGTAATACCGCTCTCATTGAGGTCGGCTTCGATCTCCTTCAGCTCATCTCTGTATTCCGATCTGTCACGGACTCCGAAGATCACCCGCAGAATATCTCCGTTCATCTGAATGCAGCCCGGCTCTTTTATCTGCGCCGCGACATAGATACATCCGTCGGTGACGAGAGTGTCCGGAAAAGATTTCTGCATCATGCCACCTGTACCAAACACATTCAGTATCGGGATAATGATCGTACCCCTGCCCGAGATACGCTGAAGATCAGGTATTATAGCTTCAAGCGAATAGCTCTTTACACAAACAAAGATAACATCGGGTTGAACACAATAGCTCCCAAGATCAGAAACTTTGAGATGAGTAAGCGTGAACTCATCATTCGGGCGTATCACTCTTAACCCGCGTTTTTTAATAGCGTCCAGATTATCTCCCCGCGCAATAAATGTAACATCTTTTCCGGCACTTGCGAGGTAGGCACCTATCGGTCCACCCGTGCCGCCTGTGCCTACAATAAGGTATTTTTTCATACAGTTGACCTCTTATTATCTATATTGTTATTATATAATATCACAAATACAAAAGAAATACAATACAGAATCGAATAATCCCTGACAGGCGATGCCTGTCGGGGATTTGTACTTTAGTTTAAAAGCCAGCTCGCGTTTTATACAAACCGACGAAACCTTCGAAATGGCATAAAAATTTGATATTTCTTGGCGGGAACTACCACAAAAACAACTCTTAAATCTCCCATACATTGAGGATACTTTTTTAAGGTGATATTTGCCGTCTGCATCGGACCTTTCTCCCAAAGTCCATTGTCCGGTGAAAGACTTGAGCAATATACAAGATCATAAACCCTACAATATTATATCTACCACTAAGTTTTGTCGAAGTGCAGAAAAGGATAGTGCTAGAATAAAAATAGTCCATTTTAAACAGACCAATGATATGAGCAGGAA
>CAMVGH010000127.1 GCA_947166945.1 uncultured Clostridia bacterium
ATAAGAGTTCTCACTGTGGACGATTCCATACTTTTCAGGACGATCATCAAGAAAGAATTCACAAAATACAACGATATACAGATAATAGACACCGCCGCGAACGCTGTTGAGGCGGAGCAGAAGATCATGTCCCTAAAGCCGGACGTGGTGACTATGGACGTGGAAATGCCGGGCATGAACGGCATCGACTTCATCAGGTCATTCCTGCCGAAGAAACGCGTTCCGTTCATCGTCATCACCTCGTCCCCGACAAGGGCGTTCGACGCTATCAGCGCGGGCGCGGTGGAATTCATGAAGAAGCCGCTGGTGCAGAACTCCGCCGATATGGACGCGTTCTGCGCGCGCCTTGCCTCGGTGATACGGTTCTCTTCAAAGGCGAATATCCGTTCGGCACCCGTAAGACCGATCTCCACGGCTCCGGCGGCATCGTCGCTTTCCTTTGCGGGAAGCTCCAATCCCAACAGGATCATAGCTCTCGGCGCTTCCACAGGAGGCACCGAGGCTCTTATAGAGGTAGTCAAGAGACTGCCGAAGAATTCCCCGCCGGTGGTCATCGTACAGCATATGCCCGCGGGATTTACCAAGATGTACGCCGAGCGCCTTGACCGTATCTGCGCTATGGACGCGAAGGAAGCCGAGAACGGCGACAGACTGCGCCCCGGACTTATAATCCTCGGCGCGGGGGAATATCACCTGCGTGTGGCAAAGGACGCGCGCGGTTACTACGTTACCAGCAAGCCCGGTGCCAAGGTGTCGGGACACTGCCCGTCGGTAGATGTGCTGTTCGAGAGCGTAGCGGAGGCCGCGGGAAATCACGCGGTCGGCGCTATCCTCACCGGAATGGGCGCGGACGGCGCGGAGGGTCTCCTCAAAATGCGCAAAGCCGGCGCTTATACTATCGGACAGAACGAAGCCACCTGCGTAGTTTACGGTATGCCGGGCGTGGCATTCAAGATCGGAGCCGTTATGAAGCAGCTCCCGCTTGAGAGGATCGCGGAAGAGATCATCTCAAAGGTGCGATAATGGAAAAAATCAAAGGTTCGACCTTTGTCCAGTTTATAAAATTCGGACTGGTCGGCGTATCGAATACAGTCGTCAACTATGTTGTCTATCTGATCTTCGTGTCGCTGGGGGTGCAGTACCTCATAGCGAACACCATAGGGTTTATCGTGAGCGTGCTGAACGCATATTTCTGGGGCAGCAGGTTCGTTTTCAAGGAGGACGGGACAAAGCAGAAGCGGGTGTGGTGGCAGACGCTGCTGAAAACCTACGCTTCTTACCTCCTCGGTTTCTTCCTAAATCAGATCGGGCTATGGGTGTGGATAGACCTTACAGACATAGGGCAGTATTTCGGATTCGTCGGCGATATCATCAACGGCTGCACCGGGATCATCGGTATGCAGCCGAGATCTTTTTCTGCCGCCGACCTTTCGCAGATACTCGCTCCCATACTGAATATGGTCGTTGTCGTACCCATTAATTTTATCATCAACAAATTCTGGGCGTACAGGCAAAAGTCCCTGCCCGAAAAAAAATCTTCCGAAAACCCTAAAGTTCCGGAATCTTCTGACGATATTATATAAAATTAAGAATTAAGAATGATTGTTGCGGAGCGACACCATAATTCCAAATTCTTAATTCCTAATTCTTAATTCGGAAAGGTGGTGGCATAATGTTAAGCGTCGGACGGGTAATGGAATTTTCGGCAATGACAAATGCCACAGCGCCCAAGTCCAGCGAGCGGGTGTCGTCGGAGAAAAGCTCGACTCTCGCGGCAGACAATACAGACAAGTTCGTTCAGTCGGAGGCTACGTTCACACAGGCATATACCAAGGCGACAGTCACCGATAACAGGAGCAATAACCTCGATTCCGGCACCAAGCCCGACGGTGCGGACGTGGTCAGAAATTCCAGAGAGCTGCGTGAAGCGGAGAAGCAGGCGGGCGAACGCGTGGACGAGGACGGGGGAGTGGTACAGGCTCCGTCCGCCGGGAAAACAAAGGAAGCCATAATGTTCGATTTTGTGCGGCAGACGCTCGGAGAACAGATAGAGGATTCCCGCAAGAGCGCCGCGCAGAGAGAACTCGATGAGATCCTCGGCACAATGGGAGAGATCGAGGAGCGTGAGGAGGACTACTGGAGCGCCGAAAAAACAGCGTACCGTATCCTGCGCTTCGCGGAACAGCTCGCCGAGGGAAAGGTCGATGCTTTCGGCACCCTCAGGACAGCTTTTGAGGCGGCTTTCGCGGAAAGTGAGAGAAACGCAGGCGGCAGGACAGGTATGCCGGAGGTCACATACCGCACCTGCGAGATAGTAAAGAACGGATTTGAATTTGTAAGGAACAGCCCACAATAAAAAGCCATAGCCGGAATACCGGTTATGGCTTTATTCAATTGCAGACCCTTTTAAGCTCGGAGACAGAGATCAGAACAAGGTTCAGATGATAAACATAGAAAAGAAGAAATATCGAAAAGTTCGCGCCGATAAATAGCATCAGCACCGCAAACGCAATATGCAGCAGGTTCGCGGCAAGGAACGATAACCGGAAGACGTTCACCGCCGTCGGCAGCAGGCGCTCTCTGGGATAATTCCACAGAGCTATCAGAAGAACGAATACCGCGAGAACTCCGCAGACCGGCAGAAGATACACAGCCGCGCCGAACTTCAGCGTGTATATGGTGTCGTACCCCAGTATCAGCATCGTGTAGAGCAGCGCCCCGACCCATACCGTGAGCATCGCCGTGACACGGGGAAGTATCTTCTTTTTCTTTATGAGATTGATGATATTCATTACCGTGAGAATTACGGGCGACACAAAGCAGAATATCATCAGTCCGTACAATATGATATATTCCCCTACAAACACAACCTCCATTATGTGCCGCTCACCCTTTCATACAGGGTTTTCAGCTCCTGCGCGGGGAAGCTGCGGGAGAGCATCGGGTGATCCCCGTAGCTTTCGACCGACTGTCCGCACATATTCACTATCTCAGTGCGGTAATACTCCGCGCCGCGGCGTCCGGACTTTTCAAACATTCCCGACTCCGCGTATTTCAGAGCCGCAAGGTACGCGTCGTCCGAGAGTGTGGCGAGCATATCCGTGTCAAGCGTCTCATGTTCGCCGTCAAGGTACTTCTGAATGTTGTATTCCGTGATAAGAGCGTCGGGACGGGTGAAGCACAGCGCTCCGAACAGCACGATGAACACGGCGGTGATGATCTTCGCGGTGGGGAGCTTCTTCACGAACGCCCGTACAGCAAGCGTGACGAATACCGCCGCGAGCAGCACCATGAACCATGATGTGTAAAGGCGCAGCCGGGTAAGACCGTATTTGCTGATGTAGAGCAGCATCTTCGCAAGGGCGGTGGAGATGATGAACAGGGTGAACCCGCATATTATCAGAGTGTAGGTTTTCAGCGCGGGAGTGCTTTCAGAGCCGCTCTTTTTTGAAAATGTGAGCATGAAAAGAATGACCCCGAGGTTGATGACAGCTATGAAGCACAGCTCAAAGAAGCCGCGGCGGGCATATTCCGAGTAGAGCAGGCTGCCGGGTACCTTTCCCGAAAAGGCGGAGAAGAAATACTGCGTCTGGGAGAATACATAAAGCAGGTACAGCAGACAAACAGGTGTGACGCCCGCGTAGATGCCGAGATTGCCGATCTTTTTCAGTTCCGCTGCTTTCGTGTGGTAGAAGTAGTCCGAGGGCAGCGGGTACATCTTCTGTTTCGCGTCCGCCCGCAGCATACCGAAAAGTATCAGCCCCGCGGGTACGGTGAAGATCATCTGGTATATCAGTACGGCGATATCCTCTTCGGCAAGGCTTACCAATATCCGGCTGAAAATGTTCTGGATACCGCTGTCGGCGCTTGCGAGAAGTCCCGCCACGATGAAAGTCAGCGGGAGTGTTATGACAAGTCCCGCGATAATGGGCTTTGCGGCACCGGGTTTTCCGTTTCCGGCGGACTTATGCGCGGTAAAGGCGCGGAATGCCCCTGTGAAGTCCAGAAACGGCTGTACGAATATGGTTTTCAGCAGGTCGGCGGGGAAGAATTTCGTAACGAACCTTGCCCGTATGACTACCGCCTGCACCCACCAGAACATTGCCGCTATGAGGAAAAGCGTGCAGAGAATGTGGAGCAGGGGACTTGATGTTATGGAATATGTGAAGGCGAACGCGCATATCATGCCCCCCATAGCCCACTGTACGGCGGTGGGGCGCTTTCCGCACATCATGACATACACTGCGCAGCACACGAACGTGAGAATAACGGAAGCGGTGGTGAAGAAGCCGTTGAAATTGAACAGAGTGTAGCGCACGAACAGAAATCCGAGGAACGCGGCAATTAATACGAACACCCGGTCGAACCGCTTTATTTCGGGCTTCGGAGGGGCACAGACCGCCTGTGTCTGCGGCTGTGCGGGCTGCTGTAATATCATCTGTTCTTCCATTTTATTTTTCCTCCCTTGTAAATTCGAGAATATCGCCGGGCTGACAGTCGAGAGCGTCGCAGAGTGCTTCGAGTGTCGAGAACCGCACGGCTTTTGCCTTGTTGTTTTTGAGTATTGACAGATTGGCGGGGGTGATATCTATTTTTTCGGCAAGCTCACCCGCGGAGATCTTCCGCTTTGCCATCATGACATCGAGATTAACGGTTATCGGCATTTTCCCGCCTCCTTATATGGTGTAGTCATTCTCTTCACGCATTTCTGCGGCAGAAGCGAGCATATTCTTGACGACACGCAGTATAAGCGCGACGAATCCCGCCATGAAAGCGACGAGGAACGCGGTGAGCCGCCAGAAGGACAGTACGAACATAACAGCCGCGGCTCCGTAGCAGCACCATGAGATGATGCGCACGCACCGCACGTTTTCGGCGGTGAACAGCTCCTGCTTCGCAATATTTCTGAGGAGCTTCATAAGTTCCCACAGCGCCAGCAGGAACATGATGTCCCCGAGGTAGAGTGCGGCGGTGAGTATCGGCATTATCGGCGGTTTTCCGGACACATCGTCGTACCACTGCGCGATGATCGGGATAAGGAAGAGAGCTATCACACCCAGCGCGAACACCGTGAATGTAATTATTCTTGACAGCCTCAGCGAATTTTCGGAAGTCCATTTCAGGTTCATATCACTGTTCTCCTTTTTCTTCATTGGTTGCATTATATCACATAAATTTCTGTTTGTCAATAGAAATTTATCGAAAAACGATAAAAATTTTCTGTTTTTCAAATTTCTCTGAAAATTTGACATATAATCATATTTATGTTATAATAATATGATAAAAACTTGTAAGACCGATCGGCGTGTTATGCAGAGACTTGTCGAGCCGTGTTCACGGTATTCGGTTTAGGGTCCACCCCTTTTTAAAGGGGTGGCCGCCGGAGGCACTCGAGCGCAGCGACCACTCGAGCGCAGCGACCACTTGCGCCGCAGGCGCACAAAGGAGATCACCTTGAAACTTATAGAATGTAAAGACTTATGTATGAAATATGAAGGCGTGACGGCGTTCGAGAACCTGAGTTTTTCGATAGACGAGGGCGATTTTCTCTGCGTGGTCGGGGAGAACGGTTCGGGGAAGTCCACGCTTGTAAAGGGGATACTCGGGCTGAAGCAGTACAGTTCGGGGAGCATCGAATTCGGCGGGGTAAAGCCGAAGGAGATAGGCTATCTGCCGCAGCAGACGGCGGCGCAGAAGGACTTTCCCGCGACGGTGTGGGAAGTCGTGCTGTCGGGGTGCCTGAACCGCAACTCCTTTTTCCCGTTCTACACGAGGGAGAACAAGGAACGGGCGAGACGCGAGATCGCCAAAATGAAGATAGAAGATCTTGCGGGCAAGAGTTACAGATATCTGTCGGGCGGACAGCAGCAGAGGGTGCTGCTTGCGAGAGCGCTGTGCGCTACCGAGAAGCTCCTGCTGCTTGACGAGCCTGTGTCGGGGCTTGACCCGCTCGTGACCTCGGAGATGTACGAAGTCATCGACGAGCTGAACGACAGCGGGGTGACGGTCATAATGGTCACGCACGATATACACAACGCCGTGCATTACGGAAACAAGATACTGAATATGTCCCGGAACAGCTACTATTTCGGGGAAATGAGCGAGTACGTAAAGACAGACGCGTTCAGGGCAATGGCGGGAGGTTGTTTTCACCATGATAAGTGAGCTTGCCGAGGTATTCGGCTACGGATTCATGCAGCGCGCCCTGATCGTCGGAGTGCTGGTGTCGCTGTGTGCGGCGCTCCTCGGTACGAGCCTTGTGCTGAAACGGTATTCCATGATAGGTGACGGATTGTCCCATGTCGGTTACGGCGCGTTCGCAATAGCGGCGGCGGCGGGCATAGCTCCGCTGTGGTTCGCTATCCCGATAGTGGTCGCTTCGGCGTTCCTGCTCCTGCGGATAACGGGGAAGGGGAAAATGGGCGGCGACAGCGCGGTGGCAATACTGTCCAGCAGCGCCCTTGCCACAGGTATGATAGTCCTCGCGCTGTGCAGGGTGTCCATTGACGTGAACAGCTATATGTTCGGCAGCATACTCGCGCTGAAAGAGAATGACGTAGTGCTGTCGGTGGTATGTTCGGTGCTGGTATGCGCAATGTATATCCTCTTCTACCACCGCATATTCGCGGTGACATTCGACGAGAGCTTCGCCAGTGCCACGGGAGTGCGCACGGGGGTGTACAATTCAATAATATCCGTCCTCACCGCTGTGGTCATCGTAGTGGGTATGCGGCTCATGGGAGCGCTTCTCATATCCAGCCTCACCATTTTCCCGTCCCTCACCGCTATGCGCGTCTGCCGGAGTTTCCGCAGCGTGACGATATGTTCCGCAATAGTCTCGGTAGGCTGCTTCACCGCGGGACTTATCGCGTCCTACTACCTCGATATCCCGACAGGCGCGGGGATCGTTGTGCTTAATCTTGCGGTATTTCTCATATTTGCTCTTATCGGCGCGATAAGGGAAAGAAAGTGAATTAAGAATTCATAATTCTTAATTCGGAACGGAGTTACATTATGTTTGATGCGAAATTACAGAAGAACAGGTGCGTTGAGTGGATAAGGGAGTTCTTTGAGAAGAACGGAAAGGACTGCAATGCCGTGGTGGGGATATCCGGCGGCAAGGACAGCTCGGTAGTGGCTGCGCTGTGCGCGGAAGCACTGGGCAGGGAGCGGGTCATAGGCGTACTGATGCCCTGCGGGGTGCAGCATGATATCGACATGGCGGAGCTTCTGGTGCAGCATATCGGGATAAAGAGCCATATCGTGAACATCGAGGCGGCGGTAAGAGGACTTACCGAGCATATCCCGTTGGAACTCTCGGAACAGAGCCGTGTAAATCTTCCCGCGAGAATACGCATGGCGGCACTGTACGCGGTGTCACAGAGCTATAACGGCAGGGTAGCCAATACCTGCAACCTGTCGGAGGACTGGGTCGGCTATTCCACACGCTACGGCGACGCGGCGGGGGATTTCAGCCCGTGTTCGGGCTTCACCGTGACCGAGGTGAAGGCGATAGGGCGTGTTCTCGGACTGCCGGGGGTGCTGGTGGATAAGGTGCCGATCGACGGGCTGAGCGGCAGGACCGACGAGGAAAATCTCGGCTTCACCTATGACGAGCTTGACCGCTATATCCGCACGGGTGAAATAGATGATCCGGAGAAGAAAGCCCGCATAGACCGCCTGCATGAGCTGAATAAGTTCAAGCTGGAGCTTATGCCCTCATTCAAGCCCGGGATTTAGCGCATAGAGGCGGGTACGCTTCTCCTTGAAACATCATCGGCAATAAATATCGGAGTAAACGCCTGATCGTCAGATCAGACAAATTCTCTTGACAAGCAGCCGCCGATATTGTATAATATAGTTATAAGATGTATGATTATGAGGAGGTCAATGCCATGAAAAACAATCTCAGAAAAGCTGCCGCATTGTTTTCGGTGATCGCGGTGTGCGCGTTATCTTCATGCGGGAACGAAAGCAAGCCTGCCGGTACGGCGGCTCCGGTTTCCTCAGCCGCGCCTGCGGAGACAGCGGAAAGTTCTCTCTCATATCCTGTGACCGTCATTGCGGGCTATTCTACCAGTGAGGAGGATCCGCGCGGCATAGTTCTTAAAAAGTTCAAGGAGACCGTCGAGAAAGAAACGAACGGCGATGTCATCATCGAAATACACCCGTCCGGTGAACTCGGCAGCGACGGTGATCTCATCAAGGGCATGATCGAAGGCAAAGTGGGAATGACTGTTTCCAGTGCCGGAAACTATGCGGCATACGCCACAAAAATAGGTGTTTCGGCTCTGCCGTTCCTGTTCGGGGATTTTGAGAGCGCGTGGAAATTTGTGGATTCCGACACCATGCAGAGCATAAATGCCGATCTGGAGCCGTTCAATATGCACGTTCTCGCATATTTTGACAACGGATTCCGCTGTGTGACCACGACCGAAAAGGTAGGTCCCATAAACGGTGTGTCGGACATGGAGGGACTGAACATACGCACGCCCGAAAATCAGATAGTCATGGAAACCATGTCTGCGCTGAAAGCCAATCCCAGAAGTTTCCCGTTTGCGGAGCTGAAAGATGCTATCCGGGACGGGGAGTTTGACGCGCAGGAAAACCCCATACCCGTAATTTACAACAACAAGCTGTATGAGGTGCAGAAATACCTGTCGATCACAAATCACAGCTATGACGCGATGCCGCTCACAATTGCGAATGACATCTGGGTGCAGCTTAAACCCGAGTACCGTGAAATCATCGCAAAAGCCGCGAAAACTGCCGAAGCCGAAGACCGTTCTCTCGTGAAATCGCAGACCGAAGATCTCGTTTCCGCTCTTGAAAAGGAGGGCATGGTCGTCAATTATCCCGATCTCGCCCCGTTCAAGGAAGCCACCTCCGGCGTTATGGACTTCTTTGCGCAGATCTACGGGCAGGAGCTTATCGACACCGTTAAAAACAACCTGTGAGCAGGGGGAAGAGTGGTCGCTGCGCTCGAGTGGTCGCTGCGCTCGAGTGCCTCCGGCGGGCAGGGGGAAAGAGGGGAAGGAAGGGAACCCCCTTTCTCTGAGAGAAAGGAGTTTCCCTCCCTCCCCCTCTCTCCCCCTTGCAACCCTCTCTCTCCCTCTCCCACCCTCCTGAAAGAGCAACCGCTTCGCCTTGCAGCGGGGGCAGGTAGTACACCTGTGCAGAGAAAAAGTTTATAACAGAATACAAAGAAAGCCTGTCAATTCAGTTTTGAATTGACAGGCTCTTTTACTCTGTTTTATCTCTTTGCTGTTTTATTTGTACTCAGTAACTAATCTGCAAGGCGAAGCGTTTAAAAGCTTTAGGGGGTGAGAGAGGGAGTGGGAGAGAG
>CAMVGH010000128.1 GCA_947166945.1 uncultured Clostridia bacterium
GATCTCGAAGAACGGCGAAGGTATCCTTTATCTCGCTTTCGATACGACCGAGAATATCCCTGTCGAAATACAGGAATTTCTGCCGGACACACTCTGCAAACGCGCCGAGGACGGCGAAAGCGTGGAAGTCAAAGACGGGTCGCTTCCCCTTTTCAAATCTTATCTGTCGGAATTTGCCGACCTGCACAAGACCCTTATATCCGATATGAAAGGCAGCAGCCTCAAGACGGAATTCACTCTGTTTTCCGCGGGAAATACAGGGTACGCGGTATCGGAACACCTCAAAGGCAAAACTCTCGAAGAATACATACAGCAGAACGGCGGTAAACTTGCATGGAGTGATATCTCCGAAATGCTGATGCCCGTGCTGAGAACCCTCAATACCCTGCACGAAAAAGGGATAGTTCACCGCGGGATAAGCCCATCTACCCTGTTCGTCACAAAGGACGGCAGACTTGTGATGACTTCCCTGAATATTTCTGCGGCAAGGACTTCGGATTCCCGTATAAACAGCGAAATGTACGAAGGATACGCCGCCTGCGAACAGTATGATCTTTCGGAAAGACAGGGCAGCTGGACGGATATATATGCCGTGTGCGCAGTGCTTTATACCGCGCTTACAGGCGATATACCGCCGAGTGCCGTAAAGCGCAGGACAGAAGATACCCTCAGAACACCTGCCGAGCTTGATCCGGATATCCCGGTAAATGTCTCCGAGGCAATTACAGGAGGTATGAAGGTCAACAGGACTGTCAGGGTCCATAACATAGAAACACTGATGCAGATGCTCTATGAGGGAACCGCTTCATTCCGCATACCGGAGAGAACCGAGCCGGAGAGCGACGGTCCGATAACGCCGAGAGTATCGGTAAGACTTGAACCCGAACACCGCCCCGCCGAGAAAAAACGCAGCAGTGTTCCTACCAAAGCCGATATCCGCAAAAAGAAAGAGAAGCAGAAAAAAATGTCGAACGTCGGCACGATCATCGGCATAGTCATTTTCTTCTCTCTTGTGGCTGCTCTTATAATCGCGATACTGTATTTTGCCGATGAAGCTTCGCAGGAAGCGGCAAAAGCCCGTACAGCCGTGACCACGACCGTTCCGGAAGAAACAGAACCCGAGGAGACTACCACAGCCCGCACTGCTGTCACGACAGAGACCACTACCGCAAAGGCAAAAGGCGATATCCTGCTGCTCCCGGATTTCGTGAACAGATTCTTCAATACCTCGTTCGAGAACAGATACTCCATGCTCATTTTTGAGGCACAGTACGAATACTCCGACGAATATTCGGAGGGGATAATATATGAACAGGATATCCCCGCGGGAACTCAGGTGCGCTCCGGTACCACAGTACACATCAAGGTAAGTAAGGGGGCTGCTTATACATATCTGCCGGACTATATCGGCATGAAGCTGAGCGAATATTCCGACAAGCTGACACAGCTCGGAGTAAGATATGAGATACAGCCGGAAGAATCCTCGGAAGTCAAGGCAGGATATGTGATCAGATGCAGCAAGGAGATAGATGACAAAGTCTATATCTCCGAAAATGAGATAGTTACCGTTTACTACGCTGTGACTCCCACTGTAACTACTACCACCGCCGCTGAGACAGAGCCTCAGGCAGAAAACACAGATGAAAACATTGACGAAGAGGAATATGCGGAAGAAGAAACAGTTGTCGGGGACTGATGATAGACAGATATGTCCCCGCTGATGTGCAGAACAAGGAGAAAAAATGGAGCTTAAAGAACTCAGAGATGAGATCGACCGTATAGATGACCGGATCGCAGAGCTGTTCGAGAAACGTGCGGCAGTCGCAGTAGATGTGGCGGAATACAAAAGGCAGCATAAAATGGAGATATTTCAGGGTGGCCGTGAGGAAGAAGTTCTCCGTAAATCCTGCGCTAAGATATCCCCGGAACTTAAAGACGGCGCAAAGCTGTTCTTCACCACTCTGATGGATATTTCAAAATGCCGCCAGCAGCAGATGCTCACCGAGATCAAGCCTTTCAGAGTGCAGAATGCTGTTGTTTCCCCGACTGTGGGTGCGGTCACAAAGGGCAGCTATACCGCGGACGCGTGCAGAAAATTCTGCGGCGAAAACTGCAAGATAAAGTATTTCCAGGATTTCCCGGCAGTTTTTGAAGCTGTCGAAAACTGTGAGATAGATTACGGCGTACTGCCTATCGAAAACTCAACCGCCGGCGATGTGAGTATGACCTACAACCTGATGATAAAACACAAATTCTATATCTGCCGGGGAACCAAGATCCGTATAAATCATGTCCTCGCAGGTAAAAAAGGCTCAAAGCTCTCCGATATAAAGGTGGCTGTTTCGCATGAAATGGCGCTGAAACAGTGCTCAAAATTCCTTGAAGAACAGAAACTCGCGGTAGATGAAGCCGGTTCAACAGCAAAAGCGGCAGAGAATGTCGCAGCCGGTGACGACAATTCCGTTGCGGCGATCTGTTCCGCATCATGCGCAAAATTATTCGGGCTTGATATTCTCGCCGACGATATAACCGACATCAAGGACAATTTCACACGTTTCATCATGATATCAAGGGAGCTTCAGGTCCCTGAAAACGCCAGCGTCGTATCACTGTGTCTTACCGTTCCGCATACCGCGGGAAGCCTTTACAGACTGCTCACAAGGTTCGCATACTGCGGACTCAACCTCTGCCGGATAGAAAGTAAGCCGATGCCCGATTCCCTCGCCTACCTGAAAGACGATGCTTTCGATTTTATTTTCTACCTCGATTTTATCGGCAGTATCAAAGACGAAAAAGTCCTCAAGCTCCTCACGGGTCTTGAACATGAAATGAAATTCTACCGGTTCCTCGGCAACTACGAAGAATTGTAATACAACAAAAAAGCCCGTTCTCGCAATGAGGACGGGCTTTCTTCCGTTATAATAACTTATTCGGCAGCCTTTACCGATGTGATGTGCGGATTTGCTCCGTTGTACCAGTAGAGGAAGCCTTCCATATCTATCTTATCGCCGATACTGAGCGCTTCTACTGCCTTATATACTTCCGTTTCTTCGCTGCAGAGGTAGGATTCTACGGTGAAGGTGTATGTAGAGTCACCGATCGTTACATCAAAGTAAAGATCGCTGCCTCTTTCGCCGGAACCGTCCCAGTTGTAGAGGAACGCTGCATCATTGCCGTTTGCGTCCTTCTTTGCCGCAACTGTCATACCCTTGAACGATACAAATTCATTGATGTGCTTTACAAGATCGTCTGTTCCGAGAAGCGCTGTAACATCTTCGGCAGATGCTATGAAATTGCCGTCTTCGATCTCGAATGTCGCGTCTGTGATCTCAACTTCGCCGGACCATTCAGCCTTGTAACCGGATACTTTTATCTTGGTGCCGGGGATAAGAGCGTTATATTCATCGAAAGTGCAGGGCTTATTGTAAAGGAAGTACGCACCGTGATCGCCTGCCTGTGTGTAGAACGAAGCGTTGCCTACGCCGTTGTTCTCCCACCAGCCCTGCTTTGCCTGTACGTATGTCTCCACTACTACCGGAGTATCCACTTCGGCTGCTTCAAACTCTTCATAGCTCATAACGCCGCCGCTTTCGCCCTCGGTCGATACAACACTTACAGAGGTGATGTGCGGATTTGCTCCGTTGTACCAGTAGAGGAAGCCCTCCATGTCGATAACATCTCCGACTTTGAGTTCCTTCACTGCCTTATATACATCGGTATCTGCGCCGCAGAGATAGGACTCGACTGTGAAAGTAAAGGTCTGTCCGTTTTTGGAAACATTGAAGTAAAGATCGTCACCCTCGCTTCCGGAACCGTCATAGCTGTAAAGGAAGGCTGCTCCGTCCTCGCCGGACTTCTCCACTGTCATTTCCTTGAAAGAAACGAATTTGTTCATTTCGAGCGAAAGTGCGTCTGTTCCGAGAAGTGATGTTACATCGGTAGCCGAAGCAATATAATTGCCGTCGATTATCTCGAATGTGCCGTCGATTATCTCCACCTCACCCGACCATTCGGACTTATAACCGGTCACTCTTATCTTTGTGCCGGGTGTGAGCTTGTCATAGTCTTCCTGCGAGCAAGCCATATTATAGAGGAGGAATGCACCTTCCTCATTCTGGGAATATACAGTAGCCTTGTCTTCCCACCATGACTGCTTTGCCTGAACGTATGTCTCGACTACCACCTTCGTTTCAAGCTCTGCGTCCATGAACTCGGAATAGCTCATTACACCGGAAGACGCCTCATCTGCTGACGTTTCAGCGGGAGCAGCAGTGTCATTGCTCTCCGAAGCGGCTTCGGTAACTGCCGCAGTCTCAGAAGCAGATGCGCCCGCTGTGGTATTCGCGGGGTTATTATTGCCGCCGCAGCCCGCAGCAGCAAGTACAAGTGCGCATATTAGCGCTGTAGCTGTTATTTTTTTCATAAGTACCTCCATTTTGAAGCAAGACCATTTCTGATGATATTGTTTCTTTATATACACTATATTATACACGAAAAAATCATCAAGTCAACAGTTTTCGCGCTCATTCGGCACATTAAACAACGAACACGGGTTATACTCAAAAAAATGATTGATTATAACAATACCGATCCGCATAAAAAAGCTCCCCGTGCCGTAAGCACAGGGAGATATGACGCTATTGAGCGAACAGCTTTATGATATCGTTGAAAGTCACAGTGAGCATGAGCAGCATCAGGGCGGCAAATCCTATAAAGTGTACCCAGCCTTCCTTTTCCGCCGATACGGGCTTTCCCCTTATGGCTTCTATGAGCAGGAACAGAAATCTCGCGCCGTCGAGCGCCGGTATCGGCAGGAGATTGAAGATGCCGAGGTTTATGGTGATAAGTGCTATCAGCATGATGAATGAACTGAAGCTCATTATCTTTATCGACTCGTTCAGTGCCGTAGCCATTGTGGACACCACGCCGATAGGTCCCGAAAGGTCGTTTATGCCATATGTTCCGGTTATCAGGTCGAACAGGGATATCCATATCAGACGCGCTTCCGTAAGGAAAGTCTTCCCTGCCGCGGCTGTGACGGTGAGGATATTCTTCTCCTGCGGATATACCTTGAAATCCACCTTTATGCCCGCTGAATCCGTGGTGCTGTTGTTTCCCACCATTTCAAACGGCACAGAGAGCTTCACTGCCTGACCGTCTCTCAGAACAGTCATATCATAGTAAACATAGCCGCCGGTCTGATCCGACTTCGCTATCTTATTCTGGAGACAGTACGATATATCCGTCGTAGTCCATATCGCCATACCGTTCATCTCAACGATCTCATCGCCTACCTGCATGACCTGTGACGAAACAGCGTCTTCATTGAAATACGATACCGTTGTGGTCGCTATCGCGTCCGATGCGCACACGCTCACTACACACACGATAAATCCCAGTATCAGGTTCATTATCGCGCCCGCGCATATAACTATCATACGCTGCCATACCGGTTTATTGCGGAAATCGTCCGGGTCGTCGCTCTCGAAGTCCTCGCCCAGCTGTACGGATCCGCCTATCGGCAGCAGCTTGAATGACCATGTGGTAGTCTTTGTGGTCTTGCTGAACAGGCGCGGTCCCATTCCTATGGAAAACTCGTATATCTTCATTCCGAACATCTTCGCCGTGAAGAAATGTCCGAATTCGTGTATCATTATTATTGTGAAGAATACAAGCAGTGTTATAACAACATTCAGTATATTGCTCAGTATTGTCAATTTCAGTTACCTTTCTTTATTTCAGTGATCACATACTCTCTGGCGGCTCTATCGGCTTCGGAGATAGTATCGAGCGTTACCTCAGGTATATGCGACAGAGCCTCACAGCACGCCGTAACAAGCTCCCCGATGCGGTAAAACGGTATGCTGCCGGCAAGGAATGCCGCCACCGCCGCTTCATTTGCGCCGTTCAGTATCGTGGGAGCCGTGCCGCCTTTTGCTATTGCTTTCCGCGCTTGCGCAAGACATACGAAAGTCTCCTCATCTGCCCGCTCAAAGGTAAGCGTACCCACATCAAACAGCGACAGCCTTCCCGACAGCGACTTCATACGCTTAGGATATGTCACCGCGAACTGTATCGGTATCTTCATATCCGGTACTCCGAGCTGACCTATCACAGCGCCGTCCTCATATTCCACCGCAGAGTGCAGTATGCTCTGCCGGTGTACCACTACTTCCACCTGCTCCGGGGTCACATCGAACAGCCGTACCGCTTCGATAAGCTCCAGACCTTTGTTCATCAGTGTGGCACTGTCCGTGGTGATCTTGCGCCCCATGCTCCAGTTCGGGTGATGAAGCGCCTGTTCCATTGTGACTGTGCGCAGTCTCTCTTTATTATACCCGAAAAAAGGGCCTCCCGACGCGGTAAGTATTATTTTTTCAATTTTATTGCCGGAATTTCCCATTAATGACTGAAAGATCGCGGAATGTTCGCTGTCTATCGGTACTATATCGACATTGTTCGACTTTTCAGCCGCTTTGACAAGCTCACCGCCCGTAACGAGCGTTTCCTTGTTTGCAAGACCTACCCTGTTGTGAGCGTTCAGCGCCGCAAGTGTCGGTTCAAGCCCTACCATTCCGACTACTGCGTTTATCACCATATCCACACTGAGCGCCGCCGTATCACAGAGGGCTTCCTTTCCACAGGTGACCTTTATATCCGTGTCCGCAAGGCGTATCTTCATATCACCGAATGCCAGTTCGTCCGTTACGCAGACCGTCTCCGGACAGAACTCCCTCGCCTGCTTCTCCAGCAGACCGGTGCTGCTGTTTGCGGTAAGCGCCTTTATCTTATATCCGTGCATACGGCATACATCGAGCGTCTGCGTGCCGATCGAGCCGGTGGAACCAAGCACCGTAAGAACTTTGCCTTCTTCTGTTCCTGTCATCTTTTTCCTTTTCTTTCGTCCGTTATAAATGCTTTATCCCCCGCCGGAAGGACGGGGGAACTGTCATATCAAGCTATCATCGTTATCGGGAAGAACATCTTGAACAGCAGATAAATGAACGGTGCAACAAACAGTACGCTGTCAAATCTGTCCATTATGCCGCCGTGTCCGGGGAATATCTCGCCGAAATCCTTCACCCCGCACTGTCTTTTGAGCAGTGAGGCGATAAGATCTCCCATAAGTCCCAGAAATGTCGATACAACCGCAGCCATGACCAACAGGGAAATATTTACGGTGAAGTGCTTCTCGCCGGTCATCAGCTCGTCGATCAGCTCATACCCGAATCCGAGTATCACAGAAAATATCACCGTGGTGACCAGTCCGCCGAAAAAGCCTTCCCATGTCTTTTTCGGGCTTATCTCCGGACAAAGCTTGTGCTTTCCGAAAGCCGTCCCGATAAAATAGGCTCCGCCGTCGGCTACCCAAGCTGTAACAAGCGTATATACCACAAGGAATATCGCGTGCTCTCTCCACTGGAAATAAAAGAATGCCAGCGTGGAGATCGCAAAGGGTATGCAGATAGATATGAACGCAATAAATCCAAGCTCGTCGAATTTTATTTCCTTATGCCGCATCAGTGTCGCACCGCACAGGATTATCAGGAATACAAACGCGACCGGGATCGCGTAATTCCTCAGTTCGTCGTAGCAGAAAAACAGCGGGAGCAATGCCGAGAACAACAGGCTCAGAACAGTTATGCTCCGGTATCGTGTATATTTGGCGGCGGACAGCACTTCAAATACTGCCATTATGGATACTATGTCCGTAGCCGCAGATATGATATGCGGTGACAGGCTCCCGAGATATATTATCAATAACGCGAGAGGTACACCTATCGCTGCGGTCAGCAGACGCTTTGACATCGTATCATCTCTTTCTCTCAATCTTATATTCCGCCGAAGCGGCGGTTCCTGCGCGAATACTCTTCCAGCGCAAGATCAAGTTCCTTTTCCCCGAAATCGGGCCACAGGACGTCCATGAACACATACTCCGCGTAAGCCGCCTGCCATATCAGAAAATTGGAAAGCCTCTGTTCCCCGCTCGGACGGATTATCAGATCCACGTCCGGCAGCCCCGACGTATCCAGCTTTTCCGTTATACTCTGTTCGGTCACGCTTTCCGCGATCTTACCGTCTGCGGCGATCTTCCGCACCGCCCTCACTATGTCGTCCCTGCCGCCGTAGTTCACGGCAATGCAGCATATAGTGCCGCGGTTTCCCGACGACTTTTCTTCAAGGCCGCGCATTTTGTTTTTCAGATCATCGGAGAGAGGCTCCGGATCGCCGATGAACTTCATTCTGATATCTTTCTCCGACATACCGAGACCTTCATCAAGATAGTCGGAAAACAGCTTCATTATGGCGTCAACTTCCTCTTTCGGGCGCTTCCAGTTTTCTGTTGAGAAAGCATAGAAAGTCACACATTCGATCCCGAGATCGGCGCAGTGCCTCAGGCATTTTCTGAACGCCTTTGCTCCCTGTATGTGTCCGGCGGTACGGGGCAGATGTCTCTTTTTCGCCCACCTGCCGTTACCGTCCATTATTATGCCTATATGGCGCGGAAGTATCTTTTCTTCCATGTTCCGCACCGATCAGACTGTCATGATCTCTTTTTCTTTTTCAGCGCAGATCTTGTCTATCTTCTCGCAGTATTTGTCGGTGATAGTCTGCACCTTCTTCTCGCCGTCCTTGACATCGTCCTCGGTGATCTCGCTGTTCTTCTTCATTGTCTTGAACTTATCCATTGTGTCGCGGCGGCAGTTTCTTACGGCTACCTTTGCTTCCTCACCGTACTTCTTTATCTGCTTGGACAGCTCTTTTCTGCGCTCCTCGGTGAGCTGGGGGAATACTATTCTTATCGACTTGCCGTCATTTGTGGGGGTGATACCGATATCGCTCGCCATTATCGCTTTCTCGATCGCTTTGAGGGAGGAAGCGTCCCACGGCTGTATGACCAGTATTCTTGCTTCTGCGACCGATACCGCTGCCATAGCGTTTATCTGAGTGGGAACTCCGTAATAATCGACTGTTATCTTATCGAGCACGGCGGGATTCGCACGGCCTGCTCTTATAGCGGAAAACTCCTTTTCCATGGACTTTACGCACTTTTCCATTCTTTCTTCGGTGCTTTTAAGTGTTTCTTTCATGGTTATGCTCCTTTTCTGTAATTAATGACAAATCAATTATGACTGGTTGCTTACGAGAGTCCCGACTTTTTCGCCCATAACGGCATCGAAGATATTGTCGGGGCGGTGCAGATCGAATACGATCAGCGGGATATTGTTCTCTATGCACATTGCCGCCGC
>CAMVGH010000129.1 GCA_947166945.1 uncultured Clostridia bacterium
CTTCCGCCTGTGCTTTCAGCTTCAGCAGGATATCCCTGAACTCCGGCAGCAGCTCGAATACAGCGTTGCTGTCATCGGTCTTTGGCGTATCGCTGTGTATAAAGGATTTGATGCGGACTATGGTGCTTTTGATCTCGAAGGTATTGTTATCGAAATCGATATTCTCCCATTTCAGCCCTATTATCTCCGAACGCCGCAGCCCGTAAAACAGTGTCATATAGACTATCGGATACAGCTCATGACCCTTGAACGCGTCAAGTATCTGCTGTGCTTCCTTTGCGGTCTTGTAAGCTCGCTTCACCTGCTTTTCTCCTGCGCCCTTCGGAACTTTTACTGCCGCAGCGGGATTGGAAGCGATAAGCTCCAGTACGCACGCATCGGAAAGACTGCCCTTTATAATGCTTGAGATCTTCTTGATCGAAGCATAGGACAGTCCGCCCCCGGTGCGATGATTGCCCTTTGTGTGCAGATAGCTGTAGAAGTCGAACACCACTTTAGGTGACATGGCTTCAAGGGTTGTCTTTCTCTCGTCGAAATAAGGGAGAATATGTGCCTCGGCACTTACCTCATACGCTTCCGCAGAGCTTTGGGCGATCGTCTCCCGGTGTATCTGCAGCCACTCCCGCAGATAGTCCGAATACAGAAAATCGTCCGACATCTCTCCGGTCTCAAGGTAAGCGTACTTTTTTATATAGTCATCAAGCTTATCCTTAAGAGCTTTCTTGTTGCCCTTTTCCTTGATACCTGTGGCTACCCACTTATATGCCCATCTGCCGTTCTTCTTATAGGAAAGAACGACGTACATAAATCCGTTTTTAACCTGAATACTTGCTTTCATATTTCTATCCTTTCTTCTGGCAGAAAGGCATTGCGGTATTTTCCGCAATGCCCTGCCTGCTGTTGTTACTGGATGATAACGATCTTACGCTCACCCTCGGGGAGTTCTGTGTTTGTCTGATGTGCAATACTGTCAAGAAGCTCGACCACGCCCATTTTGGGAATGATAAATTTCTTGCCGATGCGCAGAGACTTCACCACGTGTGTCTTGAGAAGCTCATACGCCTTGAGTTTGCCTATGTGAAGGATCTCGCAAAGCTCATCGATAGTAAGTACGTCGCCGTAGTTTTCAAGTTTCATAGCTATTTTTTCCTTTCTGTATACGCTGTCGAAGCTTCCGACAGCGAGTATTTTTTTTGGTGTTGCCAGTCCCGCCATAAAAGACGGGACTGTGTCCTCTTCTCTTTTATACTATATATTTATATTGTTGCTTGTTTGCGGTTTTAACCGGATACCACGATACCCGTTCACGCTCTTTCCGTTAACGAGCACCCGGCATTTTTCTGCCCGCTGACCAATTGTTTTCGCGAAGACTTCCGAAAACTTCTTGTCGTTAGTAAACTCCATGGCGCCGCCGCAGAAAGCTATAAACGCCTCGAACAGCTCAGCCGTGGAGACTTTTTCGTCCGGCGCATCTTCAACGCGTTCGCAGATGAAATCGATAACCGCGCTCGTTTCGTCAACAGGTACATATGTAACCATACCGTCTATTATTGCCTGTGTCTCCAGTTCACCGCTGAAGCGAAAGTTTCGCCGTATCATCTCCGGCGCGTATTTGAGCAAGCATGTCGAAATGATTGCGCTGCCCTCGCTTGCAAGGAGGTCGCTAAGATGCTCAATCCTCGCTTCTTTCGGGACTGTGAACGGGAAAACGAAATAATTGATACGCTCGTTCAACGCCTCGTCATAGTTTGTCCCGCGAAGGATATAGTTAGATGCTAAAACCACTTTCAGCCTGCTCAGTCTCATTGCCTTTACCTCCCCTCCTTTGTGCTCAATCGGTAAGTCGTCCTCCGTGGAACAAAGGGATTTGAGGGCAGCAACTTCTTTCGGTTTGAGCCGCTCGTTCGGTACGTCATAATAGGTGATAAGATTCGCCGTAGCCGCGAATCCGAGCGAAAAGCGGTCACACAGCCGCGTGAAGTTCAGCGGGAAGCAATCGCCCGGTGCCATCAGCTTTTTCAGCAGCGACAACAGCACCGATTTGCCGGATGACGGCGCGCCAAAAAGGATCGGCAAGCACTTAAGGCGCTTTGGTGTGAGCAGCAGTGCTACAAGCTCCCACAGGCGTTCGATCAGTGCCGCTTCACCACCTGTACAGGTGTGCAAGTAGCGCGAAAAGTTCGGACAGTGCTGCGCGCCCACATATGCCGGGAAGACATGATACGGAAGGTAGTGGAAGCAGCGCTGAGCGCGATTGTCCGGGACGAACTGACCGGTGCGTACGTCTATGACACCGTCGAGCGTATCAACAAGATTGTCATCGATCTCGATCGTTTCGTCTGTTATGTCCGCAAACGTCATCAACAACCCTAATACTTCGCTGATAATGCGCACCGATATGTCATCACCGATCACGCTCCGGCAATACGCAGCTATCATCTGCTTCGCTGCGTGCTTAGATTTGCGCTCAAAGTGCCTTCCGGCGCGGATATACAGCTCGCCGTTGACTATGATCACACCGAACTTTTCTGCAAACCCGCGCATAAGCTGTGAGTTGTTTACCTTCGCCTTTTCCACGCTCGGCGGCGGGGCTTGCAGCTGGTGTCTTTCGCCTGTCTGCGCGACCGGCAAGTGATCTGAAGCGTTTGCCTTGAGGTTTTCAAGGATTCCCTTGGCCTCGTCGAAATGCATCTGAACTTGCGGTAACATTGCCGCGGACGCTGAAATGTCAGGCACCGGCGCGGACATTTGTGCCACCGGAACCGGCGTAGGTGCGGGCGCTGTAAGGGCTGCCGAAATCGGTGCCACAGGCATCTGCGGTACGGGTATAGGGGCTTCCTGCGGCGTTAAATCCGCGCTTTGCGAGTTCTCGTCGATGTGAATAAAAGGATTCACAGCGTCGTGAATAAACGGCCTTATGACCGTTCGGGAGGCTGTCTCTGCGTTTCTGCAGTTGTTTGGTGCATTGGAAACGGTTGAGTTTGAATTCGTCATAATATACTCCTTTGTAATATGCCCGCTGAGCGGGCTTGTTTTACGGCGCCGCGGCGCCACTTGTTTGTGATCACGCTTTCATTTTACCGCATTTCAATATTTTTTTCTCGGAAAATTTTTTCAAATTATTCCCGCATTATAGTTTTAGGAAAGATTTCCAAAAACTATTGATTTTTTTATCATTTTAAGTTAAAATATATGTATTGAAGTTGGAAGGAGCGAGAACATGAACACAATAAGACGCGAGGAATATCTAAATAAGCTGATTGCATTCAAAGACAAGCAGATAATCAAGGTCATAACCGGAATAAGAAGATGCGGTAAGTCTACGCTCATGGAGATGTTCTGCGATTATCTCCGGGATAGTGGCATATCCGATGAACAGATCATATATATCAGTCTAGAAGATTACGACAACAAGGAGCTCTGTCAGCCCGATGCGCTGTATAAATACATCAATGAACGCCTTGCCAAAGACAAAATGACGTACATCTTCATAGACGAGGTTCAGCAGTGCGCAGATTTTCCCAATGTCATAGACAGCTTCTTCATAAAGAAGAACACCGACATATACCTCACGGGTTCAAACGCTGTGATGCTGTCGAGCGAGATCGCGACCATGCTGTCGGGAAGATATGTCGAAATATCCATGCTCCCGTTATCATTTAAGGAGTATGTTTCAGCTTCAGACGACAGCCGCAGCCTTTCCGAAAAGTACAAGGATTATGTCGAGCATGGTGCGTTCCCTTATGTCTTGCAGCTTAAAGATCAGCCGCGAGAGATACGGGACTATCTCGACAGCCTGTTCAATACCATTATCGTTAAGGATATAGCGAGCCGAAAGAAGCTGACAGATATAATGATGCTAGAAAGCGTAGTGCGCTTCGTTTATGATAATATAAGTAACCAGCTTTCAACAAAAAAGATCGCTGATACCATGACTTCTGACGGCAGAAAGATCGACACAAAAACAGTAGAAAAATACCTTGATGCACTCATATCAAGTTTTGCTGTTTATAAGGCTGAAAGATATAACGTCAGAGGCAAGCAAAGACTCAAAACTCTCGAAAAATATTATGCCGTTGATATAGGTCTTCGCTATGCACTGCTCGGCTCTCGATCTACCGATGTAGGGCGTATGCTGGAGAACATTGTTTATCTGGAATTACTGCGCCGCGGATATGAAGTTTATGTCGGAAAAATCGACGATCTTGAAGTCGATTTTGTTGCAGTAGATGAAGACAAACGCACGACATATTTTCAGGTTGCAGCGACGGTCCGTGATAACAAAACTTTGGAGCGTGAGCTTGCACCTTTGCAGAAGATAAATGACCACTATCAGAAGTATATTCTTACCCTTGACGAAGACCCCGATGCGGACTATAATGGGATAATGAGGACAAACGCTCTAAAATGGCTTATCTCCTGAATATCAGAACAAACGCCATATCGTAAAAACTTACTATATAAGAAAAGGGGAAAAGCATTTCTTGCTGATGTGCTGAATAATAAAAATGAAAAACTGTGGCATTATTTTTTCAATTGATTATGGTATCAAAAAATCAATTGCAGACTTTTACAAACAAAGCGGCATATATATTGCCAATGCACTCGGGAATCGTCTGCTTGATATTTTATGTGCTGATCTCCAAAAAAACAAAGGAAAGGATTCTCCCGGGAAACTTATAATCGAAAACAGCGAAGAAAATCATTTCTCACGTAATTTTTTTATTTCTTCGCTATATGATGCCGCCGTACTTATTTCTCCCTCGGCTGAAATGCCCGCAAATTCTTTTAAAACTTATTATCAGCTTTTTGATGAGTTGACTAAGGTGGCCTGTTCTTACGTTGCAGATGCGAGTAAATTAAACGACTTAGCATTAAAACAGCTCGAATTTGCCAATTACATCGATCCTATTTCTACAACAAAAGTCACGGGCAGAACTCCCGATGAAAGAATTTACCAAAGATATCTCCTTTGGATTATAGAACGATACTTCGTCAGCGACCAGTTCAGAAAAGATACAGCAACAGAACTTTTCCACGGCTTTTGCAGCGACGAGTTCATTTACGGTCTAGATTATAATAACAGTACTTTTCCCACGCGTTTCAACGCACTTTTTTCTGATTATTTGTTCGGATTCTGGGGTATTGGGAACAAAACAGAAACGTCCGGCACTAAAAAGGGCGATCAGGACAAATTGAACGATAGAGACTATTACAGTCAGATTTTCGGACATAACGGTCTTATCAAAAATCTGAAAAAAATAATATTATCGACCTCTCGTATAAAAAAAGCGATCCGCCCCGTATAATAATCACCTGCATCAGATTAGCGGCTTTTATTAAAGGATTCGAGCTGAAATACGGATATAATATCGTAAAAATACTGACTGACCCTGACTATGCTTATGTGAGAAACGATGAAAGAGGCTACAGCAACGGGATCGTTCTTGAAGGCTTATTAAACAGGCTCAGCCTTGCTCTTAATCCGGTTTTTCTGTATAGTCTCAATTCTGAGCTTCACATGATTTCAGCCAACGTGTTACAGATAATTAATGCAGTATATACACATATCTTCAAATCGACGGATATCAGCCGGTATAAAAAGGAAAAACCTGATGATTGCTATAAGAATATCATTATTAAAATGCATAATTTAGCAAACGATACCAATCAAATCAGTCCTGACTATTCTCATAACGTATTTGAGAGTTTTTATATGAGGGTACTGCTGTATGAATATACGATCAGTCAAGGGCTCTGTACACTTCCGGATCCGTTCATCAGCAGAAAAGAAAGCAACAGCAAATACATAGATCGATTTCTCTCATTTCAGATCGACGAAGACCAGGCAGACCGCCTGCGGTCACAGAGTATCTCGCTGGATTTCAGCCGTAAAGAATACGAAAAGTTGGATCTTCTTGACAGAGACAGCTATGATAAAGACAGCGAGGGAAAAACGCGCTTTGAAAGAGAGAAACAAAAAAAGGCGGAAGATGATGAACTGATTAAAAAAGCAGCCGAAGCTATATTGAATAAAGCGGCGGGAGCAAAAGACCGCGCTCAGGAAGATGGCAGCAATTCCGACAGCACCTGTGACGAAAATGATATCTGCACAGATGCACCCGAAACAATTGCAATCCCTGAACCGCTGCCGAACTTTATAAAAGCAGATGATAACTGCGTCGAACTAATTGACTTCTATAAAGAGAACAAGTCTGATATAATCAAATTCATAGAAAGCGGCAATGGGAAAAAGAAGGTATCCCGCGACAATATCCTGGATAACTACAAGCACGTTTTTTACATGATCAACGTCCTGTGCGGGGACAGAACAGACGGACTGACGGTATTCCTCTGCTTCTTCCTGTACTACAGCCTTGAAGATCTCAGGGTCATGCAGCACATGTATAATTCCGACAGGAATACAGAGCCTACCGTGAAAACTAATATTGCGTCCAGGCAGATAACGCTGAAAGAAAAAGCGGGGCTTATGGGAATACTGAACCGTATGCTGATATGTGTATCCGGAGAAAGCGGCAATACTATTATAAATGATATCTATCAGCGGCTGAATGATCACATAACTTCCTTTATCGTAAAAGACGATGTCTTTCTGACGAACAAAAAACTGGCTTCATTTTGTGCAAATATCGAAGCCTGGTCAGCAAACGAGATCAAAATTGCTTTAGATAATAAAGCAAGCAAAGACCGGACAGGCAGCGATAATTGATCTTAAATTGCAGAAGCTATAATATCCGTTTCCACCTCCTAACGCAATACATTTTGATACAGTCTCTTCATCAAGCCTGTAACCCTTCCCTATCATTCGGCGCGAAATAAATCAAGCCCAATACGGTTGTTCTCCCATGGAAACGCGATCATACGACATATACCGAAAAAGCAATATGCGATTTATCCTTGAAATTAGTAAAAATCAATTTTATTGCATTACTTATATTGATTTTCCCGTTTATGTATGATACAATTAAGAAAATATTCTTTACCGGCAGCGACATATTACGGAGGTAGATCATAATGGAAAATTTCAATTTTTACAGCCCCACAGAGTTTGTCTTCGGCAAAGGCTGTGCTGTGGAGGCCGGACGTTTAGTGAAGAAGTACGGCGGAACAAAGGTGCTGATACATTACGGCGGAGGCTCTGCTGTAAAGTCGGGGCTCATTGATAAAGTGAAAAAGTCGCTGGAGGACGCAGGAGTTCCGTACTGCGAGCTTGGCGGGGTTCAGCCCAATCCGCGCGATACACTTATTTATAAGGGTATAGAGCTTGGCAGGAGCGAAGGTGTTGACATCGTTCTCGCAGTCGGCGGCGGTTCAGTCATAGACTCCGCAAAAGGTATAGCCCTCGGTATTCCGTATGACGGCGACTTCTGGGATTTCTACAGCGGAAAAACACCCGAAAAAGCCCTTCCTGTCGGAACGATACTCACCATAGCCGCAGCGGGAAGCGAGGGTTCGGGAAACTCTATCGTCACAAAGGAGGACGGTCTGCTTAAACGCGGCGCACGCAATGACATACTCCGCCCGAAGTTCTCTATTATGGATCCTGCGCTGACGCAGACGCTTCCCGCGTATCAGACAGCTGCAGGCTGCACCGATATAATGGCGCATATATTCGAGCGCTATTTCACCAATACCCCCGAGGTCGAGATAACAGACCGTCTCTGCGAGGCAGTGCTGCTCACGATGATAAAGGAAGCTCCCCGTGTTATTGCAGATCCCGACAATTACGAAGCCCGCGCCAACATCATGTGGGCGGGAATGATCGCACACAACAACATCTGCGGTGTGGGCAGACAGCAGGACTGGAACAGCCACAACCTAGAGCATGAGCTTTCAGCGCTGTATGATGTGACCCACGGCGCGGGACTTGCAGTGATGATGCCGGCATGGATGGAGTATGTATATAAGCACAATGTTCTGCGGTTCTGCCAGATGGCAACGAGAGTGTTCGGCTGTCAAATGGATTATGAGAATCCCGAAGCTACTGCAGTCGAGGGCATACGCCGTTTCCGCTCATTCCTGCACTCCATAGGTATGCCGATAAACTTCGCGGAACTGGGTGCAAAGGAAGAGGATATCCCTGTGCTTGTTGAGAAGCTCGGCATCGGCAGCGGCAAGCGCGCAGGTTTTATGGAGCTTGACAGAAACGACGTGACCGAGATTTACAGAATTGCGGCTCACGCATCACTTTAAGTGGAATAGTTCACTTATTTCTTCGTCCGCATGCTGCACCGAAAACCTTGGCATAAAGAGGACGAATACCCTTATCCCTCAGCTGATGTATTGCCTGAATATCTTCGCGGCAAGGCAATATTCATGAAAGCTGCCAAAAAAGAAAAAGCTGTGTAACCGCAATGTTTACACAGCTTTTGATTATGGCAAATATGCTCATGAACGCAACAACGTTTCCGAACGCTAAAAGTATAGACCCTCGTATTCAAGCACATCAGCATAGTTCATAAGCTCTTCCGGCTCATAGAGAAGCTCCTCTATCTCATCAGAAGAAAAGCCGTTCTCATAAAGCAGATCCACATACTGCGGATCGACGCCGAAACAGCTTGCGATCTCCTTGAGTTGATTGATATAGTAGTTATCCCAAGGTGTTTTCCGCGGCAGTGAATACAATGTCGAAATATCGTTGTATGCAAAGAACTCCGAGCGCTCAATGTTCCCGTCACTGTCGATTCGCAGGATATCTCCAAGGCTGGTTTTTACCTCGGTCTTAATTGCCCTCGACATACCTATCTTTCGAAGGGTCTTGTCCAGAATATCCCTTGTGCTTGCATACAAGTAAAAGCCATGGGTGTGGAAATTGTAAATCGTCAGAGGGTTATTTCCGCGCACGAAATATATCCCGTCCGAGTCATCGAGTATCGTGAAAACGAACGAGCCTATCAGATCTTCTGCCATTTCTCTGACGCTGTTGAAATCAAGCTGTCCTGCATTTTCGAGAAGCTGGACTGCAATATAGCTGTCTGTCTGAACCACTGATTCGGGCAGGCTTTTTTCTTTTCTTAAAAGTTTGTCATTTGAGATCACACCATTGTGTGCAAGAGCAAAATGTTGTTCTCCAGCCCTGCCCGGAAACGGGTGGTTGTTGTAATTAAGCTTTTTGCTGCCCTGTGTTGCCATGCGGGTATGCCCCATTACAGCATAGACTTCATCGGGCAAGTGCAGGTGCATCTTCCTTGCCGGAAGCGGTCTCTTAAAAATGGAGATGTGACCA
>CAMVGH010000130.1 GCA_947166945.1 uncultured Clostridia bacterium
TTGCTTCAAGCTGCGCTATGAAGCAATTTGTTGGCTGATGAGCAGACATTAAGTAGGGATAATGACAACGAAATTAAAGATCACGATAACCTGATGTTACCGTGATCTTCTTTTATTCCGTTTTACGGAACGCTATAAGTCTTTCAATTTTCTGGTCATTTACCGAAAGGATCACAAACCGTATATCCTCATAATCTATATGCGGCTTCTTTTCCGAGTCTTCCGGCATATCTTCGGGAACATATTCCAGCAGGTCTATCACAAAGCCTGAGATAGTATCAAAATTGTGGTCTTCCGGAAGGGAATATCCGAAAAGTTCCAGAACTTCGTCCGGATCCGCTTCACCGCTTATCTCATATTTCTCCGTTCCGATCTTTCTGATCTCCGCGCTTTCGGAATCATATTCGTCCTGTATATTACCCATTACAGATTCTATGATATCTTCGAGTGTTACTACTCCCGCTGTACCGCCGTATTCATCAACAACCACAGCCATACCCGCTTTGGCGTTGGTCATTATCTTGAATGCGTCGCTGCATGTGCAGCTTTCCGGAACATAAACAGTTTCTCTTATGAAATCAGTTATATTGAACGAATCAAGATCATCGTCTCCTATAAGACAAAGAAGATCTTTTACGATTATTACTCCGATTATCCGGTCAATACTTTTTTCAAAGACTGGGATCCTCGAAAATCCTTTGTCGAGAGCAAGATATATGATATCGTCCAAAGTTGAATTGATATCGATTGCGGTAATGTTGACCCTGTGTGTCATTACATCATCGGCACGAAGGTCATTGTATTCAAACACATTGCTTATAAGTTCCGCCTGATCGTCCTCAATGGTACCGCTTTCAGTTCCGGCATCTACCATTGACAGAATGTCGTCTTCGGTGACATCTTCGCCGTAGTTCTCACCTATAGCTTTCTTTAATATGAAAGTCAATCCTTTGTTAATAAGCACCAGCGGAAAAAGAAGTATCTCTGCCGGTTTTACCTTTCGTTTTTGCCCGTCGGTTTCCATAGTTTATCCTTTCTTTCCGAAATTGAAGAACTCTTCCGCGTTCCTGTTGCATATCCGAACAGTTTCTTCGACTGTGAGACCCTTTATTTCCGCAAGCTTTTCCGCGGTATAACAGAGAAAGCCGCTGTCGTTGCGTTCTCCGCGGTGCGGTACAGGGGTCATGTACGGACTGTCTGTTTCAAGCATGATCCGGTCTATGGGAATATATTTACATGCCTCTATAGCTTTTCTGGCATTTTTAAAAGTTATCAGTCCGGTAAAACTTATCATCATACCGAACGAAAGTATCTCTCTTGCCGTATCTATGCTTCCCGAAAAGCAATGTACGACTCCGTTCGGCTTGTATTCCCTGAGAATATCCATGAGATCTTTTGTTGAGTCCCGTGAATGAACACAGACCGGAAGATCAAGCTCTTTGGCAAGTTCGATCTGCCTGCGGAAAAATCTTGCTTCACGTTCTTTGTCAAACGGCTCCCAATGATAGTCAAGACCTATTTCACCTATTGCGACAGCTTTTGGGTGGGCGGCAAGCTTTTTCAGTTCTGCGATATAATCACCGTCAACGTCATTGCAGTTTTCGGGGTGGACACCCACAGCCGCATACACGTTGTCAAATTTTTCCGCGATCTCAAGCGACTTCATGCTTTTCGTAATGTCACAGCCGAGAGTGACTATTTTTTCGCAGGACTCTTTCAGAAGTTTATCAAGAAGTTCATATCTGTCATTGTCAAAAGCTTCATCATCGTAATGCGAATGTGTGTCTGTGATCTTTATCATTTCAGTTTTTTCACGCTGTCCCTTTCTATAAGCTTTCCGGTTATCAGAACTCTGCCGCACCTGAAACTGCTGTCGCGTATTTTCTTGATTATGATGTCAACAGCGTGCCCGGACATCTCATAGCTGTTCACATCTATTGTTGTTATACGGGGATTGGATATAGTGGAATATATATGATTGTCATAACCTACGACCGAAATATCATCAGGCACTCTTATGCCCTTTGAACGAAGCTGATTAACAAGGATATATGCAGCTTCATCACTGTTGCAGACAAATGCGGTCGGAAGCTCGGTCGGAAGGTCATATTCTGTAAATCCGGTCCCGTCCTGCCTGCGATCATCTATTATCCATGTCCTGTTCATCTGTATATGGTTTTCAAGATGCGCCTTATAATAGCCGAGATATCTGTCCTGTATGCTTGAAGTTGAATTGACAGTTCCGATAAAACCTATACGCCTGTGCCCCATAGCGATAAGGTAGTTTGTGATAGTATATGAACCGAAAAAATTGTCGGTGAGTACGGTCTCAACATCGCTTCGTGAACTGTAAAAATCGAGAAATACAGTAGGCACTTCAAGAGACAGCAGGGCATTTACATAAGGATTTGCGAACTGTCCGAGAACTATTATGCCGTCAGCCTTTTTGTCTGAGATAGATTTCGGCATCTGACATGTCTCCTCATCTTCCTCGGATATTACGTCAAGAATGCCATAATAGTTTTTTTTCTGAAGAAGTTCCACAATATAGCGATATACGACCCAGTAATAGGCGCTTGCGTCCTGTATGAAATGCTTGGCTACGACAATACTGATACTGTATGTGAGACTGTCTTTTGGAATTTTGGAAAAACCGGCGGACTGGTATCCCATTTCGTTGGCTTTGTTTTTTATGCGTTCGCGAAGTTCACTGCCTACACCTTCCTTGTCTCCGAGAGCTTTGGAAACTGTTACTGTACTCACACCGATCTCTTTAGCGATATCGCTCATTGTTACATTCTTTTTACTCAACAGACGGCGCCTCTTTTCAGCTAAATCTTTCTTATATTTTAAGTAAAATCAAAGTATTTGTAAATTAACAAAATAGACAATATTTTATGTTATATATGTTAGCGTTTTGTTTAATATGCTCTTATATTTACCGCGGAAAGTCTGCGAAGACTTCTATGAAGTGAAAAAATACCAAAGAAATTTGTTAATTGTGCATATTGATATAATATGACATTATATGTTATAATTTATAAGTATCATAATGCCCATATTATATAATATGGATCTGTAATGTACTTTGACGGAGAGGTAACTGCTGTGAGTGTAACAATAAAAGATGTAGCAAAAAAAGCAAACGTTTCCATTGCTACTGTCTCGCGAGTGCTTAACCATAAAACAAATGTCTCTGAAGATGCGGTCGAAGCAGTAAATCAGGCTATAAAAGAGCTGGGGTACAGTCCTAATTTTCTGGGGCGTGACCTGAGGAAGAGCGAAACAAGAAGAATACTTGCCATTATCGCTTCTACCGAACAGAGTTTCTATTCCGAGGTCATACGCGGAATGGAAGAAACTGCTATGGCTAAAGGATACGATGTCCTTATCGCTACGACCCGTGATGATCCTCAGCATGAAATGCATCTGCTCGGTATGCTGTTTTCTCATTCCGTTGACGGTGCGGTACTGCTCGGTCCGAAACTGGACGCGAAAACAGTGACAGAACTTTCCTCGAACCATAATCTCGCCCTTTGTCTGGAACGGCTTGAAGGCTGCAATGCTCTTACCGTCACAATAAATAACATTCAGGCAGGCAAAGATGCAGTGACTTATCTTATAAATAAAGGCCGCAGACGGATCGGACTTATAACTACCAGACAGCGCAGTCAGTCTTCTGTTGACCGAGAGCTCGGCTATAAACAAGCTCTGGCGGAACATAGCATACCTTATGATGAAAGCCTTGTATTTTATGGAGATTATGGCGCTGAATGGGGGACAAAAGGCTGTCAGGAACTCATGAGCCTTGATAAGAAGCCTGATGCTGTCTTTGCAATATCGGATATGCTTGCTATCGGAGCGATGACTTATGCGTCTTCTGCCGGTATCGAGATAGGAAAAGATGTGCTGTTCTTCGGATTTGATGATATCCAGTATTCTCATATTTTTATGCCGCATCTCTCCACAGTTCGTCAACCTTGCTTCATGCAGGGAAAACTTGTGATAGAAAAACTGATCGACAATATGAAATCATCCTCGCCGGATAAATCGGTATATATGCTTCCTCACAGCCTTATACTGCGTGAATCCACGGGAGATTGACTGCGTTTGGAGTATTGAGTATTTATGGACACTATTGAAAATAAGATCGTTTTCAGAACGGAAGGTGATCCCGGAAAGTGGGAAAGTACCTGCCTTCCGATCGGAAACGGATATATGGGAGCTACTTTTTTTGGCGGTACAGAACGGGAAACTGTGGTTCTCAACGAAAAAACTCTCTGGGTCGGCGGACCTTCGGTCAATCGTCCGGAATATAATGGCGGGAACCGTAAAGGGGCTTATAAGTCTGTAAAAAGAGTTCAGGAACTGCTTTCATCAGGCAATTACGACGAAGCGCTCGCATTACTGCCTGATCTTACCTGTGAAACAGACGTGGGATTCGGAGCATATCAGTGTCTCGGTGATCTGAATATTGAGTTTCCGGGCATTGAAAAGAATAAGGTCACAGAATATAAACGCTGTCTTGATCTTGACAGAGCTTTATATACGTGCAGTTTTATATATGATGGTGTCACATATATCAGGGAAGCGTTTGCGTCATACCCTGCACGTGTGATCTGTATGCGGTTCAGAAGTAACGCCGAAAATAAGGTAAATCTGAGACTGTCTTTTGATAAACTGCATGACGGCTGTGAGATAAATGACTGGAGCACAATACTTGATATCGGCGGTAAACTTGCCGACAACGGTCTTGAATATCACGGTGATCTTGCCGTTGACAAATACGGTGGAGAACTATCATGTACCGATCATGTGATAACCGTAACGAATGCGGATTCCGTTACAGTTTTCTTTACTGCTCTTACAAATTATTCGGACAGATACCCCACATATCGCAGCGATGAAAACATAGCGGTCAAATCCCGTAATATTATTTCACGCTGCCAGGCATACGGAACTTTTGAAGACCTTTACAAAGAGCATTACAAGGATTACAGCAGTCTGTTTGACAGAGTTAAACTGTCGCTTAACGGTTTTACCGGTGAGACGGCGGATATCGAGTCACTTCTCAGCAGGTACAGGGAGAACGGTGATACCGAAGCGCAGTCAATGCTTGAACCTCTCTACTTCCAGTACGGACGTTATCTGCTGATATCCTCATCACGCGAAGGTTCGCTTCCGGCAAATCTTCAGGGAGTATGGAACGAGAGCAATACACCACCGTGGTGCTGTGATTATCATATAAACGTTAATCTGCAGATGAACTACTGGGGAGCTTATAATACAAATCTGGCGGAGACGGCTGAACCTCTTGTCCGTTATCTTGACAGCCTGCGCGAACCGGGACGCATAACAGCGAAAGAATACTATAATATCATATCGGATAAAGAAAATCCTGAAAACGGCTGGATAGCTCATACGCAGTCCAACCCGTTCGGCTGGACTTCTCCCGGCTGGGATTTCTATTGGGGCTGGTCAACGGCGGCGGTAGCCTGGCTGATGCTGAATATATGGGAATATTTTGAATTTACCAGAGACATTACATTTCTTCGTGAACGCATATATCCGATAATGCGTGAATCAGCCAGATTCTATTCTCAGTGGCTGATATGGGACGATAAACAGCAGAGACTTGTTTCCTCACCTACTTATTCGCCTGAACATGGTCCTGTAACCATTGGAAACACCTATGAACAGTCACTTATAATGGAGTTCTATGTATGTTTTCTTACCGCGTCCGGAATACTCGGCACGGATAAAGAACTTCATGATAAGATCGAGGAGCAGATAAAGCTGCTTAAACCCTATTCGGTAAGCAGGACAGGTCTTCTTAAAGAATGGTTTGAAGAAGACGAGAACAGCTTCGACCGTTCAAAGATCCAGCCTAATCATCGCCATATTTCACATCTTTTATGTCTTTATCCGGGTTGTACACTTACTCATGATACTCCGGATCTGCTGAAGGCTTCGATAGCAACATTGAATGACCGCGGTGATGAATCTACCGGTTGGGCAAGAGCATATAAGGTAAACCTCTGGGCGAGAACGGGAGACGGAGAACGTGCCTATAAGCTGCTCCGCGGACTTCTTACCGACTGCACATACCCCAATTTGTGGGATTTTCACCCGCCTTTCCAGATAGACGGGAATTTCGGCGGGAGTGCAGGTATTGCAGAAATGCTCGTTCAAAGCCATGAGGGATATATTTCTGTTCTTCCTGCCGTTCCGGCAGCCTGGGCAGAGGGCGGGTTTGAAGGACTTTGTGCAAGAGACGGGTTTGAAGTTTCGGCAAAGTGGTCTGACGGAACCGTAAGAGAGGTCAGGATCAGATCCCTCTGCGGTAATGCACTGTTTATCAAAACAAACCTGTCAGAGATATCCTGCGATGGAGAGATCATTCCATGCGAATGTAACGATGACGGGATAATTGTTATTTCTACCGAGATCGGTAAGATCTATAAATTAAGCTAATTTTATACAGAAGGAAAGGGATTTTCTAATGTCGGAAAGGCTTTTTAACGATAACTGGAGCTTTATGCTGAAAGATGTCGGCTCGGAGCTTGCGGACGCGCGGGCGGAACAGGAGTGGCATGATGTTGAAGTGCCGCATGACTGGCTGATAGGTGATACCTCCAATCTTTACAAGTCGAACGACGGCTGGTACAAAAAGACATTTTCCATTGACAGTCTGACGGAAGATGACGTGTTTATCCTGCGTTTTGACGGAGTATATATGGACAGCACCGTGTATGTGAACGGTTCCGAAGCGGGCGGCAGAGGATATGGATATTCCTGCTTCTCGCTCGACATAACAGATAAACTGCACGAGGGTGATAACGACATTTATGTGAGAGTACGGTATCAGTCTCCGAATTCCCGCTGGTATTCCGGTGCGGGTATTTTTCGCAGTGTTTTTCTCAGAAAAACGGATAAGACACATATCGCGGAAAACGGTGTATATATCTCTTCCCGCAAATATGGTGATACGAACAAGTGGATAGTCATTATCGAGACCGAGAGCAGCGGAGCGGACTGTGAAGTAAGACATAGGGTACTTGACAGTCAGGGAAGAAAATGCGCTGAGGTCACAGGAAAGCAGGTAAACGGTGAATCCCGTTCCGCGTTCTATGCAGTAAATCCCGAACAATGGGATATAAATGCTCCCGCTTCATATAAGATGATAACCGAGCTTATATACGAGGGCAAAGTCAAGGACCGTGCGGAAAATGTGTTTGGCTTCCGTACAATAGAGTTTGACCCGGAAAACGGTTTTTTGCTCAACGGAAACCATGTTAAGATACAGGGCGTGTGCATGCATCATGATCTTGGTGCGCTCGGCGCTGCAATGAATGTCAATGCATTGCGCAGACAGCTCAGGATCCTTAAAGGTTTTGGAGTAAATGCGGTAAGAACCGCCCACAATATGCCGGCGAGAGAACTGATCGATCTTTGCACGGAAATGGGTCTGATGGTAGACAGCGAATGCTTCGATATGTGGGAGATACCTAAGACCGAATATGATAACGCGAGATTTTTCAATGAACATTATAAGGAAGATGTTAAAAGCTGGATAACACGTGACAGAAACGCTCCTTGTGTTATCATGTGGAGCATAGGAAATGAAATTTTCGATACACATACAAGCGAGCGCGGACTTGAAGTAGCAAAGATGCTTTGCAAAGAAGTAGATCATCATGACAAATACGGAAATGCCGCCTGCACTATCGGATCTAATTATATGCGCTGGGGTAATGCGAGAAAAGTCGCAGATTATCTGAAGATCGCCGGTTATAATTATGCCGAAGACCTGTATGACGGACATCATGAAGCATTTCCGGACTGGTTCATTTACGGAAGCGAAACTGCTTCGACGGTGCGTTCCCGCGGTATTTATCATTTACCTGCCGATACCAATATACTTGTCCATGAAGATATGCAGTGCTCCGATTACGGAAACAGTATTGTGGGCTGGGGGAAGTCTTCGGAAAAAGCGCTGATAGATGACCGGGACAGACCATACTGCGGAGGGCAGTTCGTATGGACAGGATTTGACTATATCGGAGAGCCTACACCTTACAGCACGAAGAACTCGTATTTCGGGATAGTGGATACTGCCGGTTTTCCTAAAGACTCCTACTATCTTTATAAAGCTGTGTGGGGCGGGAAGGAAACAGAGCCTTTTGTTCATATACTCCCGTACTGGGATTTCAATATCGGCGAGGAGATCGCTGTGAGAACGTATTCCAATATGAGCGATGTTGAACTGAGACATAACGGCAGAAGTCTCGGAAAACAGCATGTCGATTTTGTACATGGGGACAGATATTACTGTGAATGGAAGCTGCGATACAGAAAAGGTACCATAACAGCTGTTGCATTCGATGAAAACGGCAATGAAGCCGCCACGGAGACTGTTGCTTCTTTCGGTGATCCCGAAAGTATCGATGCGGTTCCGGATAAGTACATAATTAATGCTGACGGAAGGGATCTTATTTTCCTTGAGATAAATGTCGTTGACAAGAACGGTACTGTTGTAGCCAATGCCCGCAACAGAATAAAGGTCACGGTCGAGGGTGCAGCAAGACTTGTCGGTCTCGATAACGGAGACAGTACGGATTACGACAGCTACAAAGGTGATAATCGCCGGTTGTTCAGCGGTAAGCTGCTTGCGATCATACAATCTACGCTCGAACCCGGTGAAGTAACTGTGACATTGAAGAGTGAAGGGCTTTGGGGCAAAGTCATTACCTTCACCTCGCTTGATTGTGAAAAGCCGGAAGGTATTTCGGTAGTAAAAGACTACTATCCGAAAAAGTGTGAAGAATACAACAAGGAGATACCTCTGCGGAAGATCGAATTGTATGCGACGCGCACCATACTGGAGCCGGAAACAAATGCAGCCGGCATAACAGCAAGGCTTTTCCCTGAGAATACAGACCACAGAGACATTGAGTACAGATGTGTTCTTCCGAATGGCGCCGACATCGGGTATTCAGACATTGAGATCACTGATTACGGCGCAAAAATAACCGCAAAGGCTGACGGAGAGTATATCATCCGTGCAAGCTGTAAGAATGGTACTGCATATTCACAGATAATTTCCGAGATCCACATGAAAAATGACGGTTTCGGAACACTGATGACAGATCCATATTCTTTTGTTCCGGTAACAAGAGCTGCATCAGGAAGCAGACCGATAAGCATTGTTGAAAACAACACGGTCCGTACTGGTGGAGA
>CAMVGH010000131.1 GCA_947166945.1 uncultured Clostridia bacterium
TTGGCATGAAAAAGACAACTTTCTACAAGATCGTTAATGAGCAGATGCCGGAGATCGTCAGGAGGTGCTGAAGGCAGGGTGATTTCAGAACGATGAACCGACAAACTTGTTGACATTCCGGGATTATGATGACATAATATAATAAAGGAATATAGTGATGCAGATGGAAAAACCTACAATGTTGGCTAATAACATTGATATCGCATGACCGAAACATTCGACAAGGAGGTGTTTGATATGTGTAATCTGAGCAGTTATGTTGAAAACAGAGGCATAGAAAAAGGCAGGTTAGAAACAATTAAAGAAATAGTATCATCGGGTATTACGTCTGTTGAAAAAGCAGCAAAAGTATTTGGACTTCCAATCGAGAAGATCAAGGAGATCTGTTCGGAATAGAACATGAAAACCTGATATAACGGGTGGCTTATGCTGCCCGTTATTTTTTTTGACAAATAAAAATCACAGCATACACATCTCGTATGCTGTGATCTTGAATTATCCTGTTCTTTTACCCTAACAGACTCAATATCCCGTTCGGCTGCTGATTAGCCTGCGCGAGCATAGACTGCGACGCCTGTTGTAAAATGTTGTTCTTCTGATATTCCACCATTTCAGAGGCTACGTCGGTATCTCTGATACGGCTTTCTGCATCAGATAGATTTTCGTTTGCCGTATTCAGGCTGTTGACCGATTTTTCCATTCGGTTTTGTAAGGCTCCCATTTTTGCGCGATAAGTCGATACTATTGTTATTGCTTTATCAATATCCTCAATAGCCTTGTTTGCTTCGTCCTGCTTGGAAACATCAACATCGGCTACACCTATGGCAGCACAGCTTGCATTGACGATATCCATACCGACCTGCTGATCTTCTGTGCCGTTTGCGCCGATCTGGAAGATTATGCGGTCACTTTTATCAGCGATAGTTTCTATACCGACACCTTGTCCGGCTACTGTCTGATTTATATATACCTGTCCTGTAGTGTTGAAATACACCGAGCCGTCCTTGCTGCCGTCCGGAGCGTACCGATCGGTCAGTGCGACCTTGTAATTCAGTCCTTTCTTACTCAACAGGCGCTCGATATCTTCGTTCGTATAGCGCGTACCTGTGGCAAGGTGCAAAGTAGCTGTCTCGGTGTCCTCGTCTATCTCGACGGTCTCTTTACCGGGAGACATATCCTGCTCGGTGGAGATGACAAAATTCTTTACCACGGAGCCGTAGTCCTCGGCTTTGCCGTATGTATCGGCGGTGAATGTGATGTAGTCGGAGGAACCTTCGGTACCGTTATCTTCTTGTATCAGCAGCGGAGAAAGATCGCCTTCGGCGACTTGGCGGATTCCGGGGATTGTGCCGAAATATTCCATAGACGGTATTATTGTTGATGCCTCATTATTTGGCGATGTAGATGAAGGAGAGAATCGTGACTTCATATAACTTCCTGTATTATAAGTTCGATATGATAAATGCACTTTTCCCGGATTTTGTTCAATTACTTGCTGTATTTCTTCCTCTGTTGAAAAATCACATAAAGGCCATACTGCTTCAACGTCAGCTGTAATTTTATAATCATATCCGTTATTACTTAATTCTTCTTTCATCATGCTCATCAGACTGTTTGAGTCAACAAATGTCTTGTTTTTCATATAAACTGTAAGTACATCATCTTCTATCATAAATTCGAACTTATTTGGAATTGTTTTATATATATATCCTTCGTCTTCAACATAGCGTTTTATAGTTGTAGTACCATTTGTGTTTGTGTTATCAACTAAAGCAAAATGTATAAATTTTAATTGTTTTTCTGATTCTGGATCTTTTGGGGTAAATTTATAAGTGTATGAATTTAGTTGATTTAAGTATATATTTATACTTGAATCTTGATTCTCCCGAATTGTATAAGGTTCATAAAAAGCAAGTATATCTTGATCTGGTTGTCCGCAAAAACTATCATTTGTTACAATTATTACTCCGTCAGAATCTGCTACACCCCATGAATCACTAAGGAGTGTAACTGTACTTATATCAACTGGAACTTCATATGATTCGTATGTCTCACTACCTCCCGTAATAGCCTCTGCACCTTTTATCTGCCCGACCTCGCTTCTGAATGTCATAGCTCCGCCGGCAGCAGATGCGCACTTTTCGATATTTGCGTTGTCAATGAGCTTCTGTATCTGATCGTCCGTGTAATTCTCGCCCTCCACAAGATTGATTGTAATGTTCATTGAATTATCGTCATAAAACGCATTCTCGCCGCCCTTGCCGGAAGCTCCGGTGGTGAATTTCAGATACATTCCTTGAATATCGCTGGTAACATATATCTTACCGCCGCCGATAGCGAGATCCTCGTTTATCGACCCGTACAGCGCGCCGTATTCGTTGCTCTTTGCGCCGTGCTTTCCCTCAAACTTCATTCCTATTCCGCCGTTCAGCAGCTTCATCGTGTTGAATTCCGTAGATTCCGCTATCCTGTCTATCTCTTTTTTCAGCGCATCGACCTCATAATCTATCTGTTCTCTGTCGTCATCGGTGTATGTTCCGTTTGCAGACTGCACTGCAAGCTCTCTCATGCGCTGGAGAACATTCTCGGTCTCCTGCAAAGCGCCCTCTGCGGTCTGTACAAGGCTGATAGCGTCATTGGCATTGCTGGTCGCCTGCGACAGACCGCGTATCTGTGAGCGCATCTTTTCGGAAATGCCCAGACCAGCCGCGTTATCTGCTGCACGGTTTATCTTGTAACCGGTGGAGAGCTTTTCTGTCCTCTTTTTAATACCCGCGAGATTTCTTAAATTAGCATCGCCCGCGACCATTGCGGACAGATTGTGCTGTATTATCATAGAATATGATCCTCCAAACATCAGACATAATTCTATACATTTGTATTATCGGCAGAAATCTGAAAAACTTTAGCGGTTTTGCAAATAATTTCTGTTATATAGCCGCATACTTGACAATTCAATGAGAAAAGTATATAATAATAGTAGAAGAGTATTCGGCAAATTTCAGCGAGAGGGGGTATTTGTATGACTGCATTGGAAAAAGAGAAAAAATACACATCGGACGAATTTTTAGCGATGACGGATTTAAAAGGAAATTATGAGCTGATAGACGGTGAGATTTATTCTATGTCTCCGTCTCCGAATCAAAATCATCAAAGAATGGTAAAGAAAATTACGGGTAAAATCGACCGATATATCGAGGAGCACAAAGGCAAATGTGAGGTTTTTATGTCCCCATCCGATGTGAAATTGGATGATAGTAACATTGTTCAGCCGGATGTATTTGTTGTCTGTGATTCTGACAAGCTCGACGGTCAGACTTGCAACGGAGCTCCCGACTGGGTGATCGAGATACTTTCCCCTCACAATTCCGATCACGACACCGTGGAAAAACTTGCACTGTACCAGAAATCCGGAGTCCGTGAATACTGGATAGTTGACCCTATGAACGAAAAGGTGCTTGTGTATCCCTTTGAGCAGGCAAAGGCTGTGGGGATTTTTACCTTTACAGATAAGATAACAGCCGGTATATATAAGGATAACCCCGAGCCGCTTGTTATCAGCATAAATGAGCTTTAATATCATAATTAAAAAACTCCCGTATTCAGATGTACTGACTGAATACGGGAGTTTTTGGGTATATTTTATTTCAATGATCCTTCATCAAGCAGGAATTGCTCTATTCCTATATACTGAATGCCATGTTCATCTATCCAGGGCTTCATGTAGTCTTTTACGACGATCATTTTCCTGAAAGAGTCAGGTATGCGAAGCAGCGATGAAGTTTCCTGCGCACGCTTTTCAGGATCGGCAACACTTAGAGCCGATTGAATATAATATCGTTCAAAGCCTCTGTTTACAACAAAATCTACTTCGAGCTGTTTCCTTATATTCTTTCCGTTATTGTCTTTTGTGTTATATTCAACAACTCCCACATCAACATCAAGATTTCTTCTGATAAGGTCATTATACAAAACATTTTCCATAAGATGAGGCTCTTCAAGCTGACGGAATCTAAGCCTTGCGTTCCTTAGTCCCGGATCTGAGTAATAGTATTTTGATGTACTTTTTATATACCTTCTGCCCTTGACATCATATCTCTCCGCTTTTCGCAATAAAAAGGCATCTGAAAAATATTTCAGATAGGTATCTATTGTATCCGATGCAACTTTTATCTGCCTCTCACTTGCGAATGTGTTTGAAAGTCTGGTCGGATTTGTAAGCGAACCTATACCCGAGGCTATTACGTCGAGCAGTACATCAAGTACTTCCGTATTGTTTCGTATCTTATGACGTTCTAAAATATCCTTGATATATGTTCTTTCAAAGAGTTCCCGAAGATATCTGCTTTTATCTTCGTGCGAATCCATTGTCAGTGTTAAAGGCATACCGCCATAGGTGCAGTAATCCTGCCACGCTCCGCGTTTGTCGCCTGCATAAGAATCGTAAAATTCAGCAAAAGAAAGCGGATACACCCTGATTTCATCTGCGCGGTCACGAAATTGAGTAAGAATATCCGATGAAAGCATTTTTGAGTTGCTTCCGGCGACATATACATCAACATTATCCTTCTGCATAAGTCCCAGAACTACATCAATAAATGTTATTTTAGCCTCCGGATCATCAACATAAGGATTTTGTATTTCAGAAACGAACTGTATCTCGTCAATGAATACATAGTATCGTTTTTTATCATGCACAATACGTTCACGGATATATTTATCAAGTTCCATAGGATTTCTGTATTTCGCGTTTTCCAGAATATCCAATGCGAGCGAAATGATCTGTTCTTCCGGTACCCCGTCTTGTTCCAGATATGATTTATAAAGCTGAAAAAGCAGTACAGATTTCCCGCAGCGGCGAAGCCCTGTTATAACTTTGACACGGCCGTTATCGCGTTTTTTTATAAGCATATCCACATATTGTTTCCTTGGCAGCATGATATCACCTCGCAATATTTTTGCGTCTATCCGCATTTTTGCAGCCCTTGATTATAACTTATTTTATCACATATTTTATCTATTGTCAATAATATGCGCAATATTTTTGCTGATATACGCGTTTTTTACGTAAATAAGCAGCGGTATGATTATTATCTGCCTCGCAGACGTAAAGCTCAATGATGACGATATCTCACGCAATATTGCCTATACGGTGTGTTTATCATCAAAAAAATTGATACAAAATGACGATTGAAAATACTGCTTAATTGTGATAGAAAATAAAACGAAGTTAGCAAAAGCTAACCTGTGGCTAACAATAAAGGAGAACGGAAATGAGCGAAGAAAAGAGAAAATTTCTTGAAATAAAGAATCTGAAAAAGAGCTTCGGGACAGAGTACAAGCCTCTAACGCCAATGCCACGAAAAAAAGCTGACTTACGACCCGATAAAGCCCTTCTCACGGCGCTGTATCTGCACAAGCTGGTGGGGTCAGGCATGGTGCCGCAACCTCGAACAATACGCGGACTACGCAAGCCGACTCGACCGCGGGAAGCGCTATGTGAAAGCCGGAACAGTTATTGATCTGCAAATAAAAAAAGGCAGGATAGAAGCGCGTGTACAGGGCTCCCGCAAAACACCGTACAAGGTCGAGATACGCATAAGTCCACTCTCGCAGGAAAGCTGCGACAAAATAATAGAGAAATGCGGAAGGCGTATTGAAAATATGGAAAGTCTTATCAAAGGCGAATTTCCGTCCGATTTGCAGGAGCTTTTCACCGCAAAGGACGGATTGTTCCCGTCACCGAAGGAGATCAGCTTTAATTGCAGCTGTCCGGACTGGGCGATAATGTGCAAGCACGTTGCGGCGGTGATGTACGGCATCGGCGTGCGGTTCGATGAAAACCCGTTCTTCTTCGAGCTTCGCGGCATAGATGTTGACAGGTTCATCAACGTCGCGCTCGAAAGCAAGGTCGAGAGTATGCTGAACAATGCCGAAAACATTTCCGACCGTGTTATAGCAGGAGCTGATCTTACGGCGCTGTTCGGGGTGCTGTGAGTTGTTTGGCATTCTGTTTGAAATAAAACTGTGGACTTTTACCTACATTTTAACCTCGACCCTATACTCCACATCGGTCTCGAAGTTCTTTCTCATCACCCTGTGCTCCGAAAAGTTCATCGAAAACAGCGTATGATATGTACCCCGTCCTGTGGGAATATAGTATTGATTTCCCATGCGCTGTTTCGGCATCATCTTCTTGACCATCTGACCGCCTACAGAGCCTGCCTGTCTGGAAGTGAGATCGCCGTTGTATCCGTTATCCTTGAGCGGAACGCCAACTTCGTTGGCAGCCTGCATCTTGATATTATTTAAGTTGCTGTTTCTCTTGCTTGCCATTTTATTTTCCTCCAATATCGCCGGGAAACGATTCTTTCCGGCATTTCTTAGATCCTGCGGATGTTCTTTCGTCCGCATAAGTATTATGTGACAGTGACAGAAATATATTAAAGGAAATTTTTAGGGACATACAAACCGATATGGAGCGGAGCAAAATGTTTTGAAACAGTTTCCGGCATAGAGAATATCACCGATGTAATGCTTATTGTCAATTATCGTTTACGCTATTTTCCGCAATGTGTTCAGAATTTTGCATAAGAGGATCTCATATCAAAGTTCCGCGCGTTGTCATAGTTTATTGCTTCAGACCGTCGTTTATCTCTTTTATCCGCTTTTTCCAGATAAAATATTGCACAGCCCACATAGCAGCGAATATCGCGGCGAATATACCGAAGTATGTCAGAAATCCAGCTACCGAATGTTCCATCCAGTAGGTGAAGTATGCCGCCGGCAGCATAAAGACCGAATATATAAGAAAGCATATACCTGTCTGTGCAGCTATACTGAGGTTATCCATTTCCCATATTGCCGACGCACCGCCGAAACCGAATCCCATTATCCCGCATAAAAGCGCCTGTATTGCCACAGCCGCAGCTTCATTGCCTACCAAGACGATAAACTCCGGCGCACACGCGACATACTCGCCTGTTCCCAAAGACAGGGAGATGATAATAGTTATGATCTGCCCTATTGCAAATCCCACAAAAATACCTATTATGCCTCTTTGAATGATTTTCTTCATGATGTTCATACCCCCAATATTGATTTGATTTTTGAAACATAACGCCTTGATACATAAGTTACCGAGCCGTCGGTCATTTTGACACATATCGTCCCTTTGAAACTGAGGTCAAAGTGCTGTACTTTTCCGAGGTTGATTATTTCCGAGTTGGATATCCGCGCAAACCTTGAAAGCTCCAGCGTTTCCTCTAATTCAAAAAGTCGTTTTCTGATTATGTACTCGCCGTCATCTGTGACCGCAGCGATCTTTCGTCCCTCGGAGTATATCCTTGAGATTTCGGAGGGTTCGAGAATACGCATTACGTCGTCCCTGAATCCGCATATCACAGAGGGCTTGTATTTTGAGATCTTCCCGACAAGCTCTTCGATCTCTTTATCGACCTTATCCGTTATGATGATGACTTTCGGAACAGTAACGCTGCTGTCCAGCTTTATTTCTATTTCCACTGTCTCACCTCACCTTCATTGATCGCATTATACCACAACGACATTTTAAATTCAACAGATTTTGAATAAGTGGTTCCTTTTGTGTCATACCCGGTTTGCATAACAGTTTTAAAGAGGTAAAAGCCACTTCCGATAATTCAATTGCTATATTCTTGCTGCACAATATTACCTGCCGTTTTTTGTATATACTGCACAAATCCTGTTGATAAGTTAAATATCTTTATTGAAAATAGGTCTTGATTAATGTTTAAACATGTGGTATAATGTCCAAAATAGGGATAAAGCAGATATACAAACGGTATAATCCGATAAAGTTGCGGACAGAAAAGGAGTTAAACATGGGATATTCCGAGGCAATTGGAAATCATAGAGACATCGGAACCGGTTCATTCCCGGTATTGGGCAATACTGCCGCGAAAGCGGGATCCACCGATGCAGCCGTAAAATTTGATCAGATCATACGCGACACTCATATCTCCGGGGAAACAGCCGCAGACAGCGCACCGGCGGAAAGCCAGAGCATCACCTTCTCTGCCGGAGCAGATATCGAGAGAATGAGCAGAATGTCACAAATGAAGGATCTGTTTTTCTCCGAGGAAATGGACTTGTTCGCAGAAGACAGCGATCTTGATGACGCCATAGGCTTTGATGAGATCGAAGAGCTTGATCTGATAGCCGACGATGAAGCAGCGAACAAGGCAGCGGAACAGCCTGTACTCACCGACGAGGCATCTGATTTTCTCGCCAGTGTGCTCGCCGATGATGATGTAATGCTTTCATTCTCGGATATTGAGGAAATGTAAATAATGTGTCCTCAATAACTGCCTTTTGGCAGTTATTGACTGAAAATCTGCAAAACAGATTTTCAGATGTTGTTTAAATGCGCCTGCGGTGCATTTAAACAACGGACACATTCCTTGATGAGCAGACATTAAATAATACACAGCTCACCCAGAACCGTATGCCGACCGGTATGCGGTTCTTTCATACAAAAAGACCGTCCCCCGCCGGTATGGGCAGAGAACGGTCGGTCCACAGCTCACCGCCGCGGAGATACCGGTCACGCTTCCGTCTCAAGAAGCTCGTTGCGCTTGAAGAACAGTGAGATGCTCCAGAGTGCGGAGAGTGCCACAAGAACGTAAATAATTCTGCTGATCACGCTTTCGGAGCCGCCGCAGATCCATGCCACAAGGTCAAATTGGAAAAGTCCGACCAGACCCCAGTTGAGACCGCCTACGACAAGCAGGAAAAGCGCTATCCTATCGATGATCCTCATAATTTATCAGGTTCCTTTCGGGAATTGCCGCCACGACCTCTGCATAATAGACAGTTTCCGTCCTGACGGCTGTGATTATTATGCACCGTGAATAGTCTGATATTCATTAAAAATACACAATTTTAAAGTCTTATTTCGGTTGAAAAGAATAAAATTTATAAAATATATAAAAAACTGTTGACAAATCGCGCAGGATGTATTATAATGTAATAGTCACTTGAAGATGTGGGAGTTTAGCTCAGCTGGGAGAGCGTCTGCCTTACAAGCAGAGGGTCACAGGTTCGAGCCCTGTAACTCCCACCAAAAGTGACAATTGTTTTCTAAGGCCCGGTAGTTCAGCTGGTTAGAACGCTAGCCTGTCACGCTAGAGGTCATGGGTTCGAGCCCCATTCGGGTCGCCA
>CAMVGH010000132.1 GCA_947166945.1 uncultured Clostridia bacterium
CCGGCAATCAGAACGATCAGGGCAGCCAGCAGGGACAGTTCCCCGCAATGCCGGACAATGACACTATCACTGTCTCCGCGCCCGTAAACAGCGGCTCCGGCAGAACATACATCTCGGACTATGACTACACCGAATCCAAAGTAAGCGCGTCGGTGACAGGTTCCGGCACCGCTTACGGCTATGCGTCCTATTTCACAAAAGCCACAGTCTCCGATGCCGAAAAGTCCCTTGCCGCATATCTGAAAGCAGCCGGCGGCAAGGTCGATTTCACGGATATCGAAGCTCTGTTCGACAGGATCGGATATGACTACAAGGGCAGCAGGTATGTTGAGATCTGTGACAACCTGTACGTCTGGTACGGCTGGTCGGCGGAAGCGGCTGATATGTTCCGCGGTCTTGTTGAAAACGGAACGATAGTTCTCACAATAGACGCGGACAATGCCGGAGAAGCTTCCGACAAACTCACGGCTCTACCGGCGGCGAGACTTCTTGCGGACTATAAAAATCCCCACTACGCGCCCGTCGTTATATCACTCTCATAAATAAAACGAATGTCCCCGATAAGCTGTAAGGCCTGTCGGGGATATTGGTTCCTGTATGGTAATTTCAGAAATATCCGGTGTTTCACCGTGCCGATGAGAAGTTATGTCTCGTCAAACTCGCTTACAAGCGCGGAGACTGTCTGTTTCGCGTCACCGTAGATCATAACGGTGTTGTCGTTGGTGAAAAGCGGGTTCTCAACACCGGAGAAGCCTGCGCCCTTGCCGCGCTTGAGGACGAATACCGTGCGCGCCTCGAAAGCGTTGATTATGGGCATACCGTAGAGCGGCGAGGACTCGTCATTGATAGCGGACGGATTTACAACATCGTTCGCGCCGATGACGATAGCAACGTCCGTGTTCGGCATCTGCGGGTTCATCTCGTCGGCGGTCTTTAACTGCTCATACGGCACATTCGCCTCGGCAAGCAGCACATTCATGTGTCCGGGCATTCTTCCCGCTACCGGGTGGATAGCGAAGCTCACCTCCGCGCCGTTTGCTTCGAGCTTGTCGCAAAGCTCCTTGACAGCGTGCTGCGCCTGTGCCACAGCCATACCGTAGCCGGGTATGAATACGACCGAGCTTGCAGCTTCGAGAACGAGGTACGCGTCCTCAACAGACATCGAGCGGGGTTCTTTCTGTTCGCCCGCCGCGCCTTTCTTTGCGGCTCCCGCGGAGCTGCCGAACAGGAGACTGTACAGCGTGCGGTTCATAGCCTTGCACATTATCAGCGTCAGGATAAGTCCCGATGTTCCCACAAGACAGCCGGAAACTACCAATACAGAGTTGCTTATCGCAAGACCCGCGAAGGCTGCCGCAAGTCCGGAGAACGCGTTCAGCAGGGAGATTATGACCGGCATATCTCCGCCGCCGATAGCTATGACCATTGTGAAACCGAGGATAAGGAATGCCGCGGTAACTATGATAATTCCGATCATTCCCGTGTTCGCGTCAAGTATTCCCGCAATGCTGAGGGCATATACCGCAACTCCCGCAAGTCCCGCGAGAGCCAGCAGTGCGTTTATGAAGTTCTTGCCGGGAATGTTCACGTTCTTTCTGAACATCTTGCCGGAGAGCTTGCCCCATGCCACTACCGAGCCGGTGAAAGCTATAGCGCCTATCGCTACCGTAAGTCCGAGCGCAATGGACGAGAACACGTTTATCTCACCGTCGGTAAGGTACTGCGTGAGCGCCACCAGCAGCGAGGACAGACCGCCAAAGCCGTTGAACAGCGCCACGAGCTGCGGCATTCCGGTCATTTCGACCTTCTTCGACCATACAGCGCCGATGATGCCGCCGATAACGACAGCCGCGAGCGCCCAGATATACGCGTTCTTCAGAGGCTCATTGAAGAGCGTGTCCGTGACTTTCTTTTCGAGCAGTACGGTAACTACCGCAATAAGCATACCGACTGCGGACATAAGGTTTCCCTTTCTTGCGGTGTCCGCCTTTCCGAGCAGCTTTATGCCGCGGATAAACAGCACCGAGGAGACCATATAAAGTATCGTGGTCAGTATCACACTGACATTTTCCCAGTTCACTTCTTATCGTCTCCTTTCTTCCTGAACATTTCAAGCATTCTGTCCGTTACCATATAGCCGCCGATAACATTTATCGCCGCAAGCAGTATCGCCAGAAAACCGAATATCGCGCCCACAAGCCCGTCCGTGTGCAGTGCCACGGCAGTTGCCGAGATCGCGCCGACTATAGTTATGCCGGAGATCGCGTTCGTACCCGACATCAGCGGGGTGTGCAGCTGCGACGGGACTTTCGAGATCAGCTCAACGCCTAAAAATCCCGCGATAACGAACACGAAAACCAGCAGTAATATCTCTCCTATCGCCATTTTACTTATCCCCCTTAAATCTATCGTGTATTATCTTTCCGCCCTGTGTCAGCAGGCAGCCTTTCATTATCTCGTCTTCGAGCTTCACATCAAGTTCCTTTGTTTCCTTGTTGTAGAAGTGTGTGAGGAACGCGGTGAAGTTTCCGGAGAGCATCTTCGACGCGTCATACGGCACCTGTCTTTCAAGCAGGTCGCCGGACATTATGATAACGCCGTTGTCGGTGACAACTTCCTCAAAGAGCTTCGAGCCTTCGACATTTCCGCCGGTGGAGACTGCCATATCCACAACGACAGCTCCGGGCTTCATGCGTGCCAGCACGTCCTTTCCGATAAGGCGCGGAGCCTTGCGCCCGAACACCTTCGCGGTGGTGATGACGATATCGGAGCGCTCACAGACCTTTGCCTGTGCTTCCTGCTGCTTTGCTATCTGCTCCGGGGTAAGCTCCTTCGCGTAGCCCTGATCGGTCTGTCCCATTTCTCCGAGGTCGATCTTCACGAAGCTCGCGCCGAGGGACTTTACCTGATCTTCTACGACAGGGCGGGTATCGAACGCGTCAACTCTCGCCCCGAGACGCTTTGCGGTCGCTATCGCCTGTAATCCCGCGACCCCCACGCCGATAATGAACGCTCTTGCGGGGTTTATGGTACCCGACGGTGTGACCATCATCGGCAGTATCTTCGGCATTCTCGCGGCTGCGTTCACGACTGCGACATATCCCGCCAGGGAAGTCTGCGAGGACTGCACGTCCATTTTCTGCGCGAGGGTAGTCCTCGGTATCATCTCCAGCGACACCGCCTGAATACCCGCCGCAGCCATTTTATTCAGCAGCTCCTTCTCATTGAACGGGTCGAGGTAGCTCAGATGCAGGGTGTTCTTCTCAATGCCGCCGATGCTTTCGGGCTTCATTATGCGAAGAACAATTTCGCTGCCCTTATAGCCCTCCTCATTGGAAGCCACAAGAACAGCGCCTGCCTTCTCATAAGCCTCGTCATTGAAGCCGCTTTTGATTCCCGTTCCCCTTACCGCCTTTATCTCATATCCCATTCCGGTGAGCTTCTTCACATCGTCCGGAATGAGCGCGGTCCGCGTTTCCAGCGGGTCGGTCTCCTTGCATAAAAGTATTTTTTTCATCAGATATCTCCTTTCAGATTTGGCTGAAACGGGCGAGCGCCCGAAGCAGTTCCGTTTGTTACTTTCTGCTGTGTACGGGTCTGTGCCTCGCTGCTCAAAGTTTACTGCATTACACAGTTAAGCAGAACCGCACTATATGCACGGTTCTGCTTACTGCTGTTGTTCAGTCCCACGCTCCGGTATCCTGCGAATATGCGCCGTTGGCGTTATTATCCGTCTCTGTCTGCGTGAGATTTTCCCCGATATACATTTCGGGGTGCATTTCTATCGGCACGAAGCCTGCATCATACTTATTCATACAAAACCCTCTCTTTGCGCAGAGACTCACGCCCCTGCGCCCAATTCTTGATTCATAATTCCTGATTTTACACGATTCCCTGTGCGTTCATGGCATCGAGGACTTTCTCGAAGCCCGCGATGTTCGCGCCTACTACGAAGTTGTCCTTATAGCCGTACTTCTCGGCAGCGTCCGCGATATTGTGGTAGAGGTTCACCATTATCTGGTTGAGCTTCTTATCGACTTCCTCGAATGTCCAGCTGAGACGTTCGCTGTTCTGTGACATCTCAAGCGCGGAAGTAGCTACGCCGCCCGCGTTTGCAGCCTTGCCGGGTACGAAGAACACATTGTTCTCCTGAAAATACTTTGTAGCAGCCTCGGTAGTAGGCATATTCGCGCCCTCGCATACCGCTGTCACGCCGTTTGCGACAAGCTGCTTCGCGTCCTCGATGTCAAGCTCGTTCTGTGTAGCGCAGGGGAGAGCAAGGTCAGCCTTTATCTGCCATACGCCGCGACCCTCGTGATACTCGGAGTTCGGACGGTACTTCTTGTACTCGGTGAGACGTGCGCGGTCGATCTCCTTGATCTTCCTGAGAGCGTCAACATCAATGCCGTCGGGGTCATATACCCAGCCGGTCGAATCCGAGCAGGTGAGCACCTTCACGCCGAGCTGCTGTGCCTTCTGTATAGCGTAGATAGCCACATTGCCCGCGCCGGAAACTACCGCTGTCTTGCCCGCGATATCTATGCCGTGTGCGCGGAGAAGCTCCTCGGTGATGTAGAGAAGTCCGTAGCCGGTAGCCTCCGTTCTTGCGAGAGAGCCGCCGTAGGACAGTCCCTTGCCGGTGAGAGTACCCTCAAAAAGTCCGCGGATACGCTTGTACATACCGAACATATAGCCGATCTCGCGTCCGCCTGTGCCGATGTCGCCCGCGGGAACGTCGGTGTCCGCGCCTATGTACTTGTAGAGTTCGAGCATGAAGCTCTGGCAGAAGTTCATTATCTCGCGGTCGGACTTGCCCTTCGGGTCGAAGTCGGAGCCGCCCTTGCCGCCGCCTATCGGAAGTCCGGTAAGGCTGTTCTTGAAGATCTGCTCAAATCCGAGGAATTTGATGATACCGATATTTACCGACGGGTGCAGTCTGAGTCCTCCCTTGTACGGACCGATAGCGGAGTTGAACTGTACGCGGTAGCCGGTGTTCACATGGACATTGCCGTTGTCGTCGATCCACGGAACGCGGAACTTTATCTGCCTTTCCGGGTTCACGAGCCTTTCGAGAAGCGCGTCTCTGCGGAACTTCTCCTCGTTCGCATCTACTACCGGACGGATAGAGTCGAGAACTTCTCTCACAGCCTGGTGAAATTCGGGCTCGCCGGGATTTTTTGCCGTCACCTGTTCGATGACTTCATCTACATAAGACATTTTTTCTTCCTCCTGAAATTGATCGTTTCCGGTAAACATATCACTCTGTGCGGCAGTGTATCCGATGTTTGCCGGGTGTTTTATCCGCGCCGTACACCTGCGCACGGCATAATTAACGAAAAAAGACGCGGAAATACCCACTCTTTACGGGTAATTTCAGCGCCATTGCCAAAATAGTATATTCAATTGCACACCCCTATATTTTACAGCATTTGATAATAAATTGTCAATTTCGCAAATACCGCAAAAATCAGACATTCCCCCTGTGTAAACAGACTACTTCTGCTTTTTGACCTCAAGCGGTCTTCTGCCGGAGTATTTCCTGAACTCCGCCGTGAAATAGTCCGGAGTCGCAAACCCGAGCATACCGCTTATCTCGTTCACCTTGTACCTGCCCGATATCAGAAGCTTTTCCGCGTATATCATTCTGAAACGCTTGTAGAACGCGCCGAACGTCATCCCCGTCTTTGCTTTGAAAAGCCTTCCGAAATAGTCCTTGTTGAACCCGAAATATTCTGCCGCGCTCTGCGTAGATACCACATTGTTCTCGTTCTCCGAGATGAATTCGGCAAGTATATCGAGAAATTTCCCGTCCGTGACTGTCCTGCGAAGCTCCGGGAAATATTCATCTGCGGCGGCGCGGTATTCCGTGACCGCCCCCTTCGCCTTGATATGTGTGACTGCCCGTGAAAGACATTCTTTCAGCATTGTTTCCGACGCCGGTGCCTGAATAAAATCCGCCGCCCCGTTCAGAAAACACGTTCTCATACGTTCCGGAGAGCTGTCCGGGCTTACGATGATGCAGGAAGTCCCCTCGACACCGGACAGTCCCTCTGTAAGCTTCACCGCGTCAATGTCGGGCGGCTTCTCGAAGCATATCACAAGATCTGCGCCGCTGCTTTTTACATACGATACCGCAGACCTTACCGAAATAGCCTGTCCGGCTATCTCAAAGCCGCATTCCCGCCAGACCGCAAGCTTTTTGTACCGGGATACAGCGTCGATATCCGGATCCACGATCAGAAGCCTGAACCGGTTCTTTCCTATGATGACCCACCTCCCGCGCCGATTATCTCACGGCATATCTCGTCAATGCTCATCTGCCTGTTCATTGCCTGCCGCAGAATATATTTGTGAGACTGCTCCTCGCTCATGCCCTTTTTCTCGATAAGCAGCAGTTTTGCTCTGCTCATGAGCTTCATCTCGTTGTTTTTCCGTTCAAGCTCGCTTATCCTTGCCCTCATGTCGGCGCTTTTCCCGCCGAACGACGAGAGCAGTTCCGCGGCAAGCGTGAGATTTGAGCCGGAGACAGGCTTTTTCAGAATATACGCGTTGTCTTTTACCAGCCGTTCAAGAGCATTGTCCGGGATATCCGGGCGCACTATCACACAGACCGGCGGAGAGCTGTCCGACGCAAGCTCGTCTATAAGCTTTATCCCGCTTTCGTCCGCAAGCGGCAGCGAGAAGAACATTACCGAGAATATCCCTGTGTCAAGCTCCTTTACCTCCGAAGCGGCGGTCACGGCAGTGATATCATAGGCTTTCGCGTCAAGCAGCTCCGTTAATTTCCCGCAGATCTTTTCCGTGCCTGCGCAAATAAGTATTTTCTTCTTCTTCAAACGATCACCTCTTCCTCGCTGCCGTTATAAACCCATTAAACAGATGGTGGGCGCAGCGGCGCCTCCGGAACCGTACTGATGCTCTGTGCAGACGGCATCATTCTTCCTCGCTGCCGTTATAAACCCATTAAACAGAGGGTGTGGTGAGTTCGGTCTTGACCTGAACTCCGGGTGGAACTGCACAGCCACAAAGAACGGGTGTTCCGGTATTTCCACGATCTCCACGAGCTTTCCGTCGGGGCTTTGTCCGGTGAGCTTCATGCCACGGCTCTCGAACTCCGTCCGGAAGTCATTGTTGAACTCATACCGGTGCCTGTGGCGCTCACGGATAAGCTCCGTTCCGTAGCAGTCCCGCGCCCTGCTGTTTTCCGCAAGCCTGCACGGGTACAGTCCGAGCCGCATTGTGCCGCCCATTTCAACGCCCCTCTGGTCGGGCATTATATCAATTACATTATGTGCGGTCTCCGAAAATTCCGCAGAATCCGCGTCCTTCCAGCCTATCACGTTCCTTGCGAACTCAATGACCGCCATGTGCATTCCTAGACACAGTCCGAGATAGGGTATCCTGTTCTCCCTTGCGTACCGCACGGCTTCGATCTTGCCCTCGATACCGCGGCTGCCGAAACCGCCGGGAACGATTATCCCCGCGCAGCCCGACAACAATCCGGAGACTGTCTCAGCCGTCACTTCCTCACTGTTTATCAGCTTTATCTCCGCCCTTGCGCCCTGTTCGAAGGCGGCGTGGCGCACGGCCTCCATAACCGAGATATACGCGTCCGGGAGCGCGGCATACTTGCCGACTATCGCTATTTTCAGCGGTGTTTCCGCGTGTTCCTGCCGATGCACCATAGCTTCCCACGCGCTCATATCAGGCTTGTCGTTCGCAAGTCCCAGATGCCGGCAGACCGTGTCCGCAAGCCCCTCTTTTTCGAGCATGAGCGGGACAGCGTACAGTGACGAGGCTGTGCGGTTGATGATGACATCGTGTTCGCTCACGTTGCAGAAGTTGGCTATCTTTGCTTTCGCGTCTTCGGGAACATCACAGTCCGCCCTGCACACAAGCACGGTAGGCTGTATCCCCACCGCAAGCAGTTCCTTGACCGAGTGCTGTGTGGGCTTTGTTTTCAGCTCATTGCTCCCCGAAATGAACGGGAGCAGTGTTACGTGAATGTAGATAACATTCCCGCGCCCTTTTTCAAGTCCGACCTGCCGTATCGCTTCGAGGAAAGGCGTACCCTCTATGTCGCCGACAGTGCCGCCTATCTCTGTTATCACAACATCGGCATTCACCGCCGCCCCCGCTTTGTATATCCGTTCCTTTATCTCATTCGTGATATGCGGGACGACCTGCACGGTCGCGCCGAGATAGTCCCCGCGGCGTTCCTTGTTTATCACCGTCTGGTAAATTCTGCCTGTGGTGACATTGCTGTTCACGCTCAGGTTCTCGTCGATGAAGCGTTCGTAATGACCGAGATCGAGGTCTGTCTCGGTGCCGTCGTCGGTGACGAAGACTTCACCGTGTTGATACGGCGACATGGTGCCGGGGTCAACATTTATGTACGGGTCGCACTTCATCACCGTTACCTTGTACCCCCGGTCTTTGAGCAGCCGTCCGAGTGACGCGGCGGTAATGCCCTTGCCAAGCCCGGAGACTACTCCTCCCGTTACGAAAATATATTTTGTCTGCACAGCGCTGCCTCCAGTCAGTTATTCACATACAGCCGTCTGTACGGGTTGCTCGTGTTGGGGGTGAGCTTGTAAAAATGCGCATTCAGAAGCTCCTCCGCGTCATAGCCGAACTTCTTTGCGAACAGCTCCACATCTGCCTTTATCGCCTTTATATCTGCCTTGTCCGCGTCCTCGCAGAGCACCTGCGCGGGCGGTTCCGGAGCGTGTTCCGTGCGGATATACATGACCCCGCCGTGCATTCCCGTGCAGCAGAAATCCCCGACCGGACATTCCCGCTCATAGCCGATACCGAGGACGATTATGCGTCCGCCCGCCTGATATTCGGCGAGGAAATCCCCCGTCCTGCCGCCTATCACCATGAGGGGCTTCTTCTCCATATACTCTTTCATGTGAATGCCCGCTCGGTAGCCTGCCGAGCCTTTCACAAGTATCTTCCCGTCTCTCATTCCGTAGCCTGCCGCGTCGCCGACATTGCCGTGAATGGTGATCGTGCCGTCGTTCATCGCGTCGCCCACAGCGTCCTGCGCGTTGCCGTAAACCGT
>CAMVGH010000133.1 GCA_947166945.1 uncultured Clostridia bacterium
CTGGCCTTCCGATTCGGCTATGGCAGATTTAAGACCGTTTATCGTAGCTTCCGTGATCTGTATCTGTACGGTGTCCGCGCCGCCCGCAGCGGTATTTATGCTGTCGAATGTGCTGTTTGCGGTATCGAGATCTTCCATATTCTTGTCGAGAGCGCGTGTTGTCTTGGTTATGCTCTCATTGAATTTTGCCGTGCAGATATTTACTTTTTCTATTGCCTTATCGACTTCGGATACCATTTCCTTGATCTGCTCGGCAAGCTTCTTTACCTCGATGGCAACGACCGCGAAGCCCTTCCCGCCGTCACCCGCTCTTGCCGCTTCGATAGAAGCGTTTATGGCGAGTATATTCGTCTGGTCGGCGATACCGGTTATACTCTGGGTGTACTGCGCGATCTCCTTGACCGAGGATATGAGGTCGGAGAATATCTCATTCATCTCTCCGAAATCCGCCTTTACGGTCTCCGAACTGTTTTTCAGCAGCGCCATACGATTCTGCGCTTCTCCGACGGACGCCGCGATCTCGCTTTTCACATTGTCGTACAGGCTTGCCGCGCTGCCGAGAGTGTTGAATACATCGCCGAAATGCGACATCTTCTCCTTCAGTTCCTCGTCTCTTTGCAGGACTATATCGAAGGAATCCTGTATCATGCGAAGTTCTTCGAGTGAAGAAACTTCCTTCTTTGCGAGTTCCTTCTTATTATTCTTTATGCTGTTTGCGATCCCTACAAGCGGATAGTAATCCGGCTTGCTTGCAGCGTTGTTGTTTTTATTACCGAATAATCCCATAATATCCTCCGTATCAGCCGAATACCACACAGCTCATTGTCTGGTTGATAAACTGGTCGTTATAATGTTCGCCGTTGCCGACAAATCCGCAGAAACTGCCGAGCTTGCTCATAGACGCAAGGTAGCTTCCGAGGAAGTTATGCTCTTTGAAATACAGGTAGCGGAATGCGCAGTTTACGGCGAATACACCGGAAATATTGCTGAAATCCGCCCGTATCCTGCTCATCGTGTCAGCCGTGATCTCGGCGTGGTCGCCTATGCTGAGCAGGGTAAGAACATCGGAATCATTTACCTGCCGGTAGCAGCAGAGACCGTTGCCGGAGGGTTCCTTGAGCGAGATGATGCAGATCTCGTCTCCGGTGATCTTGCCGAAGGGGTTTGAGAATGTCTGCTTGGAGATATCGCGCTCGGAAATACCGAATTCGTTCATATATACTGCCTTTGCGGGCTTTCCGTTCAGTTCTCCTATGTAGTATCTGCTTCTGTCGGTGCCGCTTGCTATGAAGCGTCTGTCGTCCATAGGACGGTAGAGGTTCTCCTTATATACCTTCACCTTTCCGCCCTCGTTCCGTATTATGGCGTAGGCGCAGGCGTCCTCGTAAACGACTCCGTTCACCGCTACCTTGCCGTCGAATGCGGTACCGCCCATGAGGGAGATATTTGACTTTTTGAGTACGGTATTCATGGCAGCGATAGTCATTGCGTCATTGCCGGAGCAGAAATCTATGCACACGGTATTGTGTGAGTTTGCGTTGACGCTGCGGACATTGTTTTCAAATTCATGGATATCGCGCATAGGCATTGTGGATACCGAACGCAGCACTCCCGCGGCGGCTTTCACTCCGGAAAGGGCAACGATGCCGACTCCGCCTTCACGAAGTGTACTTCCGTAGAAATGTCCGGTGGTGGCTATGCTGGGGATATCGGGGTACTTGGTGTGGAGCTGCTTTACGTGCATCTCAAAGCGGTCGTTCGTGGTGATCATCAGCAGCATATTTGCTCCGGAGAGCTGTCCGAGCAGGGAATTGAGATCTCCGCTGTCGCTTTTGTAGAAAGATTGTTTCACTGTCTTATGTCCTCCTTGGTGAAAGGTCATTAAAGTAATTATGCCGTTATTTTATTCTCATGGGCGCGAGACCGAGTTCCTTCATGGCTCTCTTCTTGCGGTACATCCGGTCGTCCGCGTCCTTATAGACTTCTGTGAACGTCTTGCCCTGCTCCCATTCCGCATATCCGATCGCGCAGGAATAACCGGCATTCTCCACTGCCTTGTACATCTCGGCGATCATAGCTTCGATCTCGTCTGTATTCTTTTTCAGGCATATAGCCGCGAACTCGTCACCGCCCACGCGGTAAACGAAGCATTTCGGCAGGCAGGAAGCCTTCAGCGCGTCCGCAATGGCTTTCAGAGCCTTGTCGCCCTCATTGTGTCCGTAGGTGTCGTTGAGCGTTTTCAGATTGTTGAGGTCGATGCTCAGTATATGGGAGATAACTCCGTTCCCGTACTTGTCTATATCCGCTATGAATGCGTCACGGTTGAATATCTTTGTGAGGGCGTCGAAGCGGAAATGCTCGATATGCAGGTACAGGTAGTAGAATGTGATATCCAGCGCAACTACGCCTATGAGTATGCCTCTCAGCGAGAACAGGAACTCCGCGAGGAACCCCATGATCGTAAGCGTCCCGCAGAGGGCGAGTATGCCCATTTCGTTTCTTCTGCCCTTTCTGCGGCAGATATCCGCGAGAATGAACAGGAATATCATGTACAGTCCCGACAGTATATGCGGCTCGAAAGCGAAGATCCCACGTCCGATGGTACCGTCCTCATTATAGTAGAAATAGAGGTTTGTGAACAGGCAGGGAAGCAGGAATATCACGTTGATGAACGAAGGCAGGTATGTATAGAGGATAGCGCGTTTATTGGATATGAGCCTGTCCGAAGCCACGGAGATAAGGCTTGCCATAAGTATGATGCGTATATCGTAGCCCAGCATGGCCGCCGCCCGGTGGAACACATCGAACAGCCCCACAACGGTCATGGCATCATAGGCATAGTAATCGATGTTGTCCATTACCATAAGAGCGAGCAGAAGCGCGACGGACGGCAGGAACTTTTTGGTGAGATCCTTCTCATATATGTAATTGATCTTAAGAAAGTATAGCAGGAAGATAACTATGAGCAGCGGTATGCAGTTTATCTGTACAATATTCTGAATAAAATCATTTTTTATCAAATACAGCCGCCTCCTTCCCTGTGCGGTCATAATATTACACCTTATTATACCGCATTTACATATAGTTTGTCAAGAAAAATGTCAAAAAAATCCTTGATCTTGTTATAATAATTAGTAAAATTAGTGGAAATATTTTTTGTTTGTCTATTGACAAGATGATATATATATGCTATACTGTGTATAATGTATATATACAATATTCCGGAGGCAATATGGATATCATCTTGAAAAATTCGTCCGATGAGCCTATCTATCAGCAGATAGTCTCCCAAGTGAAAGCGCAGATACTGAACGGGTCGCTCGCGGCAGGGGACGCCCTTCCGTCGATGCGTACGCTTGCCGCACAGCTGCGTATCAGTGTCATCACAACAAAACGTGCTTACGAAGAACTTGAACGCGACGGTTATATCGACAATTTTGCGGGAAAGGGCTGCTTCGTAAAGCGGCAGAATACGGATTTTCTCCGTGAGGAGACAGCAAGACAGGTGGAAGAGCTGCTTGCGAAAGCCTGTGAAAAGGCGCGCCTCGGTGAGATAACACTGGACGAGATGAAGGAAATGTTAGAATTGATGTATTCGGAGGAAAACGACAATGAGTGATTACGAAAATGCTGTTGAGGTAAAGGAGATCACCAAGAAATATGACGGCTTCACCCTCGGCAATGTAAGCTTCAATGTGCCGGCAGGCTCCATAATGGGCTTCATCGGGCAGAACGGCGCGGGTAAGACCACAACTATCCGCTCTCTGCTGAATATCATAGGCATAGACAGCGGTGAGATCAGGCTGCTGGGGCTCGACCATATAAAGGACGAGTACGCGATAAAAGAGCGCATCGCCGTCGTGTTCGATGAGCTGCCGTTCCACGACAGCTTCAACGGCATGGCTCTTTCAAGAATGTTCTCCGGACTGTACGGCGCATGGGACAAGGATAAATTCTTCTCCCTGTGTGACAGGTTCGGTCTGCCGGTAAAGAAGAAGCTCTCGAAGTTCTCAAAGGGTATGAAAATGAAGATGCAGATTGCCACAGCTCTTTCGCATAACGCGGAACTGCTGATAATGGACGAGGCTACCACAGGTCTCGACCCGGTAGTCAGAAACGAGATACTCGATATGTTCCGCGAATACCTTATGGACGGCGACCGCTCCATACTCATGTCCTCCCATATCACCAGCGACCTTGAAAAGATCGCGGACAGCGTCACTTTCATCGACCGCGGAAAAATACTCCTCACCGGCTACAAGGACGATATCCTTGATACCCACGCGGTCATAAAATGCACGAAGGACGAGTACAGGGATATCGACCCTGTCGATTATATCAGTGCAAGGGTGAACGACTTCGGCGCGGAGATCATGACCGCCGACAGAAATGCGGCAGCGAAGAAATACTCCGGCGCAGTCGTCGAAAAGACTACGCTTGAGGAGATAATGCTGTTCTATGTGAACCGCGAAAAGAAGGAGTGGTCCTGATGAAAAAAGGCAGATTTGCCGGATTGGTTTATCGTGAGCTTTATCTGTGCAGGAAAAATATCATCATAAACCTTGTTATGTTCGCCGGATTTGCGGCTTTCGGATTAATGCTCCTGCTCAGCTTCTATTACGGCAATATCGGCAAGATCCTGTCATGGATCCTGGTGGACGGCAGAGGCAATATGTTTCCCGATGCGCAGGAAACTTATGAAAGAATGCGGTCAGGCTTGTTTTCCACTATGAAGCTGACTCCGGTGGTAATGACTATGGGTATTGCCATAACGACAACGGATATCGCCGCCAAGGATACCATGACCGCGTGGCACCGCTATGTACACTGTACTCCCGTAACACCGCTGCGCTATGCCGCCGTAAAAACGACAGTGAATGTGATAATGGTCGCTGCTTCGTTTGTTCTCGGTGTACTGTATATGTTCATTATCGGAATTATATCCGGCGAGAGTATTACTTACCGTGATACATCGCTGCTGGTGTTCATATTGATGATCCTGACAGTATTCGGCGTTATCGGGCAGATATTCATATTGCTGCTCGGGAACAGGGACAAGGGAATGCTCGCGTCAATGGGAGTTCTGATCGCAGCGGGCTGGGTCATGGCTTATTGTTCCAAGGACGGCAATGCGCAAACCGAAGGAATTGGGGCAATTATTGAAGCCTCGGAGACGCTGCTGCCGTACTCGCCGCTTATACTTGCGGGATTATTTGCACTGCTGTTCGCGGCGCTGTACTTCATTTACAGAAGGAGGGAGAAATAATGTCCGGCCTTATCTACAAGAATTTCCGTGTGAACCGGGGCGAGTTCATTTTCTCGCTCATAACGGCGGGGCTGTGCGGCATTACCGCGATACTTCTGGCGGTGTTCGTGGGCGGTGCGGATCTGATAAAGAATGGGGCAGATCCGTCAAGTGTGGTACTGGTGTACGCTCTTCTGTACTATCTGGCTTTCATGCTCCCGGCTATGGCAACGAGTATGCTGTTCGAGGCGGACGAGAACAAGACCTGCTGCGCTTTCGCAATGTCCTGTCCGCTCGGCGGGAAGGGTCACATAGAGGCTAAATATTACTATCTTCTTATAGTCGATCTTTCCATACTGTTCATATCGTTCATCTCCGACACCGTTGCCACAGTTATCTTTAACGGCATGGTCTCCTCGTCCATGGCGCTTCTGGTGATATTCTGCTGGAGGATACTTCTTACGGCTGTTGAAGTTCCGTTCGTTATTCGTTTCGGTTCTCAGAGGGGCATCAGCATAAAAGGCGCGGTGATCGGCTTCATTTTCATTTTCCTGATGATATATTTTCTTTTCGGAGATATTTCGTGGCTCATGGCGGACGAAGACCCTGTAGAGGCATTCATGGCATGGATACAGAGCGGGGACCTGATATTCTGGGCAGCGCTTTTCATGTGCTTCTGCCTTGCGGCGTTTTATGTGTCATGCAAAATATCGGTAAGGATATTCAGAAAGGGGGCGGAGAACTATGAGCAGTGATAAGAAGCTTACCGTAAAGCGCCTTGTCATTTTCCTCTGTATCGCCTTCATTCCTTTTTACATAGTTATCCCCGTACTATGGTCGGTTTACGGGAAGCCGCTGTACTGCGGGGACGAAGACCTGATGGCGGTTTCGTATGCGGTGGGTGTGTTCGGAATGATGATACCGTCCGCGGCAAATCTCCTTACCCGTCTTATCACGAAAGAGGGCTTCAGAAACTCTTACCTCGGCGCGAATTTCAGGGGCAGAATGGGTTACTGGACAGCCTCCGTCGCCGTCAAGCTGATCGAAGGCGTGGTAATGGTATTCCTGATGTGGAAGCTGTACATGAGCGATCTCAGCCTGCCGGAACTGTTCCCGGAGGTGGGGCTCAGCACCGTCGGAATGTATCTTGCGCAGATACTTTTCTCGGTAGTCATATTTTTCCCGGCGTTCGGTGAAGAATGGGGCTGGCGGGGCTATATGATGCCGAAGCTCCTTGAGATAATGCCGAAGCCTGCCGCGGTGATGACCGGCGGAGTTATCTGGGGGCTGTGGCACGCTCCGCTCACGGTCGCGGGTCACAATTTCGGGCTTGACTATCCCGGATATCCCTTTGTCGGAATAGGCATAATGTGTCTGATGTGTACACTTATGAACGCGTTTCTTACACTTGTCACCGAAAAGACACATTCCGTCTATCCGGCGGCATTCATTCACGCGCTGAACAACAATCTCGGCGTAGGCGCGCTTTTCGCGATATTCGGCGGTGAAGCGGCGGCGGAGAAACTGGACGCGATCGGGAACAGCGACATATACACGGTAATGCTCCCCGTTTTTGCTGTCACCGGAATAATCAGTTTTATACTGTTAATGAGAAAAGAAAAGCCGGCTGCCGCCGGCTGACATTCATACAGAAAAGATCCCCTCCGGACGGCAGAACATCGTTCGGAGGGGATCTGCTGTTTCATTGCGGCAGGACATATCCTCGCTGCCGTATCACCCTGTATTGATGATATCCAGCACCTCGGACTGCTTTTCGACAACACACATACCGTCCTCGCGGTAAAGAATGAGAACGGGGTCGTCCGCGGCAATATCCGTCTCATTCTCGGATATCGCGTCGAACTCGTAGTGCCTGCCGTTGTACTCTACCTTTATTTTTCCGTAGTCATCGGCAGGGATAGGCTCCGTACAGACAGCCTCTCTCCCGCTGAGATCTGTATTGTCGGACAGCTCATCGCCGGTCACGCTTGCCACGAACGGTTTCAGAAAGTGCATCACCGTAAAATTCACGATACAGCCGAACGCCGCGCTGCACGGAAAGCTCACGAACGGGTTTATGTTCAGCAGTTTCATGAATATCCCGAATACGCCGAGGGACATACCGAACACCGTGAGCATCGTGATGTTGTGGGGGACAAAGTCCTCGATCGGGATAGTCTTTCCCTTTATATTATGCAAACGCTCCTCCATTCCGAAGGAGCGTATTTTTTCCATATACCGCAGTATCATGTCCGCTGTGAATGATGTAACGCTCAGGACAAGCACCACAACATAAAATTCCATTTTTTATTCCTCTTCGGGCTTTTCAAGTATCTCAAACCGCAGTTTCCCTACGCGAAGGTCATCAAGGCTTTCCACGGTTATGCGGAAATCAGTTGTTTCCGCGACCTCACCGACTTTCGGTATCCTCCCGAACAGTTCATATATCCACCCGCCGAGCGTATTGCTGTCGGAGGTTATCACGAATCTGTCCTCGAAGTAGCGGTTGAAATCGTGTACGGAGACTTCTCCGCTCGTCTCGAATACCTTGTCGTTCAGGAATCTGACCGGAGCCGTCACCTCGTCGTTCTCGTCCCATATCTCGCCGACAAGCTCCTCCATTATGTCTTCCATTGTCACGATGCCCTCGGTGCCGCCGTACTGATCGACCACCGCCGCGAGATGTATCTTTTTCCTCTGCATCATCCGCAGTACGTCCGATATCTTCATAAGGCTCGGAACGAACAGTGTCTCCTGCACTATGTCCCTTACATAGAAATTATCGCCGCGCACGAGTCTCTCGAAGAGATCCTTGTGCTTTACTATGCCGACGATGTGATCTATTGTCTTTTCATAGACGGGTATGCGGGAATAGCCCTCGCGGAGAAAGAGATCGCGCAGTTCATCTATGCCGGTATTTATCTCGGCGGCAACTACATTCACACGGGGCGTTATTACGGCGGAGACGAGAGTCTCGTCGAATTCAAGGGCGCTGCGTACAAGGTCGCTCTCCTGCTCCTCCAGCACTCCCTCGTCCTCGATCTCGTCGATTATATGCATGAGCTCCTGCTCGGTCATGCTCACTTCTTCACCGCTGCCGCGGAAGATGTGGGATACGGCTTTCTGGAGCAGTATGAATACGGCGGAGAGGGGGGTGAGCACCACGGTGAGAAACCGCATTATACCGCTTATCCGGCAGGCAAAGTTTTCCGCGTGTATCTTTGCTATGGTCTTTGGCAGTATCTCGCCGAAGATCAGCACCACCACAGTCACGACCGCGGTGGATATGATAGTGCCGTGTTCGCCGAACAGGGATATGAACATCACTGTCGCAAGAGCGGAAGTGAGAATGTTCACGATGTTGTTGCCTATGAGTATCGTGGTGAGGGTCTTGTCGTATCCCTCTATTATTTTAAGAGCGCGTTCCGCGTTCTTCGAGCCGTTTTCCGCGCGGCTGCGCAGCCTTATCTTATTGGCGCTGGTGTATGCTGTTTCGGCAGCGGAGAAGAATGCCGACATCAGCACGAGTATTATGAGAATTATCAGCGTCCGTATGTGATCGTCCATTTTCAAATCCTTTGTCTCAATGTTTTCCTTTTTTGAAATTATATCACAAAAACGCCGGATAGTCAATAAGCACATTTGTTTCTGCTTGACAGGGAGAGAGAAATATATTATAATGTTTGCAGTAAGAAACGGACATTTAGTTTGTCACGGAGGGAAATATATGA